>CBFIHW010000006.1:0-42518 GCA_965662325.1 uncultured Pirellulales bacterium | reverse complement strand
ATTTCATCAAGCAATTCCCCCGACCACTTCACTTTCTGACCATCTATATCGAGCGATGCTCGACTTCCATTGAGCAATTCAATGATCATTCGAACTGGCGCCTCACCTACATGCCGGGCAAGCAATTCTTTAAGACGATCAAGCACTACGCTGTCATGTTTTCCTTCAGATATTTTGAGATGCATACATTTGATCGGGCGACTCCAGATGCTCGAGATCGGAATGACGTCATTAATAACAAGATTTGTTTCCTCACTTCCTGACCGTCGATCAACGGTTCCGGACACAACTACAACCGCATCTTGTGTAAGAAAGTCACTAAGCCTAGCGTACTCTTCAGGCCAACAGATACTTCTAACGAGGCCCTGCATATCTTCGAGATCAAACATGCCGTAACGAGTAACCGTTGACCCAGGCCTTGGCTGCTTTGTGTTCGACAACTTCAGTGAACCAATTAGACCTCCCATTACCACCTCAGCCCGCGGCTGAGCATTGCCTACATCCAATGAACCATGCGTAGAGACCGTTTGTAATATTGACTTGTATTCAGCCAATGGATGGCTGTGCACGTAGTATCCCAATACCTCCTTCTCAAAGGATCGCATCTCAAGATCGGTGAGCGGGGGAACATCTGGAAGAACAGCAGCTGGCTCCTCTTCTGGCTCCGAGTCTTCAAACGCTGCAAATAAATTCTTCTGCCCGCTGCGGCGGTCAGCTAGTCTGGCAGCACCAGCAGCAACAGCCCGTTCAATGCCAGCAAATAACGCCCCACGATGTTCATGTTCACCAAGCAGACAGTCTAATGCTCCTGCCTTCGTCAAGTTCTCGAGAGCGGTCTTGTTCACTACAGAACTATCGACTCTTCCACAAAGATCAAAAAGATCACGATACCTACCGTGGAGATTCCGCTCCTGAACAATCGCCTCTGCTGCCTGCTTTCCGCACCCTTTGATGGCACAAAGACCAAAGAGAATAGCACCGTTGTGAGCTGCAAACTCAGCTTCAGAGGCATTCACTTCTGGTGGCTCAACAATGATTCCCATTCTCCGACAATCTTCGAGGTGCTCCACGACCGAATCCTTCTTTTTGAAGTTTCGACCCGGAATATCACCCGTGAGCAAGGCCGCCATGAACTCGGTTGGATAGTGCGTTTTGAGGTACGCCGTTTGCCAGGCAAGCAATGCATAAGCCGTGGAATGGCTTTTATTAAATCCATACCCAGCAAATTTCTCAATCAGACCAAAAAGATTCGATGCTTCAGTTTTTGAAAGACCTTTCTCCTCGGCCCCCACAATAAACTGCTCGCGAAAGGCCGCAATTGTCTCATGCTTCTTCTTGCTAATAGCCTTGATGCATGTGTAGGCGCTGGACAACTCAATACCACCGAGACGCTCAAGAATTCGCATGACCTGCTCTTGGTAGACCATGACGCCATGGGTTTCTTCAAGAACGTCTTTCATGACCGGATGTGGGTACTCTGCCTGCTGCCGCCCGTGCTTAACTGCAACATAATCATCAACCATACCACCTTCGAGAGGGCCAGGCCGATAGAGCGCATTCACTGCAACAATGTCCAGAAAGTGGTCTGGCTTCATCCGCTGAAGGAGATCGCGAATACCACCACTCTCTAATTGAAAGACACCCTTGGTCTCACCACGACAAAGAAGAGCAAAAGTGTCAGCATCATCCAGAGGAAACGCTAATGGGTCCAGCTTTTCCTCACGCGTTCGATCAATAATCTCAAGAGTCTTGGTAACAATCGTAAGGTAACGAAGGCCGAGAAAGTCCATCTTCATCAATCCGGCCCGCTCAACATCACCCATTGACCATTGCGTAATGACTTCTTCTTTTCCGGTAACTCTTTGAAGTGGCACATATTCCGACAAAGGCTGATCTGCAATGACAACTGCCGCAGCATGCGTACCGACATTTCTGGCAAGCCCCTCAATCCGACTAGCCAAATCCACGAGTTCCTGAACTTGGGCATCAGCATCACATGCATCAGCTAACTGTGAACCCGGAACAGTTGCCTCTGCAAGTGAAATACCAAGCTGATCTGGCACAAGAGAGACAATCTTATCGACTTGGGATATGGATATAGCTAACGCCCGACCAACGTCTCGAATAGCTGCTCGAGCAGCGAGGGTTCCGAATGTTCCTATCTGTGCAACGTTAGCTTCTCCATACTTTTCTTTGACATAGTCAATGACTTCACTGCGTCTCTCCTTGCAAAAGTCGATATCAATATCAGGAGCTTCAAGACGACTCACGTCTAGAAAACGCTCAAAGAGCAAGTCGTACTCCAGCGGACATACATGAGAGAGGTAAAGCGAATAAGCGACAAGTGAACCGACGCCACTTCCTCTTGCTGAAGCGGGAATCCCTCTCTCTCGGGCATGACGAACAAAGTCCCAGCAAATCAGAAAATAGCTCGCGAACCCCAGCGTATTGATAACATCGAGTTCTCGATCCAAACGAGCTAAGACGTCGGCATGAAGATCGCCGCCCGGCCCATCGAGCCATCGCTTTTCCACCGGTGCATAGCGAGACCGTAGGCCCTCTAAACAGAGTCGCCTCAGCTCATCCGCTGCTGTTGTTCCTGACGGAAGATCAAAGCCAGGAAAATGACGCTTCCCAAGCTCAAGTTCTATAGAGACGGAATCGGCAATCTCCTGACTCCTCCCAACGGCACCATTTACCCATTGCCTGTCCTGATCCGAGAACGCTTCATACATTTCGGAAGGACTTTTTAGATAAAACTCTGTTGTATCCATCCTCATGCGTGAAGCGTCATTTCGAAACCGACCTGTGTTGACACAAAGCAGAATATCTTGAGCTTCAGCATCTTCACGATTCACGTAATGGCAGTCACAGGTAGCAACGGGTGGAATGCCCATTTCATTTGAAAGATCAATTGCGGCTGCAGTGACCTGCCGCTGCAAATCCAATCCATTGTCTTGAACCTCAATGAAATAACGATCACCAAAAATCTTTTGAAACCAACTTGCTACCTGACGCCCCTGATTAAGTGACTCGTTTTGCTCACGAGAAGATCCGATAAGTGCACGACTAAACTCACTGGAAAGACAACCTGAAAGACAGACCAGGCCTTCTGAATGAGCTGCAAGAATCTCGCGATCAATTCTCGGCTTAAAATAAAATCCTTCGAGCGACGCCTTAGTTGCAAGTTTTAAAAGGTTTGCAAAACCAGTCTGATTCTGAGCCAGTAACGTTAAGTGATAACTCGCCTCTTTTTGACTGCCTGCATCTTTTTGAAAACGGCTTCCGGGTGCAATGTATGCCTCGTACCCAATGATTGGGTTTAAGCCAACATTTTTTGCCTTGCTGTAAAACTCAAGGGCTCCGTGCAGGTTTCCATGGTCAGTAAGCGCCAAGGAATTCATCCCTAGTTCACTCGCACGATGAACAAGCCGATCAATAGAACTCGCACCATCAAGCAAACTGTAATGGCTGTGACAGTGGAGATGGGCGAATGATTTGGATGTATTTGCTGCCATCAGCGTGCTCTTCCATGGGCGTCGCGAAGGGGGTAACTATATTTACGTATTCCTAAAACATCACTCAGTCCGACGAAGGTTCACCTATCTGCCTTAACATTTCCGCAAGGCTTGCCTGTAAGTCAAGCAGGCCCTGCCACGGTGCAAAATCTATTTCAACCTTTTCATGCCCCGGACGCATCACGGCCCCTTCCATCGTCTCTCGTAGTATGGCCTGGGCATAATCAAGGAGCTCACTTAACTCCGCAGACTGAGCAGGACTCAACTGTTCGGGCATCGGGGGCGGGCCACCGGGAAGGAGGGGCAGCTTTGCATCACCAAGGTCCTCAATGATATCTGATTGATGCTTCGAGGCACGTTCAAGCCGCTCTTGCATGGCACGGGCACGGTCTTGTTCGTTTGCTGGCATTTTTGAGGCGATATCAGCTATTCGCCGATCTATATCACTGTGCGACCCCATCAATAAGACCGATCGCCCGAGGGCTATCATGTCACCATCTCGCACAATACGAACATGAATCTCTTCGCCATTGACCTTGGTTCCGTTCGTGCTGTCCAGATCTGTCAAAACGATCTTTGAGTGATCAGCTTGGAGTTTCAAATGATACCGACTGATTCGCTCGTCATTCAGCTGGATTGTATTCCCTTCTTCCCGGCCTATTGTTACCGGCGTAGAAACTTCATCGTAAACCTTTCCTCGATCAGCACCGTGAAGCACTCGAAGAGTAACATTAGACATGGCAAAAAAGTGCGATTGGAAAGTGAGTACACGACCCCGTAAAGCCGATGGGAATTGACGAATATGTATAGTGTCCCACAAATCGGGTTCGGTCAACTTAACCCCCAAAACGATGCCAAACGGAGTCAGTCTTGAAACTCTGGGCTAGCCCATCGCAGATCGAGACAACGGTTGGTACACTGTGGTCTGCGCGTCCGTAGCTCAATTGGATAGAGCATCGGTCTTCGGAACCGAGGGTTGGGGGTTCGAATCCCTCCGGGCGTACTGGTTTCACGTTCAGCACCTCTGCAAGAGGGTGATCCGAGCGGTTGATTAGATCAAGCAGAATTTGCTTTTAAAAAATCATTCGTCATCGAGTCCGTCCAGAACAGTCCTTAGCCGGCCTTCGGGGTCAAAGAATTCAATTCTTCCCAAAGCCTCGTCTGGCCGTGTTCCTATAGCCACAGTGTTTTCGCCGGCTGCATTCTTCACTTCGATACGACCACCACCACCATCTACCACTCGACCCATGTGTAACAACACAGTTCCATCATCAGATTCAATAAGAATCTCACGGCACCGAATCGTAGAAGATGAGAGCAACTCGGTTTGTATTTCCAGCTGTGACTCTTCCCCAGGACGCATTGCCAGTCCGATTGCAAGAAAGAGAAGCGGGTACACCGTCCAACGTTCGCGGCTTGTCATGATTTCCTCTGGTTTTCAGACTTCATACTCAATCACCATGAATTTTTCGTAAACGACCAGACAACCTGAGAATAAGTTGAACTCGCTCAAAGACATCGAGCCAGTCGCCCACTACTGCCTGGAGAGATTCGTTGCTCGGAGGAACAATTCCTGTTGAGCAGCTCGCCCCAGCGT
Organism: uncultured Pirellulales bacterium; assembly: GCA_965662325.1. GTDB lineage: Bacteria > Planctomycetota > Planctomycetia > Pirellulales > UBA1268 > UBA1268. The sequence continues at coordinate 37,403 of CBFIHW010000006.1, read as the reverse complement.
GCTGGGCCATTGCAAGCCGATATGCTGACAGAGTTCGGTCACCGTGCGTGACTATTGGAAAGAAGTCTTCGCTTAAAAAAAGTGCAACAGGCACTCGCTGTCCACCACAAACAGTTAGATGGGCAGCTATTTCAGGCTGTGCGTCACGATCTAAAAATCGCAGGTCAATACACGATGCGATATCTGAAAAGTGCAAAAAGATAGGACACTGGCTTACACAGTCACCACACCAGGCTCCGGCTAAAACCATGACTGGCATTTTCCGAACAAAGTCTTTGAGAACTTTTTCATGCTCTGGTGCGAGACATATTTGTGACCGAGAGGATTCCCATCTTGCCCGCTGCTCAGAAGTTGCATGGTGTTGGAGGAATGCTTCGTAAGGAAGAGCCTTGTCGAAAGCAGCCTGCCAGGCACTTTGCGTAGGGGGGCTACCTGAATCAGGGATGATGGAGTGAGGGGATATGATTGGCTGACTAGGTGACATAGGGAATATCCTTTAATTGAACAGATACGTTTCTTTCGAATTTGCTCCATTGTAAACGGATACCAGAAGATCGTAATATTTTTGCGAATTACCTTCGCTCCAATCCTTCACAGCCAATAGCTGCATCAACAAAAATCACTCTTGACCCATGAAACGGTGCCTAATTACCGTCCTGCCATCTGGAATGAAGATGGAATTGCCGAGAGGAATCACAATTTATGTCTGAACTACGTGTTCGTATCGATGATTGAAACCGGTTTGAATACGCATTCCTAAAGGACCAATCGCTCCCGGAAATGGCTCAGGTTCTCCGCCCCCCTGGGACCTAAGCCTTTCCGGGGGCCTTTTTTTTGGAAACTGGCCCTTATTGCACCACTGCTCGCCATAAACGCATCACGGCAGACAGGTACACTATTCATTAGAAACCTGTTCATTAGAAATCGGTCTCGTGTGCGGTTCGTCCTGACTACCTTCACCATGAAGACAACAATTTTAAATAATGGCTGACACCTCTCCAAATCATTCCGATACAAGCAAAATACCCCGATCCAATCCTCCAGGATCAAAAATTCTCATACGCTGGATCGTCGGAGGCCTTACTGTCTGGGGAATTGCACAGGCCATAGGTGCCTATTCTTTAAACCATGATCCTAGGCGTCCTTTGATCGTTCTCGGCTGCATGGCAGCATTTCTTGGATTCTGGCTCGTGCTTCTTGTCACATGGCAAAAAAGGCATAGGCAGAATTCCTCACATACAGATGAGTAAAATTTCTTCATTGAATAGACTATTGTTCTCTCTAAGGGGATGATCCTTTCATTTGAGGGTTTGCCACTATGCCTGCGCACAAGAATAATTCGAACTCTTCCTCTGTATCAAAACCACAAACTCCGGCACTCCGCAAGATTCGTACTGGCAGGCGACCCGTTATGGACCGCGTCCCTGCTTCCGAAGGCCTGTCCATCGGACAGTATTTAATTAGCCGACTCGCCGACTACGGCATCCAGCACGTGTTTGGGCTGCCAGGAGATTATGTTCTCACTCTCTACAGCATGCTTGAGCACAGTGAAATCGCACTCGTTAGTTGTACAAGAGAAGATTGTGCCGGCTTTGCAGCTGATGCCTATGCTCGAGTTCATGGAATGGGAGCCGTTTGCGTGACGTATGGCGTTGGAGGATTAAGCCTCGCAAATTCAATAGCAGGTGCATATGCCGAACAAAGTCCTGTCATTGTCATTTCAGGGGCAACTGGGCTGAAGGAACGGATTAACAATCCATTACTCCATCATCGTGTTCGTGACTGGAGCACCCAACTTGATGTCTTTGACAAGCTTTGTGCCGTGAGCCTTGAGCTGAATGACCAAACAACCGCATTTCGAGATATCGATTATGCGTTGGACATGGCTCATCGCTTTAAGCGTCCAGTGTATATCGAAGTTCCACGGGATATGGTTGACGTGGTTCCTGAGCATCCAAGAGATTTCAAGCCGACCCCGGTCGAAAGTGACCCCGCAGCACTTGCCGAAGCAATCCAAGAAGCCACGGCACGGATCGAAAAGGCAAAACAACCAGTTATTGTCGCCGGAGTCGAACTCCACCGTTATGGACTTCAAGCAGAAACGCTTGCCCTTGCAAATGCATCTGGAATTCCAATAACGGCATCCATGTTAGCCAAAAGTGTTATCAGTGAGGTACACCCTCTTTACCTGGGACTCTATGAAGGTGCAATGGGCAGGGAAGAAATCTCTTCTTACGTAGAGCAGAGCGATTGCGTCATCCTACTTGGAACAATGCTTACGGATGTGAATCTCGGCATCTTTACTGCAAAGATCAATCTCACAAATAGCATTTTAGCCACGAGTGAAGAATTACGAATAAGTCACCATCATTTCCATAATGTACTCCTCGAAGACTTCATCCATGGCCTAGCTGCATCACGCCCGAAAGCTCAAAAACAAATCCTCCCTCCCGGACCTGCAGTCGCACGAGGGCCATTCGTGCTCGACGAAGATAGGCCGATCACCACAACTCGTCTCGTGAGAAGGCTCGATGAGTCACTCGACGATGAAACAATTGTCATTGCTGATGTTGGTGATGCTTTATTTGCATCAAGCGAACTCGTCATTCGTGGCCAAACAGAATTCCTTTCACCTGCGTATTACACCTCAATGGGTTTTGCGGTACCAGCAGCGGTTGGTGCCAAAATGGCTCGGCCTGACCTGAAGACTATTGCCCTAGTCGGCGACGGTGCTTTTCAAATGACTGGCATGGAACTATCAACCATTATCAAGCATCAATTGGCAGCAACAATAATTGTTCTGGATAATGGCGGCTACGGAACGGAACGACTTATTCATGAAGGAATGTTTAATAACATCAACACCTGGCAATACCAGATGCTTCCTCAGGTATTGGGCGGTGGCAAAGGATATGAAGTTCGTACCGAGGGCGAGTTTGATATCGCATTATCAGAATCTTTATCGAACGAAACTGAAGTAAGCCTGATACGGGTGCACATAGGCCGTAAAGATCACAGCCTCACGCTTGATCGCCTCGGTGCGGGTCTAGCAAAAATTGTTCACTCGTAGACAACAGGCTGCTCCTACTGCTTACATTTTGTTCGCTCTAATACCACTACTGGAGACATCCATCCGAAACTCTCGTTCCGAGACAAAATATGTGATTTCTCTAAGTGCTTGCGGCACATCAAAAGTGGCTGGGTTTTGGTATTCCTTGTCGTACATTCGACCAAAAACAATTAACCCGCGGGACTGGCGACAAATGGTTCGCACTGCATCATTCAGTCGTTTTCGTGAACCATGATAATATCTTGAATCTATGAGGCGGACGTACGTATCCGCTCCCATCACAAATGTTGAACGTGGGAAAACATGCACCTTTTCGATAAAAGTTGCGGCCCGTGAAAGCCAAAGCGTCTTCCCTTTGAATTGCTCTACTCTTCGTGAGACCTCGATATAGTCCAACATCGGCTTATCCACATTCGTCACAGACAATTCCCATTCGACGGGCCGTTCTGCAATTTCCTCAGCAATGCCGGCCATCGCAAGATGGCCCTCATGAAGTGGCGCGAATGATCCACTAAAAATAAGTCGATTGTTCATTTGCCTAGAAAGCGTAGGCATCGGAGTTCCACCGGTCATTTCAATTGGCATCGCGACTTCTACAGAACCAAATAGGTTTTGCCAACCAACTGGTGGCTTGTATTCGTCGCGAACAATTTCTTCCTCTGGTGAAAGGAGTGTTTCCAACTGCTTTCGCCACGGGTGATCTGTCTTTTCTGTAATAGCACTCACCAAGGCATCCAGACATAGCAATGCCGCAATGTATTCTTCCTCTAATCTGCTCCTTGCATTCTTTATCAGTCGTAACGCAGCAGTACATGTTCCTTGAACCCGGTGCACTGCTACATGTACCCTGTGCTGACCCATTTTGGGCTTCTCTGATCGCAGGCTCGCTGTTACGGCGACACCCACATTGTTTCGACCCTGATTAGAAAGTTTGATACTGCGCTGCCAGCCAGCAACTGCCAGTTGCCTCGCTGTCTGGTCGCTGCAGTAGGCCAAAGGATCACTACCTAAGAATTCTGTGACAGCTGACTTTGCATACGGCACAAGGGCTTCGAGCATGACATCACTAGCCCCACCCTGAGCCAGCAGTTGTGGAATAACCTGCGTGCCACCTCCTGAAGCTACCAATACAACCTGCGCATCTAAATGTTTCAATAATTTAACCGGAGAAGCCGGGAGAGAAGACGCCATAGGGAACCGTTGAAATTGTTGATGTTAAATCCGATTTTGAAACGACTACACTCCTTCTAGTTTGCCCCCTTCTGCAGCCCGTAAGAAGGCGCCCCTATCTGGACGCTATTCAAGCAGCAAAACTGAAACTAAGCATGACATTTTTACTCATTTTTCACGCAGAAAGCCTGAGCACGCCGATACCCAATGAAATAAAAGTACGAGGGAAGACCTCTCTCGGTAAAAAGATCTTTATCGAAACATTCACTTACGGCTACTTCTCAGTCGTACTACTGTTTTCATAGGCTTAATTATTTTGAGTATTATCAGTTGCAACTGCTGCATTAATTCTCAACGAACGTGCGCCCCGTCGTAGTGATGCGATGTCAGATTGGCATCCTCAATCTGACAACCTTTATCAGTACGGATAATCTTGAATCTTTTGCCCGATTATTCCGCCACCATCGTGCCATCCAAACCAAACACCATTCCATTTTAACTTCATTGGTGCCACCGGCACACGAACAGGTGGGTCGCTTTCCAGCGGACCGTGCTGCCCAAAGGCAGGCAGTCGCTACGAATGCCGCTGGCCAGTAGCAAGACATATTCACGAGTCTTTTGTTGATTACTCCTAATTTGCCAAACTACTGGCCAAAATAAATGGTTGACAAGTATTCATCGTTTCACAACAGTTAAGAAGCAATTATGAGAATACATACCATCATTCATACCAAAGGAGTTTCACCGTGCGCGTTGCCATTATTGGTATTGGCGCGATAGCTGAGATACATGCCCGCGCCCTAGCTGACATACCCTCCGTAGAACTTGTTTCTGCCTGTTGTCGTACAGAAGAAAAAGGGTTGCACTTTGCTGAACAACATGGTTGTTCCTGGTACCCAGATCCATCGCGCATGATTCGTCGGGAAAAGCCTGACGTAGTAACAATTGCAACTCCTTCTGGTGCCCACCTTGACGTGGCACTTAAAGCAGTGCGAAAGGGAGTTCACGTTCTTTGTGAAAAACCACTTGAGATCACGACCCGGCGAATAGATCGCATGATAAAGGCTGCTGAAAAGGCTGGCGTGAGTTTAGGTGCAATCTTTCCCCAAAGATTTAATCCAGTTTTGCAGACTGTTTATGCAGCATCAGCAGCCGGTCGATTTGGTGATCTCGCTGTGGCATCAAGTGCAGTGCCATGGTGGCGAGATGATGCCTACTATGGGCAGGGACGCTGGCAGGGGACGCTCGCACTAGATGGAGGTGGAGCCTTAATGAATCAATCCATACACGGCGTTGATGCTCTTCAATGGGTCGCCGGTGCATCTATGTCTCACATTCCGCCAACCGCCAATCCAATTGAAAGTGTTGCTGCTTTTACAGCTTTGAAATCACACGCTCCAGAATCTGTTGAAGTTGAAGACACCTGCCTGGCAGTACTGAAACTCAAGAATGGTGGTCTCGGCCAATTACTGGCAACAACAAGCCTTTTCCCTGGTCAGTTGCGTCGCTTTATCTTCGGGGGACGTGGAGGAACAGCTGAAATTGAAGAAGAACAAATCGTGAACTGGCAGTTCCGGGAATCTCATTCTGATGATGACACTATTCGCTCACGTTTTGGTAGCGCAAGTGGCACTTCAGGAGGTGCTGCTGATCCAATGGCAATAAACTATTCCTGCCACACACGTAATTTTTCTGAATTTTTTGATGCTGTATCAGCCGGAATAAAACCAAAACTAGACGGATACGAAGGTCGCAAGGCAGTTGCAATCATCGAAGCATGCTATAAATCAGCGTCAACCGGCAAGGTTATAAAACTTGCTGACTGACGAATTGTGCCTGGACAACTCTTGGAAACTACCACATGCAGTATGGAATCTGTAATGAGACGTTTGGCAACTGGCCATTGAAACGTGTGTGTGAATTTGCTGCTGAATCCGGATACACAGGAATTGAGATCGCGCCGTTTACGCTTGGCGAGAATCCTCACGAGCTTTCATCAAATCAAAGAGGAGATCTTCGTCGCATTATTGCACAAGCTGGGCTTGAATGTATCGGACTGCACTGGCTTCTCGCAAAAACTGAAGGACTTCACGTAACGTCACCTGATGCCAATACTCGTAGCCGGACTATTTCCTACCTCACAGACCTAGCTCGATTGTGTAGGGACCTCGGAGGAAAGACTCTTGTCTTTGGTTCACCACAACAACGAAGCCTGATGGCCGACGTTACCGAACAGGATGCTCATTTATTCCTAGAAGAAGTTTTTGGTGCTTTGGTTCCTGCTCTTGAAGAAACTGACACAGTCCTTGCCCTTGAACCACTTGCACCGATTGAGACTAACGTACTCACTACAGCAGATGAAACTCGTCACTTAATTGACTCAATTGGCTCGCCACACATTCGGCTTCACCTAGACGTGAAAGCTATGGCGTCTGAAGACCTGTCAATACCTGAGATCATTCATGCGAGTGCTGCACATCTGGAACATTTTCATGCAAATGACATCAATCTTCAGGGACCAGGATTTGGCGCCATCGACTTTGCGCCGATATTTCAGGCTTTACATGAAATCTCGTATAGCGGATGGGTGAGTGTTGAGGTTTTTGATTATGCGCCGGGAGCGGAGCGGCTCGCTCGTGAAAGCATCCAGTATATGCAACAAATCGAAACTGATATTGAATAGCGTTCTACACCATACCGTTGTTTTCATGTCCTAAAAACCGGCCACTGCACCATGTATTTAATGGCAAGAACGAAAGCAACGCAGCGGTTTTGAAATCAATTAGAAATCTCGACATCCGCATACGAAGACCTAAGCTCGCCTGCTTTCTCTTGCACCAGGAAAAACATAGACCGCTCGTGGACAAGGCTGGACGCACCCAAGACCAACTGAACTTAAATCCTATTGTCTGGCTGCTGCGGACACACTTGAGATGTCGCTGGGTCCTCAAACTGCAATGTTGTATGTGTAATAGCGAATCGCTCGTGCAGCACTGACTCAACTTCCTTTAAACAACCTTGCCGGTTTGACTCAGCAATTACAAGATGCGCCGTCAGCATTACCTCCGATGTGCTCATTCCCCAAACATGGAGATCATGAATTTCAAGTACGCCAGGAATTGCAGTCAGTGTCTCCGTTAGTTTGTTGATATCTATTCGGCGAGGTACAGCATCCATCGCGAGACCTACACTCTCAGTAAACAGATCCCACGTACCCCACGCGATGACTACGACAATAATGATGCTTAGAAATGGATCGATCCATCCGATACCTGTTGCCATGATGGCCACCCCAGCAAGAACTACACCGACTGATACTGCTGCGTCAGCTGCCATGTGTAAAAATGCTCCACGAACATTCGCATCTTCCTTGCTACCATGAATAAAAAGAATTGCTGTCGCAGTGTTTATCACGACACCAATCGCAGCCACAGCAATCATGGTGAACCCAGCAACGGGCGCTGGCTCACTGAGTCGACAAACGGCCTCCCACAAAATCACGGCACAGGCGGCAAGCAGAAGTATCGCATTCAAGAAAGCTGCGTATATGGTTGCTCGCCGAAGTCCAAAAGTGAATTTTTGACTAGGCGGTCGGCGGGCTAAAAAACTTGCACCCCACGCAAGCAATAGCCCCACAACATCACTCGCATTATGGCCGGCATCAGCAAGAAGGGCTAATGATCCACTAAAAAAACCGAAACTTAACTCGACTAAGACAAAGAGTAGATTAAGACTCACACCAATTACCATAGCCCGATCAAGACTATCCGGAGTCATCGCATGAGAATGATTATGTGAGTGGTGACAAGACATACTATTTATAATCACCCAGTGTAATCATCCCGATGCTCATGGTTGCTGCGAAAATCATGGTAGAATCATAACTATTTACCGCAACGCTGTCGCGTTCATTCTCCACATTGTTCTACTACATTACTGATTCCTACAATTGAAAGATTCTTATGAACGAAGTACTACGAACAGCAGTCATTGGCAGTAGCTCCAACGGCGGATGGGGGCACAAAATAGATGAACTTTTTATCGGCGTGCCGGGCGTCCGCGTCGTCGCAGTAGCTGACGACATTGGCACTGGAGTTGCTGAAGCACTTGATCGTCATCGACTCACTCAGGCAACACGTGGGTTTCTTGATTGGCAAAAAATGCTTGCGAATATCAAGCCGGATATAGTTGCAATTTGCTCTCGCAACATCCAGCAACATGCAAAAATAGCATTAGCCTCAGCTGAGGCCGGCGTTCGTGGTATTTTCATGGAAAAGCCTTTTGTACGATCTGTCACGGAAGCAGATGCAGTTGTTGCGGCATGCGAAAAATCCAACACGAAGCTCAATCTTGCCCTTGTTAATCGATACTGCCCAACGATTGCTGCAGTATGGGAATTAATTGCTGACGGAAAACTTGGGACGTTACTTGAATTGCGGGCACGTGGAAAAGAAGACGTACGCGGCGGAGGTGAAGACCTTTGGGTTCTTGGTCCACATGTTCTTGATCTTATGGTGCATTTTGGTGGTGCACCTCAGTGGTGTAGTGCGACAGTTACAAAGAGTGGCAAGCCAGTAGCTCCTGATGATTTTATACTTGGCCCCGAAGGACTTCCGCTGATAGCCGGTGACGGCATTACTGCTTCCTTTGGTCTCGCTGATGGCCCAACTGGTTTTTTTGCTAGCACTCGGGAAGCCGGACTTAAACAGCCAAATTTCGGGCTCACCTTACTCGGCACAAAGGGTGAAATACATATTCGCCCCGACTACATCCCACAAGCACACTTTCGTGCTGCTCCAGCCTGGCGTATGAACCGACCATACCCATGGATACCAATTGGTAACGAAGGCATCACACCAGATTTAACAGATCAAGGAGTCGATCGGTCAGCAGAAAGAGCTTCTTGGGGCCGTCTGGCTGTGATGGATCTCATTGATGCGATTAAGACAGATCGAGAACCCGAAACCGGCATGTTTACGGGCCTCACACTGACAGAGATGAATGAGGCAATCTACGCTTCATCACTCACCGGCCAACGAATGCACTGGCCACTAGACCGTTCAAACTTAGCAAGAATCGTTCCTTCTTGAGCAGCCGTAACTGGAAATGCTAACCACCTACTTCCGAATACCTACTGGCATCACCTTCACTCGAGAACCCTCGGGTGAAGATTTGCCAATGTTGGTACTTGGTGGCGCAATTGGCTGAACGGCAATACCGTACATGGAAGGCTTCACGCCTTCGAACTCTGACGTTGTATTCAAATCTTGCTTTGAAAGCACAGGTGGACCTAATACTACCGATGCTGGATGAACGAGATCACGGCACCAGACATCGTGAGGGATTGCTAATTTACCCGATGCATCAGGCACAAGCCCTCCGGCAACAATTGATGTCGACGGCCAACCTACAGACCGAATACGTATACCTGTATTTACAAAATCCCGAGTAAGCCAATCAGGAGGACTATAACGAGCGTCGTAGAAAACATAGACCCGACTTGGCTGCGAGATTGAGAACTCCAGCTGAAATTCACGTTGAAATCGATGTGTTTGAAACGTTTGAATAAGGTCAGCACCGAGCAAGCCTTCGGGAAAGTCGTCACTCGGGTCCGCCTCCCATCGAAGAACTTTACGATCACGAAAAGCTCGCACGCCATCACGCATACCACACGGAACAAGACCATAGAACCTTCGGATTTTTGGAAGTTCAACATTATCACTCACCGAATGAATGACAGAATCTTTGCGGGCGTGATCAATTCCATGATTTCGAATCTCGACACTATGAAGACGTCGAGGGGACTGCGTCCCACTGAGCCGAACGGCTTCTCCATCAAATAAACTCACGGTACCCACTTTTTGCGACCGTAGTTCGACTTGGCCAGAAAGAACTGCCACTCGAACTTCCCCATCTGCTGAAGCATTCACTGCAAACCGGGTACCAAGATCAACGACCTCACCGACAGGAGTGACTACTGTGAACCCGGAACCCTCTTCTCCAACATCTACATCTACTCTCCCCTGAGAAAGATGAAGCCGCATTGGATGTTCAAAGCGAGCCATGAGTGGCGACTGGCACTCCAGTAGAACACCTGATGGCAGTCGTAAATCAACGGCACCTTCAGGCAACACAAGTGCTCGAAGGTCTACTTTATCACCAACGGAAAAAGCATTTGTTCCATCAACCCGATCAACCTCTACAAGGACCGGTTCCCCAATGGCTGCTGCATTCCAGACACCACCTGCAACCAAAGTAGCAACAAGTAATGAACAGGCCAGCACTAGACTGACTGAATGCCCAAGCCACTTTTTTGATTGCGTACTAGAGTCACCGACATCACATTTCAAACCAGACCGACCGAATGTGCTTCCAAAGATGGCTTCCTGAACACTTCTCACAAAAACAGATTTTGTTTCCTCTGCCTCGATTGCCACACGCACGGATTCCACAAACGCCCGACTATCACACCTAGCCTCATCAAAAAGCATGGCATCAATTGCAAGGTGACGCTTAATTTGCTGCACGCACTGCGGCTGACTCCGTAAATGCTGGATCACAACCAGCTCATCCCCAGGCTGTGGCTCGCCATCTACAACTCTTCCCATTGCCTGATTAAAAGAAACGACATCTTTCACTTCAACTGGACCGGTTCGTTGTTCCAATTGACGAGGCAGTGAATTATCTTTTTTTTCTGACTTTTTCATTCTTCAATTAACCTGTCTACACTTGCCTGATGTGCCACAGATCATGTCCCTATGTTTCCTAGTTGCTTCTGAATACAGTCTGACAAAGCTGCTCGCAAGCGAAACAAAATCTGACTTACGTTATTTGCATTTGTCTCTTCATCCGCAGCAATAACACCCAATGAAAGTTGTTCGAAGTACCGCTGCTGAACAAGTCTTCTACTTCGTTCAGGAAGTTTCTGCAGGCATTCACGAAGCGCTGAAACTCGTTGTTCGTGTTGCTCTGCCTTTTCAACTTCAATACTCGGGTGTGTGGATTTCTCATCTGCTCTACTTAATAAAAACTCAGCAACGTCGTTTGCTAGAACACGCCGTCGACCCTGTCGACGAAGTTCATTCCGAACAAGATTTCTGGCAATCGTTCTCAACCAGGCACCAAAGTTGGTCCCGCGCTCGAACATTGTGAGTTTCCTATATGCGATTACAAAGGTTTCCTGAGCGATGTCATCGACCGATTCGGGCCTAACACCAAGCATGCGGATAAACCCTTTTAGACCAGATTGCTCGTTCTCAACCTGCTCCATAAACCATTTCGTATTTGTTATTTTTTTTGCCATACAGACATTATATGTAGCAGTGAGGACGATATTACAGAAACTTACTGATCTGCTTGCACTAGGAAGAATATCGGTGTTTCAACGCCTTGTACCTTTGGGAACCACTGAAAAATCTTCGTGATTGCCGCTCAGTCAGACGTGAATCCAACGACATGCCGGGTTCCAGCAAGGTATCTGCTCGCATCAAAAAGGGCGGTCAGAACAATTGTTCTGACCGCCCCGTGAGCTCCCTCTCAAGTAACGTTTCAGTTCGCTATTTGAGATTGAGAAACGACTCACAGTGGAAGAGGACCAATTTGTCCATCACCACCTACTACGACTGGATCTGGCAGAGACGAATCAGCCTCAATCTCAGCAAGATCTTCCTCGAGAACCATCGAGCGGAACGCCGCTGAAATCAGACTATCAGGAGAGTTCGTGGCATCGTTTGAAAGATCCCAGAACATCATGCCTCCCAATCCCATTGCATCGGCCCACTCTGCTTTTAAGGCAATCGACGTAGTGGTCTCGAACGAACTGAAAATGTCCTGCTCAGCGTTGTACACATAGCTTGCTTGAGCATTATCATCCCAGTAGAGTTCCCAACCAGCTCCGGCGTTAATCTGCGACAACAAATCTTTGTAGTCGTAGTTCCCTGCCTCAAAGGTTCCGGGGGCTGCACCACTTGAGGCTTCGTTATAACCACCGTCACCACCATCGGCGACGCCGCTCCACGCTCGCGTGTAAAGTGGCGCACCGAGGACGATCTGTTCTGGAGCAACACCTGCATTCAGATACGCCTCTACTGCAGTCTCGATATCATAGCCAGCAGGGTCTCCTGTGAACGCTGCTTGGTGACCTGTCGTATCTTCCCATGTACCATGGAAGTCATAGGTCATGACGTTGAAGAAATCGACCGATGGGGCCAGGCCAGCAAGATTGAAATTCGCAATCTTGTCGAGTCCACCTGGAGAGGCGATAGAGATCTCATACGTCCTACCAAGTTCGCTGCCTAAATCATCGAGTTTCGCTCGAACATCAGCCATGAGCAAAGCATAGTTTGCTCCGTCGTTAGGACTGGCAGAATTGCCAGCCTCTCCACCTCCACCAGGGTACTCCCAGTCGAAGTCAATTCCATCAAAGACCTGGTAGGTCGTCAGGAATTCGACAATCGAATCTGAGAATGCGTCGCGGCCAGCCTGGGTGGATGTGACTGTGCTGAAGTGATCAGAAAGCGTCCACCCACCAACAGCAATGCTCACTGTCAGATGTGGATTTGCTTCTTTCAATAGGGCCAGCTGATTAAAGTTGCCCCAAATTGTCTGCTCACTACGAGGATCTTCTGGTGGATAGTACCACTGATCAGCTTCACCTGTCACACTTTCTTCGGCACTGAACCGCTTTTCAGTTGCAGCGTACGAATCGAAGAGTGTCATTTCGCCAGCTGCATTGAGATCAGCAAAAGCATAGATCAGATGCGTCAACTCATCAGCCGGTACATCTGCGAGCTGATAATCCCTGCCATAGATTCCCCACTCAGGGAAATACGCGGCTAGCACCTTATCGTGACCGGCAATAGGTGATACAGATGGGTCACTCACAACCGGATCACTCACAACCGGATCAGTCACAACCGGATCAGTCACAACCGGATCACTCACAACAGGGTCACTCACAACAGGATCACTCACAACTGGGTCAGTCACAACTGGATCAGTTGGGACAACCGGTGGTGCGACTGGTGCTGAGACAGACTCCATATTCAGACCAACTGGGTCACCAAGTACGACCATGCTCTGGTAGTACTCCATCACACCTGAGTCTGAGACATCAAGCGCTGGCCATTGTGGCCAGTCGAAGGTGTCGTTCATGAATGGCTGAGTTTGATCCCAGCTCAGAACCGTCAGATGGTTGATGTCATGGTTGATTGCAACTCCTTCAATAGACAAGAAGCCGTGCGTTCGACCGTGCATCACGCCACCGTAGTGTGGCTCCATCTTGAGTGTGCTGATAAACGTGTCAGCAATACCGTATTGCTCAAGATAGTCCGCGTATCCAGTGATTCCGAACTCTCGGACCATGGACATCACATCAGCTGGATCGCCAAGGCGAGCCGTTCGCTGGATGTCTGCCAGAATCTGCGGGTCATACTTGTCCTGGGCAATCCAGCCAACTTTTGCGCCCTGCATAGCATAATAGAGACCAACACTCTTGATGTCGTCTCCGTATGGCTGAGCATTGTTTGTAAGTTGCTCAGCGAATGCCCATTCACCAACGTCATCAATAGTCAAAGCTGAAAGACCTAAGAATGCACGCAGGTTGTTGTATGCATCCATGGCCTCGGTTGTGATGGCAGTTCGGCCTCCAACCAGTTCATAGTCGTGAGAGTTGTTATTCGAACCATGGAATGTTCCCCATGTCGTAATATCAATGAACTCTCCAGACGAAGCGGGTGGGGCCATGTGATCATGACCGTCATGATCATCCATCGGTGGCATCACTGGATCCACAACCGGATCACTCACAACCGGATCACTCACAACCGGATCACTCACAACCGGATCACTCACAACTGGGTCTGCCGGCATCGGCATCGAACCATGATCATGATCGTGGCCATCATGCGGTGCTACACTACCCGGACTTGTCTGAAACCCATCTGTCAGCTCGCCAGCTGGTGCTTCTGGAGTGAGCAACGCTGAACGGCTCACCATTGCAACCTGCTCAACTGTATACCCAAATGGCACTTCAAGCTGATCTTCAACAATCTGATCGTGATGAAATTCGATGTTACCAGGAACCAGATCACTCTTTGCAACACCGACTAACAACACGCTTTGGCCTGTTGGCTCGACCGATATGAGTAAACCTTCGTCGGTATCATCAACCGACAGCCGTTCTCTTGTACCGAAGTAAAGGAAACTCAGCTTAGTTGTTGCAGGATCAAAGTTTTCGATACGCTCCTGCACGCCATATTCATGCGAACGAACATACACGGTATTCGCATCCCGGGGACCAACGCCTAACTCCCAGGAAAGAACTCCGCCGATATCTTGGCGTAAATGCTCGTTGACAATGACGCCAAAATTTTCTGATGTCAGGTCGCTATAGGCCACCCCTGATACAACTTGATATTCTGGCGACCAGGCCCATGGATTCACAATCGCCACTTCACCAGATTCCGTCTTTCCAATAATCAGGTTGTGAACAGACACCTCTCCGAATTCAAGCCTGTCTGTCGAAGGGTTAAAGCCCACAATATCTGGACTCAATGGAGAAACCGTAAATACGTTCCCTTGGCCATCAACGGGATCGGCCACTGGTGTCGGAGCCGGCATTGGAAGTGGAGTGGGCTGCGTTGGGCTAGGGGAGATTGGCTGTGGTGCGTCGTGAATTCCCATCACAGCAAAGTTCTCAAGAACAGCCTGTGAACCTCCTGGAGTCCCATTAAAACCAAAGGTTACGGTGCCACCGGGAGAAACATCCGGATTCCATAATGCACCTCGGACCGTGTACCGAGAACCGGACTGATTAACAATCTGACCATTCCAGATGGAATTAATGTCACCAGCAAAATCGAATGAAGCTTCCCAGCCTTTGAGAGTTTCAGAACCAAGGTTCTGCACAGCCACTTCACCGGTGAATCCAGACCCCCAATCAGATATCACATTAAAGACCGTATTATATTCACCGGGTAGCGCTACTGGATCTGCTGGATCGGGTGCCGTCGGATCAGGATTAGTCGCAACAGGATCTGTCGGCGAAGGCTCAGCCGGGGCAGGTGCTGGAGTTCCACCCACGTCATCAATGGGATCACCATTCACTGAATAATTTACAGGGGCTGCAACGTTTGTACCCGAAACATCTGCTGAACCAATGAAGCCAAAAGCTACTGACCGTCCTGCCTCAAGATCTGCATTCCAGCCAGCGTTTGCAATTGTGTATCGGTCACCCTCACGTGCAACGATTGTAGCATCCCAAATTGAGGTAATATCCGCCCCATAATCGAATGAGATCGTCCAGTCATTGACGGCCTCCACATCAAGATTTTGAAGTTCAATTCCTGCCTGAAAGCCACTGCCCCAGTCTTGGGATACTTCATAAGCAGGAGCAACAACTGCCATCATTGCACGTTGCTCAAGTGATTCGGGATTAAATTGATCTCGAGCGGCTCTTCGCTTCCGCCACTGTTTGTCCCGATGACGTCTCAGCCGATTGATTTTTACTGTGTTTCTTTCTCCACCGATTCCAAAAAGAGAACGCAACGTCCAAGTGGTCATGACGACCTGCCTTTCTGCTGCGGTGACACCTGTTAGAAAATCACAGACACCAAACCTGCGGTTCCTGACACCTGCCACCGACCCTTCGCGCCCTGCCTACTTTTAGCTTCCGCAAACGAGGACAACGATTTCAAGAACTATTCTGGCACCAATGTGCCAACACCAAATCAGTACGGCAGCTGAAACACATTCGTTCACTGGTTTCAGGGAAAAAAATGCTATCAGCACAAGTGACCAAAAAGGTGGATGAAAAATCCACTGGGACATTTTGGATTTTTCTTGAAGTGCAGATGAACGATGGGGAAAAGCCTCTCACGCCTCTCCATCACGTGTGGTGGCAACGATTAGCAGGGGTTCATTTTTCAGCAATCGAAACACCATGATCGAACATGCCGGCGGGCAAATCCGTAATTACAAATGTGACACTTTGAGAGATTCAGCACGTTTGTGAATTGTCATTGCTGATTCAAAACAGAAAAACCATAAAAAGTTTCACAATAATCTCCGTCGAATTGTCGAATCCGCAGTCGGATATCAATACCGGAAATTGATGGGAGAATAGTGACTGATTTCCTAAGTGAGCAGTCACCGATCATTGCGTGAATAATACTTTTAAAAAGGCCATGCCCGGAGGAGGTCCAGTGGCAGCATCCGTGCTGTAGTGGCCCGTTCCGTGGCTGTGTCATGTGCCTGTATGGAGTCTTTCCAAAACAGGTCAACCTGCCCTCTCGTCCGGGCATGGCCAGTATCAATTTTCATGTTCCTTCGGTCACACCGTCAGTTCATCTATCTGCCGACGAAAGTCCGGCATCTCATTTGTGATAAAGTTGCTCCACGAGTTTGGATTCCAAAGTTCAACACATACCGCAGCTCCAACGACAAGCAGATCGCCTCCTGGATCGACACCAAGAAACTCTCTGAAACCATCGGGAACAACGACTCGTCCCCGGCCAGCAAGTGAAATTGTCCGATGCCGTGTTGAAAGCAGACGGCCAACGCCTTGGACCTGATCGACTCGCTGAGCTAATACTCCGGCGGCCAACTTGCTCCGAAGAACATCGACAGCAGCGTCGATTCGCGGCTTCCAGACCACCGCATTCCAGAGCGACAGGCAACCTGCCCTCTCTTTGGCAAGCACTATTTCCTGTCCTTGGGCAACCAATGTCTCGACCAATTCTGATGGCAATCCAATGCGATACCGCTCGTCCAGCGTTCGCGAAAATTCGCCCAGCAATAAGTCGGATTCTGTCGTCATATCGACATCGCATGCTTCGGATGAACTGGATCACTTTGTCTCGATGAGGAGATGGAACGACCGCAACACCGCATCCACCACACTACTTTGTTGTACACTTATTGGCTGTATACCCACAAAAATACTTTATTTTATTATTCTATGGGCTTAATTCCCACAAAATAATACAAAAAGATTTGAAACATGCAAGCAATTGGTTTTCACCAGTGCCAAAGTTTCCGGAAAAACGCTGCATACCCTGTGAACTTTGGCTGGGGGCGCAGGATTCAAAGAACTCCTCGGGCCGACCGGTTCAGGGCTTACCTTGCCCCTTACACGCCACGAAACTGACGGGCAGACCGGTAAAAACGTCTAGAATTACGCTCTGCTACCGGCACGTATCACAGTTTGTCGGAGCATCTCCACCGTTTTTGTCTTTGTAGGCTTTGAGAGCCGCAGCCTCTTTGGACAACTTGAATTCTGGCCCAGCCGGGAAGTATTGAATGTCATCCTGCAAGTAATAAGCACTCGGTAGAGTTTGACCACTTACATCAACTTGACATCCAACAAGCGACGCCCCACCGAGAACGACCAGAAAGAGTATAAAAAAGCGTTGCATGACGGCTCGTTCGACTAATTTCCGAGAGTAACGGTACATGGTCATTGACCTCCGATCCTGATGAAAGAGGTATCGACCGCCGTAACCGATAAACTTTTGGTAATTCCAATTTTCAGCAGAATCGTTTAATTCATACCGCCAAACTTACCCAGTTGCCCGAATGTCACATTCCTTAACCTCCTGAGTTTATCTTTTAAATCTTGTCTTTTTATTTGGAACGTTTCGGTTTTGCCCGCCATCGCCCTCAACCCTTATTTTGAATGGGGCCGTACTTCCATCAATATCTGAGTGGGCCGCACATGTAATTCACAATCTTCTACAGAAATGCAATCCGTGATCCGTTTTTTTCATGTCCTGTTTATAGCGCTAGTAGGACTCGGTATGTACGGATCCTCAGCTAGCACCTGCTTGAGTCAGGGGCCACCTCTCCTTGGAGCAGGAGGCCGAACGGTCCCTGGCCAGACATATGACCTAGCGCAGAGGGCCCTCGCATCTGGAAGTTTCACCGATGCACTTGAATTTGCTGAAAAAGAGTACAAGGGGTGCCTGAAATTTGGTGTAGACAGATGGATTGATTCAACTGCTGCAGCTGCGATGATGGGTGAATGTCTTTTCGAAACTGGTCGTTATCGTGAGGCTGTTGGTTTTTATAACGAAGCACTTATTCATGTATCGTCTCATGGAAACTGGTTACAGGATATTCGCTTTCCAAGCCGACCACTTCACGTTCAGAACAGTCGTCCTCGACAACTATGGGGACAATCACCCCGTGCGATAAAACTTTCCGACCTTCCAGATCGAATGTCGATCCGGCTAGGTACATCTGATCCGCAAAGCGTTTTGCAAGGCGGCGGCGTACTAGCAGCACCCATTGACTACCCTCTGCGGCCACATGAAATCATGCGGTCACTTGCTATCAGCCTCTATCGTCGGGCTGATCTTCTTGGGCCAATGGCTCGAGACGGCCACGCTCTGGAAGCTATCTCTGAATGGTTACAAAAGCGACCAGCCCCTCAAAATCATTTTTCTCAAGCATGGATTGATGTCTGCCTGGGTATTGTCTATTGGTCGCAAGCAAGAAACGAGCAGGCCTTACCCTTATTGAATCGCGGCCTACTCCTCGAAGCTCAATTTGACCATCCGCTGACACCATGGGCACTTCTCGTTGGGGGCCGAATTGCACTTGATGCTGGGCAGCATGACACCGCCAGAAAAACACTTGAACAGGCAACATTTGCGGCCGCTGCTCAAGGAGATGCTCGTGCATTAGAGGAAGCGTTTCGCTGGGCCACAAATGCACACCTCGCATATGACAACAGACTGCCCAAGTCTGTCATGCCAGCCATTGCGTGGTCTGAAAAACAACTGCCAAGTCTCTTCCTAAGACTCCTTTCGACCACA
This sequence comes from uncultured Pirellulales bacterium, assembly GCA_965662325.1. Lineage (GTDB taxonomy): Bacteria > Planctomycetota > Planctomycetia > Pirellulales > UBA1268 > UBA1268. Next base: position 18,347 of record CBFIHW010000006.1, on the reverse strand, counting down.
ACGGCGGTCCTTGCTGAGCAGGGTGATCTCCAACAAGCTGCTCGATCTTTGCTTAAGCTGAATCAACGTCTTGAAAATAATGAGCTCGCTTTGGGGCGATGTGGGGCGTACTCGAGATATACAGCTGCTTTAATTGCATACGCGGGGGGAAACAATGGCCGAGGGGATGCCGAATATGCAAAGGCACTGACTCTTGCTCGAGGGTGCTCGACGAGGCTGTTTCAAACCGAACTTTTTACTGATGCACTCATTCGCGGAAAATCAATGTACTCGGACCGAGAGGCGAATGAGCTTTTTGAAATTTTGCTTGCAGACCCTCTACCAATCGCACTCCAAACAGATCCGCTTGATGCCATCGCTGTAATTTCAACGGATCGAACTTCTGCTTTTGGGGCGTGGCTTGCAGTAACACAGAAAATTTTTCTTACAAATAGTCGTGGCGATGAAGCCTGGCTCGACGCTATTGAACATGACCGGCGCAATAGCTGGCTCACAAACCAGCCACTGGGTGGCCGCCGGAACAACCTCCTGAAAACACTAGCTACAACTACGGGCAATAGCGATGAGCTCATCGCTATCCGCAAAAAGATATTGGCTCACTATCCAGACGTGGCAACGAACCTGAGCGAAACTGATTCAATACGCTTGTCACTACAAAAGTCGCTGTGGGAAAACAGGTCCATGCCTCGCGACACTCAGCTCTCGGACAATCCAGAGTTATGGAAAGATTTCATTACAAGAAGCCAGATATTTGAGAATCAGATCAACTTTATTGCTGCCGGAAGAAATGTTTTCCCACTCCAATTTCCACCGCTATTAAAAACAACAGAGATCCGAAAAAGACTCATCGGAAAACAACGCCTGCTCACATTTACGTGGACGAACTGGGGATTGTTTGCGAGCCTCGAGGCCCCAAAACAGGCTGCTTCGTGGAGAGTGAAGCGACCTGATGAAGTTCGTAAAGAAATTATTGCACTTACGCGGTCTCTTAGTCTCTATCACCCTCTTCGGCCTATTGAAACTGACAGGTTAGATAGTCATGCGTGGCAAAGCCACGCTGAAGCATTGACTACTTTGCTATTTGAAGATTCAGAAGTTTCACTTCAACGCCATGAAGAATTTGATGAACTCATCGTCGTGCCGGATGGATTACTGTGGTACCTTCCGTTCGAATTGCTTCCGGTAACCACCAAAGAAGACAACCTCGGTGACAAAACACACCTGTACCTAAAAGACGTCTGTCAGGTTCGATATTCACCAACCCGAAGCCTTGCTGTCGGGCTTCGGCATAAGGCAACTACCCCTCGCCTCACTGCAGTGCAGGCGAGCTTGACATACCGAAACAACTCACCTGAACAAGCCATTGAATCGCTCAAACGCGTCAAGGCTGCTATTAAAGATGCCGTTTTCCTTTCCCCAAAGACAAGCAAAGTTCCTGTCAGCATCTCTGCTTCGTTAGCAGATACACTCGTGATTTTCGATGAACTCTCAGCAGATGGGAAAATTATTGACCGACCTCTTATTGCTGCGCACGCCGGGCAGCCAGGCATGTCTTTTAAAGACTGGCTTGCTCCCCCTCACAAGGTAACTCGATGCGCTGTACTAACGGGCTTACAAACACAGGTTGCTGGGGGCCTCAGTAAACCAACCGACCGACCTGGCAGTGATCTTTTCATGACTGCTATGGATCTTATGGCGACAGGGACTGAGACCGCTATTTTAAGCCGCTGGAATGTTGGGGGCCGCACAGCAATAGACCTTGGCATTGAATTTATAAAAGACCGCCAACGTGAAACATTACGTAACATCCCACTTCCTGCCGCAGTGAGTTGGCAACGAGCAGTCGACCTCGTCACTGCAGAACAGCCTGAGTTTGATCGAGAGCCGCGAATCAAAATAACAAACTCTGTTATTCCTCAAAACGCAAAGCATCCCTTTTTCTGGGCTGGCTATGCACTGATTGATTGCGGCATTCTGCATGCGTCTGCAGATACCGCTGACAGCCACGCGGAACCTGCCGAATGAAGTTGTGCGTGTATGGCTATGTATTTACTGAGTCGTCCCATACTCTGGCGTCGTTAGCTTTCATTGCTGGAGTTACAGCAGTAGCTGCTGCAATCAATTCTGTAGCTGGTGGCGGGAGGATCCTGACTTTCTCAGCGCTCGCTGCACTTCTTCCTGCTGATCCGTCTCGTCTCGTTGTCGCCAATGCCACAAGCACCGTAGGACTGTGGCCTGGGACATTGTCTGCAGCTTGGGAATACCGTCACGAACGTGCAGGTCAACCCGAATGGTCACTCTGGCTTTTACTTCCCAGTATCACGGGGAGCATTCTGGGCACACTTCTTGTTTTTGTATTACCGACGACGTACTTCGATTCAATTGTCCCCGTACTCATTCTCTTGGCGGCGACTCTCTTCGCTTTGCAGCCATACCTCTCAAAACGTCTGTCGAAAAATTTTGGTGAAGAGGGGCATTCCACCAATCTCCCCAAGATGAAAACGTTACTAGCCGCAGCAGGTCTTCAATTTTTTATTGGTATGTACGGTGGGTATTTCGGTGCCGGTAACGGAATTCTCATGCTCGCTGTGCTGGGTGGACTCGGCCTTGGAGACACACATCGTCTTAATGCATTCAAAAACTTGCTTGCGATGGTCATTAACGCTTGTGCTGCACTTACTTTTGCGTTAACCAGTTTTACGAGTAATCCAATCGTTGCATGGCCTGAGGTGGGAATTATGGCTATCGCTGCCATAATTGGCGGTTTCGTTGGAGGACGACTCGCTCGCCAATATCACCCAAATACAATTCGCACATGTATTGCAGTGATCGGTTATGGATTGGCCGTCTATTATTTCCTGATGTAATACTCGACATTTGTTTTGCCCAAATTAATGAACACCAACTCAATGATTGTTTCCTCTGAAAATCTTTCGAAGTCCTACGGTTCGTTCCGTGCACTTACCGATTGCAACATAGGTGTAGAACCAGGTGAAGTTTTTGGTTTGTTGGGTCCAAATGGGGCCGGCAAAACAACACTCCTAAGAACACTCTTGGGCTTTATAAAACCAACCTCAGGACGAGCTTCAATCGCAGGTTTTGACTGCTCTTCACAGTCTATTCGGGTTCGGGAAAAAACAGCCTATCTGCCTGGTGAAGCACGGCTCTTTCGACGTATGCGAGGATACCATGTGCTCAATTTCTTCTCGCGTTTACGAGTAGATTGTGATCGAAAAAAGTGCTCTGCAATTGCCGAAAGGCTTCAACTCGACTGCCAAAGGCAGGTTTCACGAATGAGCACTGGCATGCGGCAGAAACTCGCCTTGTCCATGGTCCTAGCAATTGACTGTCCATTGACCATTCTTGATGAACCAACAGCCAACCTTGATCCATCGGCTCGGGCCGAAGTTCTTGAATTGGTTTTAGAGGCTCGGAATACGGGAAGGACTGTCATTTTTTCTTCACATGTCCTTTCGGAGATTGAATCGACATGCGATCGTGTTGTCATTATGCGAGCCGGTCACATTGCTCACGAACAATCAATTGCAACTCTTCGGAGGCGGCATCGAATCTTTGCACAGCTCACGGGCCCCCTTACTCAAATACCAGAGAGCCTGACAGGAAGCATCTCAGTGGTCAGAGAATCTGCTAGCGATGTTGTTCTGGAATCGACTGACTCTCTCACCCGGGTACTTGACTGGCTGTCTGGCTTACCGCTCAGTGAACTCAAAATCGAACCCGTAGGACTTTCAGCCGTGTACGACCGGTACCATCGAGGAGACACCCTGCATAGTGACACCGGCCTAATCTCTCATCATAACTCTTCTTCCCCGCAAGGAGCCTAAATCGATCGCTATGTGGAACACTGCAATCTGGAGGAAAACATGGGGAGACCAGTCCCTACTTGGCTTGGCATTTGCTGTACTGTGGACTGCTTTCCCTTGGCTTTATATTGGTCTTTCTGCCCAGATTGAAATGAATGCTTTTCAGGATGTGCTTCTTCGGGCAATTCCTGAGGATTGGCAGAAAATGTCTGGAGTTCCTTTTTCGGAAGTGGCTACTCATGTCGGAAGAGTAGCATTAGCTTTTGTTGACCCGGTTGTCGTACTCACTGCAACAGTATGGGGAGTCACACGTGGTAGTGATGCTGTGTCTGGCCAGCTCGAACGCGGGACCCTTGAAATGATTCTTGCCCAGCCGATTCGTCGAAGGGCTCTCTATTCAACCCAAGCATTCGCCACTATCTGTGGTGGCTTCTGTCTCTGCATAATTTTGTTCGCGTCAGTCTTTACCGCCGTACAATTTGGCCCTTGGTCAGGAAAAGTGAATCCTCTTCACTTCCTGCCGGCTGTTCTCAACGTCTTTGGGCTCATGGTGTGCATGAGTGGCTTAACCACATGCGTGTCAGCGTGTGACAGTTACAGATGGAGAACAATTGGTATTCTCTGCGCGTTTTACGTAACTTCGCTCTTAACAAAACTTGTTGGCCGTCTGAGTGAGCCATTGAGTTGGGTTGGGTACCTCTCAGTCTTCAACGCCTATGAACCACAGAGACTTGTTGGGGGAGACTGGCCTGACTGGCAACTCCTGCTCCAATACAACGGAATTCTTTTGGGAATTGGCATTACCGGCTACGTCATTGGGGGGTACATCTTTAGCCGTCGTGACCTTCCTGCCCCGCTTTAATCAAACGATAGACCCGATTCCAAAAAAATTAACCTTCGGGTGAAACGGAAGAATCAGCTACATTTTTTAAATCTGAGACCACTCATTTTCCACTGACCTCAAGCCTCAAAAAAAATTTGTTTTCAAGGAAAAGCTGTATGCAAACGCCTCGTCGCCCAAGGGCCTGTTCATCTACTTTTGTTAGTCGACAAGCAGCCTGTTTGATTTGGCTAATATCTCTTTCCTGCTGCGTAGCGGGCCTCTTTCCTGATATATCACCTGTTTGCATTGCAGCAGAAACAGAGACTGAAAGCACGAAGACGAAAAAACCTAATACTGACGAAGGCCAACCAGACCTCGATGCTGCAATCGAGCAGAAACTATCTGCCCAAAGCCTTGATGATTTTGAGCGAGTCATTGACCTCTGTCGCCGTGCCATACGGAAAGGTCTGCCGGAAGGCTCAAAAGACTTTGCTAACAACCTGATCGTGGGCACACTTATTGACCGCTCTGCGATGCTCGTCGATGCGATATTCGACGCTCCACGCCCAACTCCGGATTGGCCGAGGATGCGATCATTCGCAATGCGTGATCTTAATGAATTAGTGAAACGTGATCCGAAACTTGGAATCGCGCATCTCATGATTGCTCGACTCCAAGCCCTTCCAGGAGGAAATCCGGACGAGGCAACAAAGTCTGCCAACAAAGCAATAAAATTTCTTTCTCCTGAGCAAAATCCAGTTGAATTAGCAGAAGCTCATATCGTTCAGGGCAACTTGCTAGAAAATGGCCCAGAGCGAGTCGCTCACTATGACAAGGCCGTTGCGCTTGCTCCCACTGATGCTCGGTTCCGTCGTACGCGAGGGCTTTTCAGACTTCTCAGAAACGAATTTGGACCGGCACGTGAAGATTTTATTGCCGCTTTGAAACAAGACCCAAATGAGTCTGGTGTATACGAAGCTCTTGGTATGTCGTACATGATGGACAATGAACTCGATAATGACGAAAGGCTGGAGGAAGCTAAGAACGCGTTTGATAAAGCAATTGAAATTACTCCTGATTCGGTCGCGCCGCGGCTTCAAAGAGCACGAGTGTTGGCGATGCTGGGAGAGCAGCCAGGGGCCATCGCTGACCTCGATAAAGCTATTGAAATATCCCCCCAGAAAGCTGTGCCCCTTGTTTTACGAGCTCGAATTCAGCAGCAATCTGGAAACCTTGAAGCTGCTGCGACTGACCTGGAAAAAGTACTGAAAGATCAGCCTGGCAACGCAGCGGCTCTGGAACTTCGGGGACTTATGGCGGCTGATGCTGGGGACTACTCAGCAGCCATTCGTGACTTCACAACCATTGCGAAGCAAGACCCGCCCGACCCACTTGTACTCGGCCAGTTAGGAATGTTGCATCTTGCTGCAAAGCAACCACGGGCAGCCATTGGCTGGTTTGGAAAATCACTCAATATCGATAAAACACTCTTTTTAAGTTTGCGGGGAAGAAGTGATGCTCTTATTTCTATTGGTGAACACAAGAAAGCTGCTCAAGATCTCAAAGCCGCATTAAAGCTACACCCGGAAGACTCCGGTGTACTCAATAACCTTGCATGGCTTTTCGCGACATCTCCGGATGACAATCTTCGTGATGCCACACAAGCAATCGAACTCGCTACTAAAGCATGTGAAGAAACAGAGTGGAAAGCCGCACACATAATCAGTACGCTAGCAGCCGGATATGCGGAAAGCGGTGATTTCAAGAAAGCCTGCAAATTTAGCCAGAAAGCAATCGATACAGATGCTGGAAACGGTGGTATCGATGAACAACTCAAAAAAGAATTGAGCAGTTACAAAGAAAATAAGCCTTGGCGAGAAAAACAAAGCATGGCTGAAGCAGAACTTCCGGATTATGTGGCGCCGACAGATGACCTAGAGGATATCTCAAAAAAAGAAAATCCTAGACGAAAGAAACCGTCATCTGGCCAAAAGGAACCACGCAGGCCATTTGACTAGCTTCTTGACTAGTGATTACGAAATCGCTCCACAAACGCAGAGTAATCTGCAGCGGTATCAATACCATTGGCTGCCTGTTCAATTGCCACGGCAATCATTGACATGCCCGCCTCAATGAGCCGCAACTGCTCAAGACTCTCAAGTTCGGCTAATACTGACTCTGGCAGACACGTCCACTTATTGAGTACTGTCCTTCTGTATGCATACACACCAACATGCTGCCAAAATACGGGTGGGTTTTTTTTAAGTAAATCATCGTGCCATTCTCGTGCTGCCGGGACTGCTGCCCGGCTAAACGTGATTGCTCTCCAAACCTGTGGGTCTGATTCTAACTCTTGCTGAAGAGATTCTTTTGCCCAAGGCGTTAACTCAGCCTTAACAACAGATGGGTCATGAAGCGCACCCTTTTCACGGAGAGGTGTTACAAGTGTGGCCACATGTGCCTTGGGGTATTCCTCTAAACAGGTAATGGCAGCGTCAATTGCCGAAGGAACCAACTCTGGTTCATCACCTTGCAGATTTACGACAATATCAGCATCAGGCAGGGACGGTAGTGCTTCAACTATTCTCGCGGTCCCACTCGTTGCATCAGAAGATGTCATAATGGCCTTGCCACCAAAACCCTGCACTTCTTGCCGAATCGTGTCGCTGTCGGTGACGACAAAGACATCAATTGCTTTCGATACTTTGGATGCGTTTCTCCACGTATGCTCAATAAGCGTGAAGCCCGTCTCATCTAAAAGCATTTTGTTCGGCAATCGCTGACTTGCTAGCCGTGCTGGAATAGTGATGACAGCGGAACACTTCATTTTGAAAATCTCTGACAACAACGAGGTACATATTTTGTTTAGCTGCTAGACAGGGCGACCTAGTGAACTTACGAAGACTTTAGGCCACACCCCTAACGAGTAGAAATACGCATATTCTCTCGAGTTGAAAAGACGTATTTCACTGGAACCTAAATCAACCGTAAGGTTTGGTAAAACGTGTCACTCCTGGAGTCGTGTTTATGTGTGGGATTGTTGGCTACATCGGTTTTCGACGCGCTTGTGAACGCGTTCTTGAGGGCTTACAACGGCTAGAATATCGCGGCTATGATTCGTCGGGAGTTGCTGTACTGGACCACGAAGGACACCTTTCTGTCCAAAAATCTGCTGGCAGACTTGCCAATTTAGAGGCGTTGATTACGGAAGATTTACCAGACAGTTCTATTGGTATTGGCCATACTCGATGGGCGACGCATGGGCCTCCAACAGATGGCAACGCGCATCCTCATCTTGGAGGTGGCTGCGCGAAAGGACAAGGACCTTCAGTGGCGGTAGTTCATAACGGTGTCGTTGAAAACTACCACAGCATTAAGGCCAGGCTCGAGGTAGAAGGGTATGTCTTCCAGTCTGAAACTGATTCAGAAGTGATAGCGCATCTGATTGACAGTTGCCTAAAACAGATCCTTTCAAAGGGACCGCGACTGACTGATGACGTCACAGACTCTCCTTTTGTGGTGGCCGTTCGTGAAGCCATTGGCTACCTACGAGGCACATATGGACTACTGGTACTTTTTCGAGATCAGCCTGACCTCTTGGTTGCTGCACGTCTAGGAAGCCCACTCGTTATCGGAGTAGGTGATGATGAGTTCTTTATTGCAAGTGATGCAAGCCCACTGGCCGGTCATACCGAAAGGATTGTCTACCTAGCTGATCATGAAATTGCTGTCATCAAACGCCAGCAGCTTCGAGTTGTTCACCGAGATGCTGGAAGAATTGAACCTACTGTGCAACCCTTTTCACTTGAAGCAGATGACATCGGAATGGGTGATTATGTCCACTTCATGCTTAAGGAAATCCACGAACAACCAGAAACTGTCGCAGCAGCGATGAGAGGCCGTATTGATCGAGATGATGCAACATCGATCTTTGGTGGACTCAATCTCACACCATCTCAACTCCAGAATATAAACCGAATCGTCCTTACTGGATGCGGTACAAGCTGGCACTCAGCACTTGTTGGCGAATACATGATTGAGGAGTTTGCACGACTTCCTGTTGAAGTTGAATACGCGAGTGAACTTCGATATCGCAATCCACCACTTGATAAGGGGACATTGCTCTTCGCAATCACGCAATCTGGTGAAACGGCTGATACCCTGGCCGCTCTGCGAGAAATGAAACGAAAAGGACACTCAACTCTTGCAATTTGTAATGCAATAGGAAGCACGATCGCTACAGAGGCTGACGGCGGAATCTATTTACATGCAGGACCCGAAATTGGTGTAGCAAGCACGAAAGCTTTTACCAGTCAGTGTGTTGTTCTCGCCATGCTCGCCTTGTACTTTGGCCGATTGCGTCATATGAGTTACGAACAAGGAAAAGAGTTTATTGATGCACTTGAACAACTTCCAGAGCTTATCAGGAAAGCATTGAGAGTCGAATCGACTGTTCGCGGTATTGCTGAGCGATACCGCAACGCCAATACGTTTCTTTACTTGGGGCGACAGTATAATTTCCCGCTTGCTCTAGAAGGAGCACTCAAACTTAAGGAAATTAGTTACATCCATGCCGAGGGTTACCCAGCAGCAGAGATGAAGCATGGCCCCATCGCACTCGTCGATCCGGTTACACCGAGTGTTTTCCTCATTCCTCAAGACGCTGTCTACGAAAAAGTTCTCCTCAATCTTGAAGAGACCAAGGCACGAAAAGGACCGATTATCGCTGTCGTCAGTAAAGGAGATGATCGTGTTCGACACCTTGCAGATGAAATAATTGAGCTACCCGAATGCCCTGACTTTCTCAATCCAATTGTTGCATCAATCCCTCTTCAACTCCTCGCCTATCACATTGCAGTATTTCGAGGATGTGACGTCGATAAACCCAGAAATCTTGCCAAAAGTGTCACCGTCGAATGATTTGTTCGAACTGCATCTATCAGCCTTCTCCAGAAACATGTTTTTCTGCCAATCGTGCAATCTTGCGACCTGGCGAAGTCATTGGTATTTTTTGGATCTCCTGGGGTAAAAGCCACCGTTGGTGCCGGCGAACAGCCGGGCGCTGCAACACCATTTTGGCCAGAATCCGACAGGTCACCTTATGATTTGTAACGCTATAGTCGATGACGCCTAGGCGACGCTGGTGACTACGTACTGTCATGCGGTCAGGAATAACACGTGGAAAATCCCAAAGCCCTTCCCACCATTCTCCAGGCTGTCGACGCATCACGAGGAGTTTGCCTTTGTGTGACAAAACATAGGCCTTTTCCTTAATTTTTTTTGATATCTTCCGTGTGGGCACATTTGGGATCTGATCAACGCTACCAAGCTGATATGCATCACAATAATCCGCCAATGGACACTTTTCACAGCGAGGGCTCACTGGTAAACAGACAATCGAGCCCAAGTCCATCAGTGCCTGATTAAATGCCCCCGCTCCTCCACCACGAGGCACAATCGCTGCTGCAATATCCCAGAGCGGCTGATCACTCTTATTTCCTGACAACGGTTGGTCGTAATGAGTTAAGCGTGCTAAGACCCGACGGGAGTTTGCCTCTAGAATCGGCTCAGGTAGATCGAATGATATCGATGCAATAGCTCCGGCCGTGTACCGCCCGACACCAGGAAGTTGACGCAGAACACGTGCATCTTGAGGAAATACGCCTTCGTGATCAGACACAATGAGCTTCGCAGCCGCATGTAATTGGCGAGCTCTTCTGTAATACCCAAGACCCTCCCAATATTTTAAAACAGCTACCTCATCTGCTTCCGCAAGATCGAAAACTGTGGGGAATTTCGAGACAAACCGGTGGAAATAATCCTTTACTCTCTCCACCTGCGTTTGCTGCAGCATGATTTCACTTACCCAGACACGGTATGGATCAGGAGAACGCCGCCAAGGAAGATCTCTTGCTGTCTTGCGATACCACTTCAGCAGCGAACAGGAAATAGGTTTCCCGCTCGCTGACCATTGATCAGGACCAAAGCATGCAGGAGTTCGATTATGTTTTTTTTTCACAGATCCCACTTGTCCTTTTTTTTATGCTGAATGCACCTTACATTACAAAAACAAGTAATGAACAAAAAACAGTTGCTACGATCCAATACTTCGTGCCAGATGTTTATCAACACACAACAGATATCAAGAGTGTGTGCAAACAGAATTTTCTCCACAACGCCTCGACGATATTACCCACGCTCAGACATTGAATGATCTTGGTACAGTAGAACTATCACGCGAAGAATCAGCGTAGGCGTGAAGCGAAACCTTATTTTATTTCCAGACATGGCCTCCGTGTGCAGTGTTCTCCGTAGTGAAAAGTCAACACAAAGTTTGCACTCATCTATTCCAGCAGAGCCTTTGGTCTCTGCCCGCAAACATCAAAAACAGCGAGTAAGTCGGACCCGATTCCATATGCTCGCCTTTGGGAAAAAAGTTTTTCATTGAACTCCCAAATCGCTCGTACACTATTTATTTACTACGAACCGTAATAGAACGGTTTGTCGCATAATTCAAACGGCTTTTGTATTCCTATTACTATTTTAGGCTTAGCTTAACCTGCTGGAGAAGTTGTATGAAATCAGGAAAGTTCATCGTCCTTGAGGGAGCAGATGGATCCGGAAAGTCCTCGCAGGCAGCCGCCCTCTCTGAGTGGCTCGAGCAGGCGGGGCACCGCGTTCTCTGTTGCCATGACCCCGGCTCGACGCCATTGGGTGATGCAGTGCGGGACATTTTGCTCCACCGGAAAAAGCTTCGCCTTGATCCTGAGGCTGAAATGTTTCTCTACATGGCATCTCGGGCTCAATTAGTTCGAGAAATTATTCAGCCTGCCTTACAAAATGGCGACTGGGTCATATCCGATCGTTTCCTCATGAGTAATATTGTCTATCAAGGGCATGCCGGAGGCCTTGATACTGAGGCCATTCGGGAGGCTGGTAAAATTGCAACATGTGGCATCCAGCCTGATTTAACACTCGTTCTTGATATTGATCTCGATACAGCGTCAACGAGGATGAATCGTCCTTTAGATCGTCTCGAAAGCCGGGGGGATGAGTACCGTGAAAAGGTGCGGAGTGGATACCATATTGAAGCCCAATCGAAGAGTACGGTTCTTATCGACGCAACAAGCAATGCAGAAAAAGTCCGAACACAGATCATCTCCGCTACCCGATCTTCATTTCCAGACCTCCTCAACTGCTAACCAGATCTGTGATCTCACCGGTATTTAGACGACGGGAAACTAGAAAGAGAGACTCCGCTAATGTCTTGGGAAGGAATTGAAGGGCATGACCAGATCGTCAATCGTTTTCTATCAGTGGAGGCAGCGGGACGCATCGCGGGAAGTTATTTATTTGTCGGGCAGGAGGGTATAGGCAAGGCTACATTTGCAAAACATATCACGATGGCCTTAGCGTGCGAAGATTCAAAGAATAGCCTTACCGCCTGCCATACGTGTAACTCCTGCATTCAAGCACTTGCCGGAACGCATCCGGATATCGATATCGTCCAAAAGCCTGTTGAACGAACCACAATTCCTCTCGAATCTTTGATCGGATCTCCTGAACAGCGACTACGCGCGGGCTTATGCTGGCGACTTCTTCTAAGGCCACAACTTGCGTCAAGAAAATTTGCAATTCTTCTCGATGCAGATCATCTTTCAGAAGAGGCCGCTAATTGCCTACTCAAAACACTTGAAGAACCGCCTCCAGGAGCGGTTATTATTTTGGTGGGAACAACGCTTGAAAGACAGCTACCCACTATTCGATCTCGATGCCAGGTTGTACGTTTTTCACCTCTAGCGGATGATATTATCAAGCAGGTTATCCAAACAGAACAGCAGAAGAATGGTGATGAATTAACAGACTCGACATTGGCCGAGATTGCTCGCATTGCTCAGGGAAGCCTTTCAAAAGCAAGGCTCTTCCTTGACGAAGAGCTTGCTTCATTTCGAACAAAACTTTTTGAAATGCTCTCCGAAAATCCACTCCGTGGAGTTGATCTTACACGTGAAACAATTGGTATTGTGGAAGCCGCCGGGAAAGAACCTTCTCTTCGACGAACTCGACTACGCCTTGTTCTGGACTTATCAATCGATTTTTTCCGGACGAAACTCCATGTAAGTCATGGAGTGACTGGGCCTGCAGACGATATTTTGGAATCTACAATCAGTGCCTGGAACGCATCACCGGAAAAAATAACACAATGCCTCGAGCACTCATTAGATGCACGGCAGGGTGTGGATAGAAATGCGAACTTAGGCATTCTGGTTGATGCATGGACAGCAAAGCTTGAGCGCATATAGCACATAAAAAACTCTCTTCCCTGCCTGAGCTTCCTTGTTTAACTCAAGATAGCCCTCTGTTGTGAGATTTTTTCGATTTTCTAAGTGATAATCATTTTTCGGATGATTTCTGTCGATCCAATCTTTCAGGCGGTGGCCTAAGCGCTGCTGATTATTAGGTTGTCACCCTGGCGCCAAAAAGTGGTACCGGTGATTTGAGGATTGACGGGTATGTCACAGAAGCAAGCTTGCGCTATTTTCGCGACGTCGTTCCTAGCTGGACTTCTTGTCACGGCCATGGTTTTTCGACCATTTAGTAGCACACCAGCGGACACTCCTTATTTTGGATTTCCTGGTGAGACCGCCGACCGTACTGCTCTCAATAATCAGGTTGAACCAGAAGTTATTACAGTCTCACAATCTTCACCACCACAGATTACTCAGTCACTTGTTCTTTCTAACCTGCCAAATGAATTCGCAGAGTCTTTTAGCAATACTCTTCGAGACCACCTTCTGACACTCGGTGAAATACCTACAGACACTACCAGCTTCCCTCAAGCAATGATGCTCTCCACTGAAGAAATACTTTCTCTGGAGAACCTTGCGAAACGGGCTGACAATGGTTCTGTCTCTGTTACTACGTTTAATGGAACTCCGGCTTCCGAACCGACAGAACAATCAAACGATTCCCTCCAACCTTTTGGAATTGATGGGTCTGCAGGAGACTCAGTCGAGCAATTCGTTCAGTCGCCAGTGAACGAAAACCCTAGCAAGTTAGAAGAACATCCCGTACTGGAACGGAAAACAGATGACCCCGAAGCACATGCGGCCGACCTTGCCACCTCAGTAGCTACTGAAAAGCCAGAACCATTGGTTTCAAATGATGATTCAACTTCGAAAAAGAATCCTCTTCCTTCCGCACTACAAACTTCAGCCGATCATCCAGCTCCAACACCGATAGAAACACAGGGCCATGTGAGCGATAATAAGGATGTGGAATCACCAGATTCACTTCGATCACTTGTTTCTCGCACACAAAATGCTCCAGAGGATTACCCACAAGCTGAAGCCAAGAAAGCCACTCTTGCTTCAGAGTCTTCTCAAGAAGAAGCTGACGCAGTAGGGTTAGAACTCCAAGCAGCGGCGGTTGCGCTCGACAAAGTAGAGAAGGCAGCACCTGTACAAAGTCTGTTGACACGAACTTTGGGGCAACCAACCACAAAACTTCCCCCTGAGAATAAAGTTAGTAGCAAGGCGATTTATCCATCCGCGGCGGAGACAAAACTGCCACTCTCTTCAGTAAATACAAAGAAAAGAATCGAACCGTTTTCAGCAGAACCAGCAGAAACTCTCACAGTGCCCCAACCAAAGCGCTGGAACAATAATCCTGACGTACGCCTTACACCTCGTTACGCTCGACCACATACAGAAAACGCTCCATCACCTCCGCTCCAACTCGAGCAGGCAGGCAACCCGCTTGCAACAAATCCAAAGAACTTGAATCCTGACCACCACCCATCATCTGATAAATCCTGGGTAAATCTTGACGAAGGCTCATGGTCAGAGGCCATAACGAGCACAAAAGTAGAGTCCCCGATAGCTTCAGAGACACCACGGGAAAGAATTGTAAAACGGCTCTCCGCGGAACGCAGAGCAACAGCGTTACCACCGCCACCAAACGCACCATTGCCCGCTTCTAATCCTCTCATTAATTCCGAGGGGACTTCGGCTACCGAACCACCACCTCCAGACCCACCAATAAAACGGATTATTGAGAGATTACGGCCCGAGCCAGGGGAACGTTTACGGGATCGCATCGGTCAAAACATAAAGCGATTTGAGGCTACTACATTAGCTACAGCCACAACACCAATAACAGTATGGCCACCTCCAAAGGAACTCTTTCGCAAACTTGATAAACTGGCCGCGGATGGCCCTCCGCGGCCATCGTCATATAAAGACATTCGTGAATGGGTGAACCAGACGAGGTCTCATTTTTCTTACATTATGACAACTCGTGGTCCGCACGATCTGCACGCAACACCCGCCATTATCGCTCTAGAAAAATGCTTTGATGACGGAATGGCTCTGGCTGACACTCTTCCTGACATCGAGAGTGCAGCTCAGGTTCGCCGGGCAGCATTCGCCGTTAGACGCCGAACAAAAATATGGCATGCCGCTGCAATGCTTTCTGAGGGACTCACGGAACAGACCGACGTTGAAAAAAAATCACTGACCGACATCTCTTCTCTTTTAGCATCACTCGAAGCGTTCGAGGCAAATCCAGATGCCGTACGGGCTACGGAAGTCCGACAGGCTCTCGCGGTGGTAGAGAAGTCAGGGTTCTTAGAATTCCCAACTCTTCGACAGGCAGTTATTCATCACTATGCGGCACCAAATTTTCGAGTCGCTCTAGATGAAATATTTCTGACAAGACTAATGCCGGAAGCACCAAGCAGGACCGAAACAGTACGGGATGTCATTCTTGGCAAACCCGTTCGAGGTCGGCGCGTTGTGGAGCAAATAACGTCAGTCGACCTGACTCCCGATGCTGATGAAATCTGCTTTGACCTTACCGTTGACGGCCACGTGGCAACCTATGCAATTACTGAAACGGGCCCGATAGCACTTACATCAAGAGGCTCCGGCCAATTCACCGTAAAGAAACCGATAAAAATTAGTCACGAAGGTCTCATTGTAGGCCGATCTGTAGCTTCGGCTTCGAACCGCGCTCGCCTCATGAATGTTTCTACAAGTTTCGATTCTGTACCGCTCATGGGTTCCTTGCTGCGGACACTTGCTCGCAATCAACATGCAGACAGTCTCCCAGAAGCAAATCGAGAAGTTGCTCAAAAAATTGTCTGGCAGTCGTGTCGTGATACAGACAGGGAGTCCGAGGAAAAGTTTGCAGTACTATCAAATCAGATTGAAGACAGTTTCTGGCAGCCACTCGTACGACTTGGCCTCAGTCCAACTCCATTCATGGAAACAACAGAAGACAGAGCAACTCTTCGGTTGCGGCTCAATGCTGACACCCAGTTGGCGGCACATACACCCCGACCTCGTGAGCCTGATGGGACACTTTTTGGCTACCAAGTTCATGAATCAGCTATTAACAATGCATTCGAGAGGCTGGGGGTTAAGGGTCAAAGACTCTCACTCGGAGAACTCTTTATTCACGTACAACAACAGTTAGGCTTCGAACCAAAAATTCCAGAAGATCTACCAGAAGGTGTTTCTGTAGCATTTGAACAAGTTGAACCAATTCGTGTCGATTTTGATGAGGGACTTGTGCATGTAAAAATCTCTATTGATGCTCTCGAGAGTGGTCGCCGAGACTGGTATGACGTTATTGGTGGCGTTACTTATAAACCAATGGCGTCGGGTAACACGATTGTTCTCCAGCGAGAGGGGCCAATTCGTATCAGTGGACCTGGCCATAGAGGGCGGATTGAATTCGCGTTACGAACAATATTTGGAAAAATTTTTCCCAAAGAGAGACCGGTCCCGATAGTACCCAAAAAATTTACTGAACACCCTCGACTCCAAGATCTCACCGCTCTGCAAGCCATGAGTTGGGACGGCTGGATTGCAATCGCTCTCGGTGATTCACCACAACTCCAGACGGCAGAAATTTCGAAAGAAGAGCCGCCTGTCGTCCGCTAGAAAACAGCCCACGACCATCCCTTGTGCATTCGTAATGCGATCGGCTTGCAAACAGGGCCAGCACCTCTGACAATTTGGTGAACAGTTGCTATTCCCCACTGCTTCTCACGAAAGGACTTCACCGTGCCAAACCCGTCTGAGTCATACCGAATAGAATCTGACAGCATGGGACAGGTGCAGGTCCCTGCTGATCGCTACTGGGGCGCTCAGACTGAACGGTCACGCGATAATTTCAAGATCGGTGTCGAGCGATTTCAGTGGGGACGGGCAGTCAAACGAGCCCTCGGCATCCTGAAAAAGTCAGCGGCTCTTGCCAACGGTGAACTGGGCCAACTGCCTGCCGATAAGGTGAAGCTGATTGCTCAGGCGGCTGATGAAGTGATTGCTGGCACGCTTGATGATCACTTCCCGCTGGTTGTCTTTCAAACCGGCAGTGGTACGCAGTCAAACATGAACTCCAATGAGGTGATCTCAAACCGAGCCATTGAGATAGCCGGTGGTGAGATGGGCACGAAGCAGCCCGTGCACCCAAACGATGATGTCAACCGTGGACAGTCATCAAATGACACCTTCCCCACGGCTATGCACATTGCAGCCGTCGAAGTCATTCACAACAGGCTGCTGCCAGCAGTTCGAGAGCTGCGGAACGCGTTTACCCTGCTCGAGAAGCAGTACGCCGACGTGGTGAAGATTGGCCGAACTCACCTCCAGGATGCGACCCCAATCACCCTTGGGCAAGAGATCTCCAGCTGGCGGGCACAGCTTGACGATCGGCTGGCTGGCATTGAGCGGGCTCTGCCCGGCCTTTATGAACTGGCCATCGGCGGCACCGCCGTCGGCACGGGCCTCAACGCCCATCCACAGTTTGGTGACACCACGGCTTTCTTTATCACCAAGGAAACAGGTCACCCTTTTATTTCGGCACAAAATAAATTTGCATCGCTTGCTGCTCACGACGCACTCGTAGAAGTAAGCGCGGCCGAACGTGGACTTGCAATGGCCCTTCTCAAAATTGCCAACGACATCCGCTGGTTAGCAAGCGGCCCACGCTGCGGTATTGGTGAAATTGTGATACCAGAAAATGAACCTGGAAGCTCGATCATGCCAGGGAAAGTCAACCCGACTCAGTGTGAAGCGTTGACTATGGTTTGTGCTCAGGTTTTCGGCAACGATGCAACAGTCGCCTTTGCTGGGAGCCAGGGCAATTTTCAACTAAACGTCTACAAGCCAGTCATGATTCATAATGTCTTGGAAAGCGCAGATCTACTTGCAGATGGCTGTGACTCAATGCGTGTTCATTGTGCGACAGGAATCACACCGAATCTTAGTCGTATAGCACAACACCTAAACGACTCGCTTATGCTTGTAACAGCACTCAACACACACATCGGGTATGAAAACTCCGCCAAGATTGCAAAAAAAGCACACACCGATGGAACAAGCCTGAAAGAAGCAGCCATTGCACTTGGCCTGCTGACCGGCGAGCAGTACGACGAGTGGGTCGTACCCGCTGAGATGACGCGGCCGCTTGTAACCTGAAAATCCTGAGTCGTATTTCTGTGGTCAGGTAACCCTTGACGGGCAACCCCTACTAGAAAAAACTATTTTCTTGGCAGTTTGGATCGGGCTTCAGAACGTTGTCTCCATAAAAGTTGAACAATATAGTTGCCGAATGGCACGTGGCAAACGCAAGGTAATGAGCTCGGCTATCAAGATTCTTGATTCCCCTTCATCCATCATGCCGGGGGTTTC
>CBFIHW010000005.1:0-44470 GCA_965662325.1 uncultured Pirellulales bacterium | reverse complement strand
CCCGAGAGCATGGGCTAAGATCGGTTGCACTACGCTATTCAAATGTCTATGGACCTCGACAAAATCCTCATGGCGAGGCCGGAGTAGTCGCTATTTTCTGTAACCAATTACTCGATGGTCATCCTGCTCGCATCAATGGTGATGGAAAATATGTTCGTGATTATGTCTACGGTCCTGATGTTGCTGAAGCGAATCTCTCTGCACTTTCTTTAGAGAAGATGCACTTTAAAGAGAACGAGATTCTTTCCCTGAATATCGGCACCGGAATTGGCACTGACGTCAGTGCACTCGAAAAGAACGTGCGAACACAGGTAGAACAACTACTTACGAATGCTGGTGAAAAACAAAGCCTGCCTGACCCGGAGTATGGTCCTGAACGAGTTGGAGACCTACGATCAAATCTCCTCGACCCAAGCCGTGCCAGTGATGTCCTTGCCTGGAAGCCAACGCATTCATTGGCCGAGGGATTGGAAGCGACCGCCCGCTGGTTTTTCGAAAGAAAGGGCTCGTTTTGAGAGTCTCTGCCCAGGAGCAGATTCTGCCTTGCTTTCATTTCATGAAAATTTTTCGGTCTGCATCTTTCCTTGGTAGCTGGTATCCGAATACCCTTCGACTATGCAAAACTCACCTCAAAGTCGTCCTACCGCCATGATAACTGGCATCACTGGCCAAGATGGGTGCTACCTTGCTGCCCACCTTATGAACCATGGCTACCATATCGTCGGTACAACGCGAAAAATTTCTTCACATCGGCTCGCTGGGCTTCAGCAGCTCGGAATCTGTAACACGGTAACACTCGAAACGGCCTCTCTTGATAACGTCAAGTCGATTGCAAAACTCATTGATGACTATCATCCGGAGATGATATTCCATCTTGCCGGACAGTCTTCTCCACGTCTATCTTTTGATCAGCCAGAGGAGACGTTTGAAAGCATTGCTGGATCAACACAGCGACTACTTCAAGCCATGCACAGAGCAACTCTACCTTCACGCCTCTTCGTGGCTGGAAGTTGTGAAATGTTTGGTAATTCGCATCAGCAACCTGTCACATGTGAGTCCCGATGCGATCCCATAAACCCCTATGCTGCTGCAAAAGAATCGGCTTTTCGGTCCGTTCGAGACTATCGTGAGCGGCATGGCCTATTTGCATGCACCGGTGTTCTGTTTAATCACGAAAGTCCTTTACGACCAGAACACTTTGTAACCCAGAAAATTATCGCCGGGGCCTGCTCCATTGCACAGGGCCGACAGAAAGATCTTCATTTAGGTAATCTCTCGATCGAACGAGATTGGGGGTGGGCACCAGAATATGTTGTAGCAATGGAAAAAATGCTTTCCCGGGAACATCCAGAGGATTTTATTCTTGCAACAGGGAAGCACACATCGCTTCGTGTCTTTGTTTCAGCCGCCTTTGAAACTGTTGGTCTTTCCTGGGAAGACTATGTTGTGCACGACAAGCAGTTTGTCCGATTACAGGAGAGCTATCATCCACACGCCTTGGTGAATGAAACAACTGAGCGCCTTGGTTGGACAGCAACTATTCAGATACCAGAACTTGTACAACGTCTGATAGAGGCTCACAAAAAGTTGGATAAAGAAAACTACTCGGATTCGTGAGTTTCTTCACCATGCCTTAAAACAGTTTGGTGTTCCAAAGCTGTTTGAGGAGAAGAACTTTCAAGCCCGCTGTACGCGTCACGGCAGATTCGACGCATAAGAGTGTTTGAATTGAGATACAACGTAAAGCCGTGCTCACGACCAATAATACGTCGTGCGTCGACCGCTGAATATAAAATTTCAGAGGGCATCCACCTTCGTGGCATACCTTTATACCCGAGTGCATCAACCTTTGTGCGGGTATCAAGGAGATGAAAGAATCGTAAAGCATCATCTCGTGAATTGATGGTGAGCGAAACACGATCTACGCAAGCAAGCGTTTCACGATATTTCCCACATGGCGCAAACGCGTCACATCGAACTGCGGGTGCGACAAAAATAAGTCGTGTGTCCCCCGGACGGTACTGCCAGGGACTGACCGGCCCACCTTTATTTTCGGCTGCAACAAGATCCTCAAGAGCCTCAAGCGTAATGAGTGCGCCAAAGCTGTATCCGATAAAGATAACGGGGCGCTCGGGGTCGATCTGGCCAAGGAGCCACGCGAGATAATGCCCTTCGGTAAAACATCGATGATATTTGTTCCGACCATCTTTTAATAAGCAGCCATTCTGCTGACTTGGCCATGAATAGATCATCAATTGTGCATCCGCAGAATGGGAAGTGAAGGACGTACAACGTCTCGCAAGACGTAGACCCTGTTGTTTCGCCGACCAAGCGTCGTATCGGTTGCCATGCAGGAAAATGACGAGAGGTCCTTTCCCTGAAAGCAAACTTCCAATGTCATCTGAAAGCCAGCGACATTGCGCTGATTCATATCGCTGTACAGATGGATTCACAACGTCTGGCAGACGGCAAATTCCGGGTAAGTGCCTTGTACTGAAAACCCATATTTCTGGTTCGCAGCACACCTGGCATTCATCTGATAATCCAATGACTGGACGCGTACTACACGCAAGAAATCCAAAGACCAAAACGAGGCCAGATAATCTGCGTAATCGGTACAAACTTGTTTTTCGTATGGGATTCCCTGACATCAGCGTTGAACCAAAGACCAGTGAAATAATCTATTAAAACCAGCTCATCAACCGAGAAAAGATGGTTTGTGAAACAATGCGGTTTCCGTAAACAGTAACGACCACCTCCAACCCTAGCATGGAAAAAATGGTGAGGAAACAAAAACCCTCCGTCACACCAAGAAAGCGTGGGGTAGGGTTCCTTAGCAAGACTGCTTGACTGTTTCTTTCGTTTGATTGCGAACCGGTCACTCAGTACTCAGTGACTTTATTTTGATTCACCGGGAGGTTCTCCTATGACACGTCTTATCTGCCTGCTGACTGCGCTCAGCTGTTTGGTTGTTCTGCCAGGATGCAGTAGTTGCTTCGGGAATAGTTGCAGAAGACCATCTTTTCTTGAATTTCGGAATACGAGTCGAGGACTCTACCGGAACAACTGTAATGCACCATGTAATGCGCCATGCGAGCCATGCGGAGCCGCTCCTTGTGGCTGTGAACCATGCGGAAGCCCGACGCCTTGTTGCGAGGGTGGAGTAGAGAGTGGCACGGTCATCGGCCCCACTCCTGTTATGAGTGATCCAGGCACTTTTTCCTGATATCAAGAGTTTTTAGCTCGACACGACGATGCACCGCTCTTGCCGGCCACGCATCGGGTCTTGCGACACAGTGGGTGTTCGCTCCCGATTCGAGCGGTCCATCGTCGTGTCGAGCTGACTCTGGGATGGATTCTTTTCCATCCACTCATTTTTGTGCTGTGACGTAGTTATACTGATTGTCATGTTTGACAATCTTTCAAATTCGCTGACATCTGCCATAGGAACCCTCCGGGGCAGAGGAAAACTTTCTGAATCGAATATGCGCGAGGGCCTCGGTGAGGTTCGAACAGCACTTCTTGAAGCTGACGTCGCGTACGATGTTGTTGATGCATTCCTTGACCGTGTTTCTGCAGATGCCATTGGAGCAAAGGTTCTTGATGCCTTAGATCCCGCACAACAACTTATTGGTGTTGTACACCGCGAATTAGTCAATCTCATGGGACCGGTCGACCATGAAATTCCTTTTCGCTCCGGCGATACCACAATCCTTATGCTGTGTGGTCTTCAAGGATCTGGAAAAACCACGACATGTGGAAAACTGGCTCGCCGTCTGAAGGAACAGGGAAAAGGCGTCATGCTCGTTGCTGCTGACTTACAGCGACCTGCAGCAATTGAGCAACTGTCGGTACTTGGTGAGCAGATCGGTATTCCAGTACACACACCTCAAGATCGTGCCGACCCCGTTGCAGTCTGTAAAGCCGGTGTAAAAAAAGCAAAGAAGGATGGCCTTGATGTTGTCATTCTTGATACAGCTGGCAGGCTTTCTATTGATGAAGAGTTGATGACTGAGTTATCACGCATTGATCGAACCGTTTCACCTGATCAGGTGTTCTTGGTCGTTGATGCCATGACTGGTCAAGATGCTGTTTTAAGTGCAAAAGCGTTTAATGAAGCGCTTGAAATTGATGGCGTCATCATGACCAAACTTGATGGTGACGCTCGGGGTGGTGCTGCACTATCTGTAAAAAGTGTCACCGGTGTACCAATTAAATTTATGGGTACAGGTGAGGGTGTTGATGCACTCGAAGAATTCCATCCTGACCGACTCGCCGGCCGGATTCTCGGGATGGGAGACGTCGTAAGCCTCGTTGAAGAAGCTCAGCGAAAGTTTGACCAAGATGAGATGCAGCGACAGGAGGAACGCCTCAAGTCAGGTGAATTTACACTTGAGGACTTCAAAAAAATGATGCTCCAAACCCGGCGGCTTGGTCCACTTGGGAAAGTGATCGGTATGATCCCAGGAATGGGCGGAATGCAGGAATCGTTAGCTGGTGCTGATCTCGAGAAAGACATTAATCGACTGTTTGGGATTATTGATTCCATGACACCTGAGGAACGACGTAATCCATCACGCATTGTGGATCAGACACGACGGAGACGCATTGCAGCCGGGGCGGGTGTTCAGCCTCAAGAAGTTAATGATCTCGTAAAACAGTTCGACGGCATGGCCTCGATGATGAAAGGCATGGCGGGCCTGGGCATGAAAGATCGAATGCGAGAAGTCCAAAAAATGCAATCTGCAATGGGTGATCCGTCAGGCCGTCTCGGTCGACAAAAGGGCGATACTG
Source organism: uncultured Pirellulales bacterium (assembly GCA_965662325.1). GTDB lineage: Bacteria > Planctomycetota > Planctomycetia > Pirellulales > UBA1268 > UBA1268. The sequence goes on along the minus strand of CBFIHW010000005.1, from coordinate 39,676 downwards.
GAAAGAGATTGACGGCGGAACAACGGCGAAAACTCAAAAAACAGCGTGAAAAAGAGGCCCGTCGACGGAAACGAGAGTCTCGTGGCTGATCTCCGTAGTGCATATGAAGAGTCTTCAATCCTGCTTTGATTCGTGCCAGAACAGGAAAAATAGGCTGCCCACCTTTTTTACTAATCATTGTGGTGTACCTTAGAAGGCTCGTCGCATCTGCGTCTGTTCACATCCTGGCATCACCACGTGTTGGTGAAACGATGTGAATCTTAGTACCGACCAATTCAGAATTTGGAGAATTGATACCGTGGCAGTGGTAATTCGTATGAAACGAATGGGACGAACACACCGTCCTTTTTACAGAATTTGTGCAACTGACCGCCGGACACCCCGGGATGGTCGAGTGATCGAAGAACTTGGCACATACGATCCGAGTATACCCGATACGAATGCGCGTTGTGCGCTCAAAGCCACGAGGGTGGATTACTGGTTGAGCGTTGGAGCCCAGCCAAGTGATAAGGTACGAGTCCTTATTAAAAAATACGGCACTGATGGCACTCACCTAAAAGAAATGGAAGAAGCCCGTTCCCGATTGTCCCTACCGCGGGTAGTACCAGAAGCTGGTGAGCCCATATTGGCACCAACTCAGGAAGAAGAGCCGCCAGCACCAGAAGCAGATGCCTCAGCTGAAACTTCTAGCGAAGAATCTTCTCCTACTGAGGTGTCGGCTGAGACAGGTTCACAAGACGCCAAAAGTGCAGAGCCAGCAGCAGTGTCACCTGATGAGCCCGAATCTACTGAAGCCCCTTCAGCTTCGGCGGACCCAGAAGCTGAAACAAAAACTGACGAGTGAGGCGAGTGCAGGACGTGCTATGCGGATCGACGTCGTTACGCTATTCCCTGAAATGTTTCGGGGCTTTCTTGATGGAAGTCTCTTGGGTGCTGCGCAAAAAGCTGGCTTACTCGACATTCGTTTAAAAAACATTCGTGATTTTGCGACTGGGGCCCATCGACAAGTCGATGATCGTCCGTACGGTGGTGGTCCCGGAATGCTTCTTATGCCTGGACCAGTTGTTGACTGCGTTGAGTCACTTTTTACGGAAAGTGACTCTTCTGAAACGACTGATCTCTCAAGTAGCATCGCAATGCTTACACCCTCGGGACGACCACTTACTCAACAGGTTGTTGAGGAACTTGCTGAACGAAAACGTCTTATTCTTCTCTGTGGACGGTACGAGGGGTTTGATCAACGCATCTGCGACACACTCAAGCCAGATGCTATTTCAGTTGGAAACTATGTCCTTTCAGGTGGTGAAGTAGCAGCTATGGTGATTATTGATGCTGTTGCTAGGCTAATACCCGGTGTCCTTGGTGATTCGAGAAGTGCTGTCGATGATTCGTTCTCAGGCACGGAACGCCTCATCGAAGGTCCGCAATACACGCGTCCTCGCGAATATCGTGGCCTCAAGGTACCTGAGGTCTTATTGACCGGTGACCATCAACGAATCGCTGATTGGCGAAAAGCACAGGCGACTCATGCAACACACAGGCATACAACGAAGCACACAGAAAACAATTCACAATAGCTCAATACATTTACAGGAGATCCAAAAATGAGTCAGCAAATTCTCGATCATGTCGAGTCGAATAGTCTCAAAAAAGAAATCGATACATTTGAAATTGGTGACACGGTAGATGTCCACAATCGTATTCTTGAGGGTAACAAAGAACGAACTCAGGTCTTCAATGGTGTTGTCATTGCCCGGAGTGGCGCAGGTAGCCGTGAGATGTTTACTGTTCGTCGAATTGTTTCAGGCGAGGGAGTTGAACGTAAATTCCCTGTTCATTCTCCCAAAATTGCAAAGATTGTTGTGAAGCGATCTGGTGTCACACGACGCGCAAAGTTGTATTATTTGCGTGATCGTATAGGCAAAGCCGTACGTCTTCGTGAACGACGAACTGACGTGGCAACCAAATAATGACGCTTGTGATCTGAAAATCGCAAAGAGGTCTTGAGTGGCCACTCGAAAAACAATTGGCCTACGAGGCGAGCGTGAAGCCGCCCGTTACCTGCGACAACAGGGATACACAATAATAGCTCGCCGAGAGCGGATTTTGCATGGTGATATCGATATCGTAGCTCTTGATAAACGTACGGTTGTCTTTGTCGAAGTACGCTCTAAAACGAATACAGAACGCGGTCATCCTGCTGAAACAATCGACACACGAAAGAAACAGCGTATTTGCACTTTAGCAAATGCATATATAAAGCAGCATCGACTTGAGGATTATTCTTTCCGGCTGGATGTTGTTACTGTTCTTTTCACAAGTCCTACGTCAATCCAAAATCACTGGCTCTTTGGCCGTTCCAGCAATACACCGATCATTGAACATTTTCAGAATGCCTTTGAAAGTGATGCCTGAAACTTTTATCCTGCCGAAATAAGCTCGCTTATTTCATCTGCTGTAGTGAACACTCGCAACCTGTCACCGGGCACTGCTCGTGCAAGAGTCTTGAGAGCAGTTTCAATTTTTTGCTTGGACTTTCTACTTGAAACCCGACGAATCGCAACACCTGCTATCTGGGTTTGACGCTGCTGAGCTACGTTTGCATAGACCTCAGGATCTCGTTCTCCTGAATCCCCAACAAGAACAAATTTTCGATGTGGGAAGTGATCTATTATTTCAATGATTACATCCTGTTTTGACTTTTTGGAAGAACGCATTCTTCCCAGTGGAGTTGAGTCCTTGAGACCGAAAAGCTTGAGATGCATTGACCCGTCTGGCAGGCCTACGGAATGAAAAAAATCGTTGAGCGGTCTCGTAAGCTGCCAAGGGCTAGCCGATACATAATGAAATGCTGCTCCAGACAAGGACCATCGTTCATAAAGGTCAACCATATCCGGGATTGGTACAAATTCCCGTAAGAGGGTATTTGCCAAGAGTTCTCGACGATCTGCAACATTTGTCAGTTTGACCGTATCATCAATATCAGAGATGACTGAGAATCCACTCGCATGAACCAATTGAACGGAGCCTTGGATCGTCAGAGGCCTCGAGTCGACGTCTTCATCCACTGATTCAAAACAAAGTTTTTGCCCATACGGTGTTTCCACTGTGTTTTCGGACACTGTTTGCGCATCAAGATCAAAGTTTGTTCCAAAGTGGCCGGTACGCTTGGAGATACCAACGTCTATTCTTTTTCCCCCGAGTGTGATTGCGACAGACTGCCCTGATATTCGCTGAAGTAGAAATGCCTCTGAACGGGCCTTAAAAATTGGTGATCGAAGTTGACCTTCATCCAATTTTAGAAGCCTCTTCACAACTGCGTAAGCCACCGTCCGCCGACGACTAGCTACTGGAAGTGGCCGAGTGACCATGCCGTGAATATTGACCCGCCAGACGCCTGTGGTCTCGATCCACTGGGCATAGGTTGGGAAGAAAGTAATCATGGTAAGTGAAACTGGGGCCAACGAGAGACGGAATACCGAGTGAAACCTTGCAATGGCCGCCTAGTGTATTCTAATACGATTTCGGCAGTGGCTACACAGCCTCGGCTAAATGGTAGGGAAAATAACGAACATTCTAAAAGAGACAGTGGAGACTAGTTAATGGGAGTGAAGAAGTCAGGTAAAGGGCGTCGAAAACTCGGGCAAAAGAAGCGACGTATGCGGGCGAAAATTCGTCATCGTAAGGGCTAATAATAACGGCAAGAGAAATCTTGCGTTGGCTACGGCAAAATTTATTCTCACTTTTCTTGCCCCGTCCGTGGTGTGGTGTAGTGTTGCTAGGCTTCTCAGAAATGCTGAGGGCTAGTTTATCCACAATAATGGCGGTCCTCGTAGGTCCGCTTTGCCACAGGGAGTAAGGATTAATGTCAAGGACGCCGTGGATCTATCGAGCCATCGCGTGCGTGCCAGTTGTGCTGGCCGCCGCAGGGCTTACTGGCTGCAAAAGCCTTCAGGAACGTTACATAAAATTTGAAGTATGGAAGTACGAACGGTGCTTTGGGCATCTGCCGCCGGGCTTCACGCCAAACGGTGCAATTCCACCTCCAGTTGCTGCACCGGCTGCGATGCGACCCTGCAGTGCACCTGGTTGTCAACCGTGTGCTCCGGTCAATACGTGCAACAACTGTGGCAATGGTGTCCCACTCGCTGGAAGTGGCATGATTCCTGGCACCGTTGGTTCACCACAGACCATACGAGCCAGCAAGCCTGTTGTTATTTCCGATGAAGTAGTCTTGCCTTAGAAAAAGAAATACTTGCCTGTAGAACCCTCAACAGTATTCCGTTTTGAGGGAAACAGGAACGGAACTTCTAAGCCAAGGTCTCTGATTCTCCGGGAAATTTTTTGGACTCAACATCCTGTCGCCATGAGGTTACAGCATCCAAAATAGTTCCCTTTGTATCAGCATACGATCTGACAAACCGAGGGATATGATCAATAGAGAGACCAATTAAGTCGTGCAGGACAAGAACCTGACCATCACAGTCAGGGCCGGCTCCTATTCCAATCGTTGGTATTTGTATTGCAGCGGTTATCTCTGCTGCTAGCTTTGAAGGCACGCATTCAAGAACAACTCCACACGCACCTGCTGCCGCTGCCGCTGCCGCATCCGCGAGAAGTTGTTCTCTATCTCTTTGGATTCGATATCCGCCGAGTTGATGTACCGCCTGAGGACGAAGTCCTACATGGGCCATAACCGGAATTCCAGCCTCAACAATACCGGCTATGACATCTTGTTGGCCTGATGTTCCTTCAAGCTTAATTGCTTGACACCCTGTTTCCTGCAGAATTCTAGCTGCAGATTCAATTGCTTTCCCAACGCCCAAATGCTGCAAGGGAAATGGAAGATCAACAAATACGACGGCACGTTGCACCGCACGAGAAACAATTTCTCCGTGATAAATCATCTGTTCAATTGTTGCCGAAAGTGTTGTCTTTCGACCAGCCACCACCATCGCAAGACTATCGCCGACAAGAACGCAATCGACACCAGCTGAATCAGCGAGGCTACCCGACCACCAGTCATAGGCAGTAACCATACTTATCGGTCGACCACTCTGCTTGGCACGTGCTAAGTCACGAATCGTAAGGGAACGACATTCGTTATCTTGGTCTTGCATGAAGTGAACGATCCAAAAGTTTTAGGAATATTTTATTTCGACCGAAATAATTTTTCCTAATTTAATGTTTTTAGTTTTAGATATCGTTTAAGAAATCATCGATGTCATCATCCGATAAAGTCCCTGAAGATTCTTGAGAAGTACTCTTTTTGTCTAAAAAGTCATCGTCGTCTGAATTCAGTTCTTCATCTACTTCCAAAAAGAGATCATCATCAAGGGGCTCCCCTTCAAGTACTTTGTCCGTACTGGGCCGCAAGCCTGACTCAGCAAATGCCTCGACTGTTTCTCCCTCCGGTTCTGCTTCAAGAAAGTCAATTGCCTCCTCAAATGAATCCTCAACTTCTGTAGCACGACCGTCATTTGGTTCAACATAGTTGATCCGGAAAGCAAGGTCACCCAATCGAATTACACTACCAGAACGGATAGGAACTTTTGTTTTGCTGGGTAGCATCGTACCTTTTACCATCGTTCCATTTGTGGAGCCGAGATCACGGATAAAGACAGATCCTTTCGACTCAAGTAGTTCACAATGACGGCGGCTAATTTGTCCATGGGGGATTCGAAATGATGCCTGTTGCCCTCGGCCAATAACGACTGGGAGATTCACGTCGTACGTACGAGGCTTTTTCCCACCAGACTTTGCTGTTTTAAAGACCAATTGCAACTTCATTTGGCAATCCGAATTGGGCCTGCACTGGTTCAGAACCTGACACAGGATGGTAGGGTTTCGATGTATGCTGGGTTTGAATGGTAGCGGCAACTGCGGCAGTTTCCTCGCCTGAGGTGCCAAAACACTTCGATTATCCACTCTGAGTCCGATTTTCCAAATGCCCTAGCTGAGTTTTCCTTTTCAGCAGAAATCACACCGAGAACGCGGGGTATGACCTTGCGACAAGCACTCAATACCCTATAATCACGGGGTTTTCGGGAGTTAGTGGCTGTCATAAATGCCAACTACTTCTGAAACGAACAAAATGCGGGTGTAGCTCAGTTGGTAGAGCACCACGTTGCCAACGTGGTTGTCGTGGGTTCGAATCCCATCACCCGCTCTCCTTGGTGGATATGGTTGCCATAACTAGTGGCCTCCAAACCGCTTATTGAGGTTGTAGCCCACACTTATTTTACCGACACAAACACGTACTTTTCTCTCACACTTTTTCACAGGACAACGATGTCAGACGATTCAACAGCCCTTGCCGATCCTCAGCTACTCAAAATCGATGTGACTGTAGAAGAAACTTCCACGTGCCAAAGAAAAGTGAAAGTTTCTGTTCCTCGAGAAGAAATTGACCGGTATTACGAAGAGGCTGTTGGTGATCTCATGCCAACAGCCCTTTTGCCTGGCTTCCGTCCCGGAAGAGCACCACGAAAACTCGTGGGCAGCAAGTTTAAAACAGAATTAAATGATCAAATTCAGTCCAAGCTACTGAATGACGCTCTTGCGCGGGTTAATGAACAGGAAAACCTTGCTCCAATTAGTGAACCTGACCTTGATGTTGCTGCTGTCATTCTGCCAGATGATGGACCAATGACCTTTGAATTTTCCATCGAGGTACGACCGGAATTCGAGATGCCGGAGTGGAAAGGGCTCTCTATAAAGAGACCAAATCGAGAAATTTCTGATACAGACGTAGAGGAATCTGTAAACAATCTCCTGCGAGAGCGAGGTCGACTCGTTCCAGCGAAGGGGTCTCCCAAACAAGGGGACCTCATCGTCGCAAACCTCAAATGTACTGATGACGACGGCAAGGTGCTCTCTCACACAGAAGAAATGGAAATTGTTGTCCGCCCAAAACTTTCTCTTGCCGATGCAGAACTAGATGGTTTTGACAAACTTGTTTCCCACTTGAAGCCTGGCGAAAACGTCACATCCGAAATATCGATTTCCGAGGAAGCAGCTGTCGAAAATCTTCGCGGAAAAACAGTCACATTGGAAATTCAACTTCTGGATGTCAAACGATTTGAAATGCCCGAAATAACTCCCTCACTGCTTACAGAGTTAGGTGATTTCGAGTCAGCTGATGACCTTCGCGAGGCGGTGCGTAAGCAGCTCCACAACCAGCTCGAATGGCATCAAAGGAAACAGGTTCGGCAACAGGTGTCGGCGTCGCTAACAGCTTCGGCTAGCTGGGAACTTCCTCCTGACTTATTACGTCGCCAAAGCCAGCGAGAACTGGAACGGTCAATTCTAGAACTTCGTCGGAGTGGTTTCGATGATGACTCAATTCGTCGATACGTCAATGAACTTCGTCAGTCAGTAATGGCAAGCACAGCACGCTCGTTGAAAGAACATTTTATCTTGGAGAAAATTGCGGAGGCTGAGAATGTCTCTGATTCTGCCGCTGACTATGAGGCAGAAATTAAAGCCATCGCTGCTCAATCAGGTGAATCGCCAAGGCGTGTGCGGGCCAGCCTTGAGCGAAGAGGCCTTATGGATGTACTTCGAAATCAAATTATTGAACGAAAAACTATTGACCTGGTTACTTCACAGGCCAACTTTGAAGACATACCTTTTGAATTTCCGAAACCGGATGCTGAGGCTATTGACCACGCCGTCTGCGGTGTTGCTGCCGGCGAAGATGAAATTCCGACCACACCACTTACACATGAAGATTCATCTTCATAGTTTTTCAATTATTTTTTGATTCATTCATACGCACTTCTGAAAGTTGCTCATGCCTGCCCAAAGGTTTCCATCACCATCGTCAAACGCACCAATTGATCCAAGTGCTGCCAGTGCCTATAGAGACTACCAACGGCAGCGGCAAATGACTCTTGGTGATCTTCTGCTGGAAAACAGAATCATTCTTTTACAGGGTGAAATCTATGATGGAAATGCAAATGAGCTTGTCATGAAATTGCTCTATCTTCAGAGTGAAAATCGCCGAAAAGACATTCATTTCTACATCAATTCACCTGGCGGCAGCGTCACTGCCACAATGGCGATTTATGACACAATGCAGATTCTCTCGTGCCCAGTAGCCACTTATTGCGTTGGTCTTGCTGCCAGTGGCGGTGCCGTGTTGCTCGCTGGAGGAGCATCAGGCAAACGATTTTCCTTGCCCCATGCCAAAGTGATGATCCACCAGCCGTATGGACAGGTTGGTGGACAAGTAAGTGATATTGAAATCCAAGCTGATGAGATCATTAAAACCCGTGCTGTTTTAAATGAAATTCTTGCATCCCATACAGGTCAACCAATTGATCGAATTGCTCAAGACACAGACCGAGATAGGTATCTCACGGCGACGGAGGCCAAAGAATATGGTCTCGTCGATGATATTCTCACCAAACCCCCTGGAGAAGAAGACAAAGACGTTGACTAGGCATCTTTTCTTCCCTCCATCTTCTTCCTGAATAACCGGAATCATTTAAATGCCCCTGATCCCTTATGTTGTTGAAAAAAGTGGCCGCGAAGAGCGGGCAATGGACATTTACAGCCGGCTGCTAAAGGACCGCATCATATTCCTTGGCTCTCAGGTAAATGATGAAATGGCGAATGCCATTGTCGCGCAGATGCTCTTTCTTCAGACTGATGATCCGAAGAGCGATATCCATCTTTACATCAATTCACCAGGAGGAAGTGTCACCGCAGGGCTGGCAATTTATGACACAATGCAATTTGTGAGTTGTGATGTTGCAACGTATTGCATAGGACAAGCCGCATCCATGGGTGCTTTGCTTTTGACTGCTGGAACAGCCGGGAAACGCCGTGCTCTCCCAAATGCTCGAATCATGATTCATCAACCACTCGCTGGCATGGAAGGTACTGCAGAAGAAATCATGATTCATGCCAATGAATTTCGAAATATCAAAAGTAAATTGAATAAAATTTTGCTGAAACATACTGGTCAGCCTCTTGAAAAAATTGAGGAAGATACTGATCGTGATCGATTCATGTCAGCAGACGAAGCATGTGAATATCATCTTATTGATGAGGTGATCGAGCAAATTCCCACGGGCTAATAGTCCTCAACCGTGCGTGAGGCGCAAGGAGGCGCGTCATGAAAAAAACTTGTTCTCAATTGGTGACACCTAATCTATGTTCAGTGTCACTAGTAATGTGTCTTATCGTATTCATGTGTGGTTGTAAAAGTGATGTTCATCATCAACTGCTTGAGCGGGAATTGCGACTTCAAGAAGATCAGATTTATTGCCTCCAAGACAAGTTACAGACACAGTGCTATGAACTCGACACGTTGACGGATGAGAACGCATCACTTCGCAAGCAACTCGGAATCATTGATAGCTCTTCGTCAAAAACTAAGATGTCGTCTCCGACACCTGCTCAACCACTTCTTGTACCCCCACAAGTTGATGTACCGAACTTCGATGGGAGTGATGGTAGCTCGAACGATAATGGTCCAACTTTTGGTGCAGGCCCTTCATCCGCATCCGGGGGTCCAGAGAGCTCTGGCAGTCTTCCGAATCCTAAAGGCGATATGGCACCTCCTACCCTCGAAGGTGTTCCACCGCTGCCGCAGGATTCAGCCAAGCGAGGTGCAGCTCGACCAATTCGCCAACTTTCTTTTGCTGAAAGCATTGGTCACCAATCAGATCTAACGCATCTCGTCATCAATCATGAAAAAACGGTGTGTTATGATGCCGATGGTGATGGATTTCCGGAGGGCGTGACGCTTGTCGTTGAACCACGTGATGCTGATGAACGTCTCGTCACAACTGCCGGTGACATTTACGTGGCTGCATACGAACCAACCGCACCGGCACAACAAGCCGGTTTAGGGCGTCAGTTTGCTGAATGGACAATTCCTGCAGCCAAAGCTCACCAGCACTTTAGACGTACATCGAGGGCCCGTGGGCTTCATTTCGTACTGCCATGGCCAACCACAGCACCAACAACGACTCCTATCCGAATCTCAGTACAGCTAACTCAATTTGATGGTTCAACAATTGAAACAGAGGCTATTGCCAAACTTGATTCCGCCTCTGAAAAAAGCCAATAAAAACGGCCGGCCTCTTTAAAAGAAGAGCCGGCCGTTGTTCAAATAATTTCTAAACGAGGCTCGTCACTTAAAGCCCTTTTGATTCCAAGAAATTCAGTAAGTCAGCAACGCGATTTGAATAACCCCATTCGTTGTCATACCAACTGACGACCTTCACAAGATTTCCAAGGCCGATGGTGTCGACAGCGGAGAAAATTGAGCTATGCGGATCTCCTCGTAGATCAGTTGAAACCAACTGTTGTTCTGAATACCTCAGTATGCCCTTTAATGGACCTTCCGCAGCTGTCTTCATAGCAGCATTAATTTCTTCTGGAGATGCCTCCTTGCCTAATGTTGCTGTGAAGTCGACAACACTCACAGTGGGAACAGGCACCCGAAAGGCCATGCCGGTAAACTTGCCTTGTAGTTCAGGTATGACGAGACCGACTGCCTTCGCAGCACCTGTTCCTGCCGGCACAATGTTCAAGGCAGCTGCTCGTGCATCACGCAGATTACCAGCAGCCGTATCAACAGTTTTCTGAGAGTTTGTATAAGCGTGGACCGTAGTGAGCAAACCCCGATCGATACCAAACTTTTCATGAAGAATTTTTGCGACAGGAGCCAGCCCATTCGTAGTACAGGAAGCATTCGATATGACATGATGCTTTGATGGGTCATACATGTCATCATTGACACCAAGCACAATCGTAAGATCTTCATTTTTTGCCGGAGCCGAAATCACCACCTTTTTTACACTGTCTCGCTTGTGGGCGACCGCCTTGGTTGCATCAGTGAAAAAACCAGTGCTTTCAACCACGATATCGACATTCTCTGATCCCCAAGGAATCGAACCCGGATCGCGCTCCGCAAAGACCTTAATTGTTCTGCCATCTACAACGAGATCATTTCCATCAGTTGCTACTGTCCCCTTGAATGGACCGTAGTTCGAATCTAGCTCGAGAAGATGGGCATTCGTCTTGGCGTCTGTAAGATCGTTGAGGGCAACGATCTGTACCTCACCATCAAGGCCAAATTTTTCATATATCGCTCGAAATGTGAGACGTCCGATACGACCAAAACCATTAATGCCAACACGAATGGACACAGCAAAACTCCTATAACGAGTCGTCAGATCGGCAGTTGTCAGAGTGCCTTCGGGCACAGCCACCGTAAAGTTTCTCCGGCAGGACTATACACGCGCACCAACTCCTTCTCAATCACCCACAGGTTTTGACGGGCCACTACAGCCAATCAAAAGTCTTTACCGGCAAATAATTGAGAAATTTTGGCAGTCGTTTATCCTCATCTGACGAGGAGTTTGTCAAAAATGTGCATTTTCCATAGAGGGCCGGCGACAAAAACTCCTTTTGACACCACCTCTTGTTCCAGCGATTCTTTGTCCATGAAACAAACACATTCAAATACCCAAAGCTCGGCTGAAAAGTCTGCTGTTCTTGAACTGCACGATGTGAAAAAATCTTTTCCTGTTCCGGGTGGTGATCCTCTCCAGATTCTTGACGTACCATTTTTTCAGATCGCTGCAGGTGAACTTGTTGCACTTGAGGGCCAAAGTGGTTCTGGCAAGTCAACGCTTTTAAATGTTGTTTCTGGCATTATGCGTCCTGACAGTGGCCAGGTTCTGATCGGTGGCCTGAATATCGTCAAACTAGCTGAGCCACAGCGAGATCGATTGCGGGCTGATCGAATCGGTCTTGTATTTCAACAATTCAACCTACTTCCAGGATTCACTGCTCTTGAGAATGTACTTGTTGCAATGAGCTTTGGATCACAAGCATCAAGCAGGGGACGGGCTGAGTCACTCTTAGACGCAGTTGGTCTGGCGGACCGTTTCCATCATAAGCCAGCAGCTCTGAGTATCGGCCAGCAACAGCGCGTGGCAGTCGCCCGTGCACTTGCAAATCGGCCACGAGTTCTTCTTGCTGATGAGCCAACCGCAAGTATCGATCCCTCCCATCAACAGCAGGTTATTGATCTCCTGCAGACGACATGCCGGGAAGAAGAAGTCGCTCTCTTAGTCGTGACACATGCCCCTGAAGTGGCAGAGCAGTTTCCAGTTCGCCATCGCTTGGAAGATTTTAATCGGGCTGCGGCAGTTCATCCAACAACAAGTGGAGTGTATTGATGAGTTTGCTTGGCATTGCATGGAGAAATATTAAGCAGCGGGCATTTACAAGTGGCCTCACCGCATTATCGATGTCTCTTGGTGTTGCGCTCGTCGTGGCAACCTTAATTACAGGTGGCGTTGTCAAACAAGCCTTCGAGTCTGGTGCAGGCCTAGGGTACAACATGATCATTGGGGCAAAAGGTAGCCCGTTACAACTTGTGCTCAATAGTGTTTATTTTATCAGCAAGCCGATCGAGAACATTTCGTGGGCTACGTATACAGAATTCTTGCCCGCTCGTGAACGTCCTGATGGGAAAGATGGAACATGGGCGGCGAGTACTCAGACTGCTGTTCCGATCTGTATGGGTGATTACTTTCGTGGTCACCGAGTAATTGGCACAAATTCCACTTATTTCGATCGACTCACTCGCGGCAATGGCCAAGCTTTTGAGTTTTCTTCAGGAACCAATTTTCACGACGAGGATCTTTACACTGCTGTGTTAGGAAGCCAGGTCGCACTCACGCTAAATCTACAAGTTGGCGATACAATTGCACCGACACATGGTGCTGATGATGGTAAGGTTCATGATCCATTCCAAATCACTGGCATTCTTTCCAGAACTGACACTCCCATTGATCGTGGAGTTTTTGTCAACATGGAAGGATTCTATCTTCAAGACGGACACGCCAAGCCGATCGAGTCAAGTGACGTCAGTGAGCAAATCGAACTCACGAATGACGATTCGCCGGGTAAAGGACTTCTTCCATTTAACCAACGAGAGGTGACCGCCATTTTGCTTGAGACAGCTGCTCTTCCCGGTCTCCCTGCAGAGCTCACAGCCATGGGACTCCGAAATGCGATTAACGAAGGTCGCGAGGCACAGGCTGCTCTTCCAATTGCTGAGATTCGTGTGCTTCTGGATCTTTTTGTCACACCTCTTGAGTTACTGCTACTGTTAGTCACCACTCTTGTCGTCATTGTTTCGGCAATTGGCATCCTCGTGAGTATGGTTGGTTCATCACTTGAACGGAGCCGGGACGTGGCCGTCATGAGAGCTCTGGGAGCTCGTCGCAGTGTTGTTCTGGCAACAGTACTCATTGAGGCTATTCTCCTTGCTGTTGGAGGAGGAGTCATTGGATTGCTCCTTGGGCATGGCACAGTCGGACTCATCGGCCCATGGATCGCAACCAATGCAGGTGTTGCAGCTGGATTTTTATCGTATACGACGGCCGAACTACTCCTCGTACCCTTCCTTATCGTTCTTGCGATTCTGGCGGCATTATTACCAGCCGTGGCGGCATATCGCACCGACGTCGCCCGATGGCTTGGCTAAGGCAAAAACGTAAAAAAGCAAGCATTCTGCTATCCTTGATTTGGCAGCACTGTGTGTCTTATATACTAGGTTCATGCGAATTACGGTCTTACCTTCTGCTCGAATTTCCGTCCTGATGCTTGTTATCAGTTCATTGGTTCTTGTAGGGATAGAACGATCTCTTGCCTGTCCTTTTTGTGCTGCAGTCGGCTTAACTTTCTCTCAGGAGATTAAGCAGAGCGAAGCTGCTGTCATTGCACGCCTCGTTGAACCACCTCCTGCATCTGCTCTGGGACCTAATGCCGAGGGTCCGTTACCACAGGCACAATTCGAAGTGATCGATGTTCTCAAAGGTGAAGATCTACTGCGGTCAACTAATTTGCTTGATACGGATACTCTGATTGATGCAATCATGCTCGAGGCAACCGCCCCGGGGAATCTGTATCTGATCATGGGAATTGAGCCACCTGAATTCATATGGTCGAATCCAATTGCCATCAATGAACGCGCTGTGACATATCTTAAGAAACTTGACCAACTCCCTGAATCGGGTCCAGATCGCCTCGCATTTTTTCAACACTATCTTGAAGACAATGATGATGTGTTGGCTCGAGACGCGTATGACGAATTTGCAATCGCACCATACGATGATGTGCGTGGGCTTGAAAACAGAATGGATCCGACTGCACTGCTCCAGTGGATAAAAAATCCAAGCATTCCATCAAACAGACGTCGTTTGTATGCCACGATGTTAGGTATATGTGGAACACCAGCTGATGCAGCTGAGATAGAGAAAATTCTTCTTGGTGAAGACCTCGGTGACAACTCATCTGATCTGCGAAGTGGTTTAGATGCTTTGATTGCCTGCTATGTTGTGCTTGTTGGACCAACGGGTCTTGATCTCATTGATAAACTCTTTCTTGATCGTAATTCTCGTGAAATTCCATTCACTGAAACCTATGCTGCTGTTATGGCGCTGCGTTTCCTTGGTGAAGAATCAGAGACAATTCCACGCACACGTGTTCTTGAATCCTTACGTTTGCTGCTCAATGAACCAAAGCTTGCAGACCTTGTTATTGCAGATCTCGCCCGTTGGCAGGATTGGTCTGTGATAGAAAAATTGACGGATATCTACGTTGATGCAACACCCGAAAACATTTTTGTGCGTGAACCCATCGTAAACTATATGAAAGCTTGTCCTCTTCCTGAGGCAGCGAGTGCTTTAGTGAAACTTCGTGAAATAGATCCCGAAGCTGTTCGTCGAGCCGCTACTTTAGCGGGTCTCGCTGGCCTCACAGCAGCCACTGAAGAAGACCTCCCTACAGAGCAGCCATCCACCACACCAGTACGCGTTGCTGATGTCGTTGCAGATGATGTCACCACAGATCGCTCAATGGTTGTTAGCACTGGCTCACAGCGAGCAACAAAAGAATCTCGGCCCGGTGACGGTCCGATTTCTCAGCCTGAGAATCCGCCATCAAAAAAATCTTTACTAAGGTGGTTTTTTTGGCTCACGATTGTGGCGATTGTGGCTTTTCTGTCTCGCTATCTTCTTCAGCCAGGAAAACGGGACGCTGCTGGTTAGAACAATCCAGTCGCGATATAGCAGTCATGAAAAAAGGTCTTTTTGATACTCCGACGCAAGCTACAAAAACTGGTTCCGAAAAGAATGAGGATCATGCCTATAAAGCTTTGGCTGGAACATCTATTGCCGCTGCTACACTCGCCTTCCTGTCACCACTCGCTTTTATTGACTGGTGGTTACTTGTAGTACCTACCATTGGTTTTTGTTTAGGCCTCGTGGCCTTACGAGACATTATCAAACGTCCTGATATTTTCACTGGTAAGCGGCTCGCCAAAACAGCTACTACTTTTTCATTGGTTTGTCTTGTTGGTGGAACCATCTATTTGTCATGGGTATATGCCGCTGAACTACCTGAAGGGTTTGAGAGAGTTCATTACGGCATATTGCAGCCCGCGGAAGGTTCGCCAGCAACTTCAATACCTGATTCTGCGCGCGCTTTAAATGGTCGTAACGTGCTGCTCAAAGGCTATATGTATCCTGGGAAAAAACAATTTGGGATTCGTCAATTTTTACTTGTACGGGATCAAGGAGATTGCTGCTTTGGAGGTAATCCAAAAATTACTGATCGTGTTCTTGTCCATCTTCGAGATGAAAAGGGTATGTCATTTAGCACTCGTCAGAAAAAACTTGCTGGCACATTCACTGTTCGTCCAACAGCCGGCCAGGATGGTATTGAGGGGGGAGTGCTATATCATCTTGAAGAAGCATTTCCTCGCTAAAATTGTAGTTACTTTCCTTACCCTCTCACTGTTTTCCGGTTGTGGCCAAGGTAAGAAGTCACCGCTCTCTTTTGACAAAAAAGAGAGCCCAGAGAGTCAGGAAGTTCTATCGAAACAAAGATGGAGACTCAATCAAAAAGGCATTCGTGAGATATCATTTGACGATATTATTTTTGAAATGGCAGAGGATACGCCTTTTTCCCGCGAACTTCTACCAGAACGTGTTACCTCTCTCGTGGGACAACAGGTACGTATTCGTGGCTATATTCTTCCAAGTTTTCAACAGACTGGTTTAACTCAGTTTGTCTTGGTTCGAGACAATATGGAATGCTGTTTTGGACCTGGCGCAGCGTTATATGATTGTGTCGTTGTCAAAATGCTTCCTGATAGAACAGCTGATTTTTCTATTCGTCCTGTAGCTGTTACGGGAGTCTTCGGTATCAAAGAATTAAAAGGCCCAGACGGCAGCCACCTTGCAGTCTACTCACTCACCGGAGAATCTGTTCAATGATCGGCTTGAAGAATGTCGTGTTGTTGGTCAGATGCATACTTTCAGAAACTATGTTGCGTAGCGCGTGCTCAACAATTTTCTTGTTCTCTTTTCTCACTTCAATAAGCTCAGCATGTCCTTTCTGTGGACCTGTTGAAACTCCGCTCTCATATAGGATTGCTCGATCGAGTGACCTTGCCATTGGTGAATCTCTGACCGAAGCAATTGCTAATAACCAAGGCCAACGGCTTCAGTCATTTTCACTGCTTTCGAGAATCGTTCCCACATCTTCAGGAAGAAAAGCAATTTCTGTAGAACCTACAGCACAACCGGTAGAAGCTGGTGTTCAAACTTCTTTTTCTGGAACTGCTTTACTTTTTAATCTTCCAGCTGTTGGCTGGACAGCACTCGCTGCTGATGAAATGCTTCTTGGTTATATACTCCAAGCACCTCCATTTGAGCAGCCTGATTTTAAAAATAAAAACCGTCTGGAGTGGTTTGCACAATGGGTCGATCATCCCAATCCTGCTATTTCAAAAGATGCTTATGCCGAATTTGCTCTCGCTCCATTTCAGGACGTTCGGGACTCTGCCCATGTCTTTTCTCCAGAAGTGGTTATCGATCATCTGAGTGATCTATCGATTCAACAGCAAAGGCGTGGATTCTATGGAATAGTGGCTGGTGTACTGGCCCGTCAATCACCCACAGATTCTCAAACAGCATGTACAAATGCGCTGATTCATATAATTACCCAACAACAACCCAGTGATTTTCAGGCTGGTCTTGATGGAATCATGGCTGGACTCTTTCTTGCTTTAGGAAAACAGGCACTACCAGTTTTAGAGCGTAAGAGTCTTTTTGAGGATGAGGCGAGCCCTGTTAATCAACGACATCTTCTTCAAGCATTGCGGTTTTGTTGGGAATATCCATCTGACACTATTCCTCGAACAGAAGTCATTCTAATCACCCGGAAACTCCTTCCCGTGCCCCATCTCACACGTGAGGTGATTGTTGACTTATCACGGTATCAGGATTGGGAATTCCGTAACCAAGTCGTTGCGACGTGGGACACTCTTGGTACTGAGAATCCACTGGTTCGACCAGCTATTATTGGGTATCTCTTAGCATGCCCATCAGAAAAAAGTACTTTTTTGTTAGATCAACTCAAAAATAAAGATAAAGAGCTATTCGACAAGGTTCGACGAGCGGCGGCTATACCATTTCCTGCTGCTGCCCCTTAATATTTTTGCATCTATCGGTTGAAATTCATGGCCAAAACTGTGAGATAGATATCCGTTTTACTGCAGCTGCGTCTCAGCAGCAGAGTCTGGATTTATTACTGCTGTAGCCGCTGGGGTTACCGGTTCTTGCCAACCAGTCGTGACAATATCTGCATCTCTCTGTTTGAATTGATTTGTATTATCTGCAGTTGAAATCGAATCGATGGCTGATTTCTTGGTCCCTTGAAGTGACGACAGGTTTATCTCTTCACCTGGAAAGCCATGTGCTGCTGCTGGGAAACTCGGTGTATCATTTGGTATAGGTGTTGGAAGTTCTTCGGCTTTGAAATCTCGAGGCAAGGTCGCTGGTAATTCACGTGTCGCTGGATCGCGTGGTGGCATCTGCTGTGCATTAGCCGCCGCACCAACTGCATTAAATTGCTGAGTTATCGGGCCACGACTGAATACTCCTGGACGAGAATGGCCATAGTCTAGATAGAGACTGGCGTCTCGCTGACGGGCCCTTCTATGGGCGTCAAAATACGCCTTACCTGGCCATGGTCCTTCCGCAAGAAAGACGCCGTTATATTCGAGCAATGATCCCTTACGGAAATGGAACTGTGCAATCGATCGGTTGTAATCAACAAGTGATCGGAAATAGGCGCTTTCTGCCTGAGCTCTTCTTCGCTGGGCATCAAGCAGCTGATCAAAGGTTGTTGTACCGGCATCATAAGCAGCCTGTACTGCTTCGACCTGTCGCTCGGCAGCTACGCGTCGATTAAAGTTCGTCTGCGCGAGGGCAAAGTTTGTATCGATGTTTCGTATTGCTTCGACGAGTGCGTGTGATACCTCCAGCTCCTCGTCTTGGAGTTGAGCCCGTGTCTTTGCTAACTGCAGTTGGTGATGCCGTACCGTTGCCAGTTCGCGACGAAAACCGAGTGGCATCAAGAATTGTGCACCTGCCTGCCATTCTTGAAACTCTCCATGCAGTAAGGTGGCGTGTGCATTTGTTCCCTCAAGTGGATCTAGTCCATTGGCACCGTATGAATTATTGCCACCGAAAAGATCATTACCCATGCCTAAGAACCGCCATCTTCCAACCAGGTCAAGTCGCGGCAGAATAAGATTCTTCGCTGCTGTCAGCTCAAGTTCTCGCTGCTTAATTCTCCATTTTTGTCGACGTAATTCAGCTGAGCGAGAAAGTGCTTCAACAAGAGATTGGTGCCAATCAAACGTAACTCTTGCAGTTGTAGGTTCATCAGCTGGTCGTATCAGTCGGCCATCCGAGGAAGAAATGCCCATCATATAACGCAGCCTATTCTCCGCACTAAACACCGAATTGAGCGCCTGCTCGACTTCACTGCGGAAGAAGAAGTATTGCTCTCGAGCCTGTGCTTCTTTATCCGCCTCACCACCGCGTGATTGTTCAACGTAGAGGGCATGCACGCGACGCCACGCTTCAAGTGCACTATCACGGCCAACTTTACGAGCTTCGAGGTCCCGGAAAGCGAAGTAAAGCTCCCAATAGGCCTGCTCGGTATCACTAATCAGATTTCGAACACCTATTTCGAAATCAGCCAGTGAGATATCTGCGCTCACGCGTGCAAGCAGAACGCCTCGGAAATTGGGCCTACCATACAGGTTTTCAAAGGCATCTGGACCAGCGATTCGATTGTAAGTGAGACCCGCACCTTGAAGCAGTGGTTGTTGAAATGAAAAGTCGTAATTGGTCGTCCACGTCGATGGCACACCCTGTTGTCGTATAGGTGAATTATTATTGTCGTATAAGGTTTCATTCGCGAGACCAAAGGTTGCACCAGTTGCCGTTCGTTTTTGTAAACCAGTCGTCCAGTTTCCTGTATCACCCAACAAGTGTTGTTGAAAAATAATCGTTCCTGGCCCGCCGACATTCTGCGGCCTGTCTTGTCGTTCCCACGTCAACGAACTGGAAAGCTGTACATCAAATTGTGCGAGTGCACTTTCAACGCCACGAAATGGATCTGTTTCAACAAGAGCTGGATCATAGACAGTCGGAGTAAGATCTGGATTCGTCAAAAGTGAGACAGGTGGCTCACCAGTCTGGGGCCTCGGGCCTCCAAAACTACTAAATCTTCCCCCGAGATTCCGGAGGACTTTTCCATTTTCGAGAGCGGTACGAATGGCATCCTCAAGCGTGACTTCCCAAATTTCTTCAAAATTCGCGTTTGAGAGTGTCAGGGGTTCAACTGTACCGGCTGCCTCATCAAGCGGATCTTGACAGGTATCTGGGTATTCCATTTTCTGAACAGCACCAACGTAATGGGAGAGATCCCCATCCTCAAAAAAATAGAACGGCTGCCGAGGTGCGCACCCACTAGCAGCAACTGCCATGCAGCTAATGAGGGTGCCAATTTTTCGTAGCCAACTGTTCACGGAGGTTGTCTTTTCGAGCCTGTTGGTCAACGTGCGAAGCCTGACGTCGCGTCACGATACTTCTCACGTTCTGCTGAACAAACTGCCGCTGCGCCCTGGAGGGAGGTCTTTCTGAAGCTCAAAACAGCAAGGTTTCCCCTGCCTTGAAGACACAACAGAAAGTCTTCTGAGTACGACAACCCCCCCGGATCGTACCCACGTCTTTGCACACCCCAGGGCGTAGCGTCAGCACAATTCATATCGACGACTAGATCGGCAAACTTGTGCTAACCGTTATTCTCGACCTGTTTTTATTTTTTTCTGCGAAGAATAGGAGGTTTGGGAAGACCATTGAGAAGACGTCCGCACCCTAACTTTTCCATCTTCATGCCAGACAAAGCGTGCTGAACAGCCTGCAGTTTGTTCTACAAATTCGTAGCCGGCCTGTGGACCAAGTACGCTTAGGGTAGTCGCTAAGGCATCTGCAGTCGTTGCATCTGGTGCAATAACAGTCACACCTGTGGAACCGACCACACCAAGACCTGTTCTTGGATCGACGATGTGACTGTATCGTATTCCCTCTATTTCGATAGCTTGGAACGCATCCCCAGAGGTTGTCACAGACGCATCTTCCAGTGTTATGACAAATGGGTGTCGTTCTTCACTTTTCTTTTTTTCTGTCTTCCTGCCAAGACCATCTATCTCAATCCGCCCACCGCCGGAAATTGGTGGACTCCCGATGACACCTATATCACCCGAGGCATCAACCATTGCAACTGAAATACCATTTTCTTGCACGACGCGTAATGCCTGATCTATTGCAAAGCCCATACCAATACCGCCAAGATCAAGACGCATATCAGGTTCAAGAAGACTTACCTTGTGGGCATCTTCAATTTTTAAGGCCTCTAGTCCGGATGCTTTACGCGCAGCTGCTAGTTGTCTGACAGAAGGCATCTGCCTTGTCTGTCGTGCTTTTCGCCATAAATCAGTAAATACGCCAACTGTTGGATCAAAAGCACCTTGACTCCGATCACGCCAAGTAACTGCTTGGACAAGAACTTCCCACAGGTCTGGACTGACTTGTTTCGGAAAAGGTGTTGGTGCCAATTCTGAGAGTTGGCATAGTTCACTTCTTGGTTGATAATCAGATAATACGTTTTCAAGTCGACTTACCTCATTAAGAGCTGCTGTAATTGCTTTTTCGGCTTGAGGCAATGTCTCTGCAAACACCGTTACTGTCCACGCTACACCCATACACCGCCTGGTACCCTGATAACGACTGGTTGAGGCTGCATTCAATGGATTTTGAGCAAAAAGAATAAGGAAAATGAGTGCCCATAACACCATCTGGGCTGAACAACAAGCTTCATTGCGGTAGAATCGAAATTGCTTTCGGCTTGAGAAGAAGATCACGTGTATATCCAAGCTGTTGATTTTCAAAAAAGGAATATCCGATGGAACCACCTGTCACGATTGCCTTTGACTGTACACCATTACGAAGCGTTTCTCGCTTCGACGTACCATTGGATGCATCTCCTGCGTTTCGAAAACGTTTAGAACAGTTTCAAGCCGCTGTCACGAAACACGGCACTCGTAACACATATTATCTTACCGATGCCGCATGCCAGTTTCGATTTACAAATAACCCAGAAATTGGTTGGGTGAAATTTGTATTCGAGGGTACCGTCATAACTGATGACAACGACAGTCAAACAGTCGGTAGTGATCTCACAATTTGTTTAGATACAGAAACGTGTGATTGGCTGACCCAACCAGCTGTTGAATGGCTTAAAAACACCGTTGGTCACGCAGTCGAAATTGAATTTAATCGGTATATTGCAGCAGGTGATCTGTCCAAGGCAATTGATCGAATTGAACGAGATCAAGCTGCCAGTGATGCCGCCGGTGGCTTTCTTGGAATGAATCTCTGAGAATCGGTCTGCCTAACGTACTCTTGCATAAAAATTCATATGTCTGAATATCCAAAATCTATCTGTCCCGTGTGTGGCGGTGACACACATGAGATTCGTGCAAAACTTCATTGCCGACAATGCGGAATGATTTTGGAAACATGCTGTGAAGGAGGCCCCATGGGTGCTCGTCCGTGTGACCAACAATCAACATTCTCGGAAGATTCCGAACAATCTGAAGATTTCAAAACAGGTTGAGTTTTTTGATTAGGAAAACTCGATCATTCTTTCGTTCGCTTCAAACGACGTGAAGGTTTTTGGTGTCCTACGCTGCATTACGAGACCAATTTCAGATTCTCGTTTCCTTCACATGTCGAAAGCAACAAGCATGCCTAGTAATAGGCTGTCATCATGATTTGCCCTCGAGCAAATTAGTGATTGTTATACCCTGCATTGAAGGAATTCTGGAGTGACAGGAACACAAAACATTTATTTGTTGTTATGGATTACAGGAACATATCTCTTTTGTGGCGGCAATAGCGTTCTCGCACGCGATGGATCGACACACACAGAGTTATCGATTGAACACGAGCAAGAAAAATCCGATCCTTTTCAAAGACTTCCACCGAAGAATGACACAAAAACTCTCATGCGATGGAAAGACGTAATAGAGACGCGGGATATTCACTACACAAAGTGGAGAATGGAAGAGCGTGCGCACTTATACACAACGAAAAAGCACATGCATCATACAGAGCAGCGATCAAAAAAATACACCATCATGGTCCCTGAAAAAAGAACAAAAATTGTTCAGTACGCGACAACACAATGTCTCCCTGAAAGTCCGCTACAGG
The DNA here is from genome assembly GCA_965662325.1 of uncultured Pirellulales bacterium. Taxonomy (GTDB): domain Bacteria; phylum Planctomycetota; class Planctomycetia; order Pirellulales; family UBA1268; genus UBA1268. The sequence continues at coordinate 17,003 of CBFIHW010000005.1, read as the reverse complement.
AATATCGAGTCAGGATTCCCTTTCAGGAAGCATTTGAAAAACAATACACGGTGATGATTCCAGTGAGACAAGAGCGAACAACTAGCTGGACCATGAGGGTGCCATACACCGAAACATTTGAGAAAATGTACACCGTGATGATACCTGTTGAAGAGAGGAAAACCGAAGAACGTACAATCAAAATCCCTTTTGTTGAGAAGATCGATGAAACATATACGGTAAGGATTCCTTATCAGGAAAAAATGACTGCTTATCGGAAGATAATAAAACGGATACCAGTAAAAACAACAAAAATTGTCACCTGCCGTGGTGGGCATTGGAAAATAGAAGCAAAGGAAGTAGCAGCCAATAACCAGTACGATTCTGCAGGCAACCCATATGTCCCAAAAACTTTTTTTTGTCGGAAGTGGATACCTACCTCTGAAACTCGAGAAGTTCCTGCCACCATGTGGAAATACATCGTCGAAGAAGTTCCCTACATCACTTATGTAAAAAAATATCGAGAGGAGGAACGGACTCGCACGAAATATATCTGTCGTTATCGTGAGGAAAAGAGATTCTTTGACTACTCCGTCACGAAAATGGTGCCTGAAAAACGTACAAAAATTGTCTCCGTGAAAAAGTATCGGAATGAAAAACGAACCGGTGCATATTCTGTAACAAAAATGGTTCCGGAAAAAAGAACAAAGCTTGTTTGTGCCACACGATATCGGTGGGAAACACGCACTCGTGAACAGACTCTTCAAGCAAGCATTCCAAAACTACAGACAAAAGAAATTGGGTATACCGTCATGGTCCCCAAAGAGAAAATATGTACGTACAGTGTTCTCGTTCATGACACACTTACTGAGCAAAAGACCGAGAGATATCATGTGCCCGTTCCTTACAGTGTGTCAAAACAAGTACCAATAACTGTTCGTCGTTGTATTGTAGAGCAGGTACAAAACGGCACGACGAGCCACTCTGGTGAGATTCATTCGGGTGATCCAAAACATGTAAAAAAAGCTGCATAGAACCCGAAAATGCTCTAGTTGCATCTCGTAACAAGCACCTTGATGCCTTAAGAAGCTTCCTGGTGTATTCTTCGCTTAGAAAAACAGGTGTTTTTTCTCAATGTTATAGCGGAGTGATCAATGCACTATTGGCTTATGAAAAGTGAACCAACAACGTTTTCTATTCAGGATCTTGCTCGTTTAAAAAATAAGACAACCTGCTGGGAGGGCGTCCGCAATTACCAAGCCCGTAACTTTCTACGAGAAATGAAAAAGGGTGATCGTGCCATTTTCTACCATTCAAATGCAAAACCCCCAGCAGCTGTTGGTATTGTTGAAGTCGTGAAAGAGTCTTATCCAGATCATTTTGCTTGGAAAGAAGGGCATAAATATCAAGATCTAAAAGCTTCTCCCGAAAAGCCCATTTGGTCGATGGTCGACGTGAAACTTATTCAGATCTTTCCCCAAGAGATCTCACTCGAACAATTACGTGGTGTGAAGGCTCTCGAGGGCCTCGAACTGCTCCGTCGCGGCAGTAGGCTTTCAGTCCATCCTGTTTCAGCCACTCACTTCAAAGTGTTTGAACGGCTTGCCAAACAAAAGTAAAACTAGTTCTATGTCATGTCAGCATGAATCACCACAACGACTAGTTGCATCAACAAACCAGCCTCTTCTAGAGAGCCTCCATTGGCTTGAAGAGGATTTGGGTACCATCAGATCCGATGATCTCTTCAGGCCGGTTCGAGTGCGTTTGGGACGACAGTCTGGCACCGTCATACTGAACGATCTCGAACTTATTAATTTTGGATCCAATGACTACCTGGGTTATGCTGGGGACTCCCGTCTTATAAAAGCCTCTGCCAAGGGTGCCTGTTCTGAGGGGGCTGGTGCCGGAGCCAGTCCACTGGTAAGCGGTCATTCTGATCTTCATGAATCTCTTGGAAAAAATCTTTCTTCACTCTTGGATACCGAAGAGTCACTCATTTTTCCAAGTGGTTATGCTGCAAACACATCAATAATATCATGTCTCACCGGGCCTCATGATCTGATCGTGAGCGACGCCCATAATCATGCAAGCATTATTGATGGTTGTCGACTTTCCGGGGCCAATGTTCAGATCTACCCACACCGTGATATCACAGCAGCTGTCGGACTACTGAGAAGTATTCCTGCACGGCGACGGCTCATAGTGACCGACAGCCTCTTTTCTATGGATGGCACGATCGCACCTTTAGCTGACATGGCTCAACTTGCGCATGACACCAAAAGTATGCTCCTCGTCGATGAAGCACACGCGACGGGCCTTTTTGGAATTCATGGCAGTGGACTCATCGAAGAAGCTGGTATCGCTTCCTCTGTCGCTGTACGAATTGGGACCCTTTCCAAAGCTCTTGGAAGTTCGGGTGGTTTTGTCTCTGGACACCGCACTCTTATTGACTTTCTAAGGCATCGGGCCCGCAGTTGGATGTTTTCCACTGCGCATCCACCTGCTTCTTCCGCAGCAGCGATACAAGCAATCAAGCTGCTATCAGAAGAACCTTTTCGTCGAAAAAAACTTTTAGAGAATGCAAACGTGTTTCGGCAGAAGCTCTTATCACACGGAGTTGATATTGGCGATGCAGAGGCACATGTCGTGCCCGTTTTTGTCAAAACACCACAACGAGCTATTCAAATAGCGTCATCACTCGTCCGTGACGGTTTTTTTGTACCTGCTATTCGCCCTCCAAGTGTTCCCACAGGATCAAGTCTCCTTCGAATAAGCCTGTCCTACCTACATACTCAAGATACTATTGATTCATTGAGTAACTCGATCATCAAATATGTCTGCATGTGAATCAAATGACTTGTTGAAGTGGTGTGTTATTGGTGCTGGCCCTTCAGGGTTAACAGCACTGAAGAATTTATTGCAGTGTGGTATTCAAGCTGAGTGTCTCGAACGCGAAGATGATCTTGGAGGGAACTGGTATTTTGGATCATCAACATCACGAGTGTTTGAATCCACAAAGCTGATTAGCTCCAAGTCACTTACTGAATTCACTGACTTCCCAATGCCTCATGAGTGGCCCGCATATCCGGATCACAAACAATGTCTTGCATACCTCCATCAATATTCTGATCATTTTGGTTTACGAGAGCACATTCTTTTTCAGAATTCTGTTACTCGTATAACACCCATCACGCGTAATCACGTGCGGCAAGGTTGGCAAGTAGATTTGGAAGATGGAACCACACGAAATTACGCTGGTCTTATCTTTGCTTCAGGGCACAATCATGAGCCACGCTTGCCCGACATCACTTCAGACTTTTCAGGTCCAGTGATCCATTCTGCTGAATACAAATCTCCGGACATTCCTCACGTACTGAGAAACAAGAGGGTGCTTGTCATTGGGGGTGGGAACTCTGGTTGTGACATTGCTGTTGAAACTTCTTTTCATTCTGCTTTAACGTTTCATTCAACTCGTCGAAACTACCATGTTTTACCACGCCTCTTCATGGGAAGACCCTCAGACCTCCGAGGCGAACGACTCCTTAAAATGCACGTACCTTTAGGAATCCGTCGTTTCATCAGTCGACGAGTCATTGCTCGCACTATTGGTTTACCTGAAAAGCATGGCCTTCCTCAACCTGATCATAGTCTTTGGGAAACACACCCCGTCATTAATGACAATCTTTATCATCGCATTGATCAGGGTAAGATTCATCCAATGCCTGATATCGAAAGATTCGAAGGTGATACAGCTGTCTTTACAAATGGGCGTCACGAGCAGATCGATGTCATCATAGCAGCGACAGGATATCGCCTGACCTTGCCAAAAATACATGTCTCCGAACTCAACACAAAGAATGGTATACCGGAATTATTTATGCACGTTCTTCACCCAGAAGCAAATGATCTTGCTTTCGTTGGCATGATTCAACCAGACAGCGGGCAATGGGGTATCACAGATCTCCAATCGCAGGTTATCGCGCGAATGATTCTTGCGAACCGTATCGCACCACGAGCTCAAGCATGGCTGCGAAAACAAAGAAAACGAACAACGAAAAGTCATTCAATTCAATACGTGAATTCGCCGCGACATGCACTTGAAGTTGAACATTTCAGTTATTCTCAACGACTCAAAAAACTCATTTCTGGACTGAACAGACGGTTGCGCCACGCACCTGTCTGATTGTCAGGAAATCAAATCGTCCAAGAGCTGGACAACGCACTCTTCTTCGGATCAAGAGCTGTCCGGAAACGTAAGTGGTTGGGTGGGTTGAGGTGCATTTTGTTCAGGCGGTTGGGGATTCCCAAAGAGTGCTTCGAGTCCTCTACCAATACCATCACGTAACACTGCGTCTGCTGTATTCTGCATGATTCGCTTTAAGATCGTATCAAGAGCAGTTGCATCAAATTGAGGGCTGCGAACTGTTCCACGAAGTGGGATCACAAAAGGAGTGCGTAGAAGCTGTGCGACAACTGGAGTAGCTCCCGCTAAATCTCCTCGAAAAGCAACCTCTAGCTGCATTGCTAATGAACCGTCATGCCCCATGCTTCCCTGACTTCGTACAGTAAGTTGGCCCATATCCAGGACAAGATTATCGTGGTAGATACGGCCGTCTGCGATCCGCACCCGTACTGGATCTGGCCGTGCACGCAGGAAAACGACCTGATCGCCAAAAGCAAAACGTGGATCAACAACACTTTGTAGTTTTGCCAAAAGCTTAATGAGCGGTCCTGCCATATCGCCAGGTGTGACAGAAAACTGCTCCAGCAACAATTGTCCCTCAAATCGACCATTGAGCGGATCATTCAAGGGCAACTGGCCTCCGGATGTATCAACTGTCAGAAAACCCTCCGCATCGGTTGCACTCCGCAGAATTGGAGACAACCAAGAGAGCCACCGATCACATAAGGGAGGGGTAAGGGCAATTCGTTCAATCAATCGTCCTGGAGGCACAATAAATTCACCCGGTGAAGGAAGAAGCTGAATCCACGGCGTACCACGAATTTTCCCTCCTGAAACTGGTATTTCAAATGGGCCGAAAGCCAACTGTCCCTCAACCAGTCGCAGTGGTAATGTGCCAGGACCAAGAGGAAAATCAGCAATTTGGCCACCTTGCCAAGCAAGTGTTGTTTCGGCAGTTATGCGGGGAAGCCATGTTTCCACGCCACCGTCAGAACGCGCGTGCTGCTTCGATGGTAAAGCGATGAGTTGTTGTCTTGGAGAGGAACGCTGTGGCGAAGGTGCCTGCCAACTATCAGGTAACGGCACCGTAACTGAGTCATCAGCCGTGCGAGAAGATCCGAAGGACCCTCTTATGGCAAACGGTTGTGGGCCACCACCTGTCAGTTTCAGCATACTACTTGAAGACGGTGAAAGCAGTCGTGTTAACTGCTCCCAATTCATCAGTATCATGCCACCGAGTTCTACGTGCTGTCGCCCTATTAAGTCTTTGATTGACCCCGTCGCCGCAACACTCATTGTTGAGGATTCGATTTTAAACTGATTGATTTTTAATTGGTTCGCTCCTGTTTTATTCACAACTGGTCGAATTACGTCAAGCAATCCATGAACCTGCGGTTCTCTCCACGCCAAAGGTCCTCGTGAACTCCCTCGCTTTCCTGTTCTAATGTTTGAATGGGAAACAGCTAACTGACTACCCGTTATTGTCATCAAAAGATTGATCCCGGAAGGTGTTTCCAGAAGGTCCGCTGTTCCCCAAAGACGACCTGCAGCGTCTAAAGTCGTATCCTGTGCCAGCCATTTATCGAGTCTCGTCAAATCGACTTGCCACTGAAATTGTCCCTGCACAGTATCAAAAAGAGTGTCAATCAGCGGTTGACCTATTGAACTCCTCGATACGACCTGTAATCCACCCGTTCGTAGCGATACGGTTGAAGACAATATTTCAGCGCTTGAGAGATTTATGGTTCCTCGATCTGGATCGACCGATCCAACGGCTGAAAGAATAACTTTTGGCTCTTCGACACGTTGACCTCCGGCATGAATAGCGAACTGCTCAATCTGTGCCGTAGCTTTTGTTATTTGAAATTGCTGACCGACATACCGCATGTTCCAGCTGCTTTCGAATTCCCCCGCAACTTGTGTTTGGAAAGAAGGTAATTCAAAACCGCCAGCTGCACCAAAACCAAGAATACGTTGTTGCCAGGTCATCAAGTTTCCAGCCATATGACAGTCAAAAGATACCGGCGCATTCTTCGCTTGATTGCTGATGTTCGACCACAGTGTCTTCCCGAAATCACGAGCAATCCTGCATTCGTTCGCAAGCACAGCAACAAATGAATCACGACCCGACTCAAGCCTGAAATCTGCAGTCTTCAGTGCGATGTCAGTCTGCGTTTCAATCCAATCCATATCAAGATCAATGGCAACGAGATGCTCTTTCCAGACTGCCTGCTCACCAATCATCCAATTCAAATCTTCGACACTTAATGACGTCGATATTTTTGTTAAACCCACCTCTGACGATCGATCGATACGACACTGCCCTCTTGATATTCCTGAGAGAGACTGCTTTTCACTCGCACTTTGTAAATCCAACAGTTCGCTCACGCTTTGAAAAGTACGACCAAGGTCAATCCGCCACTTTGTTTCGATAGCATCAGACAGGCTACTCATAGAAATATCAGCAAAAGTTGATGCGAGGCCAGCTTCCTCAAGATAAAGTTGTCCATTGAGTTGTTGTCGAGCGGAAACCCAAGCAGCCCACGGAGCTTGCCATTCTATTTTCTTTCCACCCTGGATCGCTGACACGTTATTGAGTTCTGATCTGAGACGAACCTGACGACTGGACTCCTGTTCTTGGCTCTGGATATCAACAGTGACCGTTCCTCCCGTCATCTGCACATCTGGACGCAGTACACGAACACGAGGGAAAGCATTCAGCAGTGGAGCTACGTTAATGGATGCATGGGCCTCAAAATCATCCCCTTGAAATAATTCCAGTGCTTGCCAGCCAGGAAATACGATGTCACTTTTATATCTGCGGACAGGCGTCGCCTTGATGGTTCCTGAGGCTTCAAAAGAACCTACATTTGTTTCTGCTTGGAGTCTCTGAATGACATATTTATCGGGAAATAGAGAGGCCTCAAAAGGCATATCAACTTTCTCAATTACTAGTTCCTTCTGATCGGTCGCAACTTCAACAATTGACAAATCGCGACCGACAACATTTCCCTTGATATTGACCAGTGCCTCTTTGTTCGCTGGGGGCGTAGGCCACTTCATTTGAAATGCTTGGTCAAGAAGCACATCAGCACGAATATCAACGATGCCCTGCAACAGATGCGACCAGCCAAATCGATTCGCTGCCATCCGTGAAATACCTGCTGGGCAGCGGGTGGTTCCCAACACCAATGAATGTTTACCACCTTCTGTCTCCGGCTCAGATACCGTTACTGACCAACCACCAGGGCGGGCAAGCATTGAGTTTGCACGACTGACAATACTTGCTCTTGTCACGTTCTTTTCAACTCGAGAAGAAGATTCAACCATCTTCAATTGAGGTTCTTCGGCGTGCCGAAGAGCTCCGCTACAGATTGTGCCTGACGGGAAAAAAGAAGGCTCACCGCTCTCCGTGTACTTCGGAAATGGAATGACCGCAGCAATCTCCTTGAGTAACCAAACATCTCCATGCCGTAGATCTGTCAACTCAATTGTTGTATCAACGATTTCAATCGTTCCAGTCATATGACTCGAATCAGATGGCATTTTCTGATCTTTGTTCTCAGCAGGACTCTGGGTATGCGTTTGCTGATTGGTTTGGCTCATTCTTTCGATCCACGGTTCGAGTACTGTCTCGATCGTACTTCCACCATTCCAAACAGCTGTTGAGAGCCGCCCCCCTTCAAGCCGTACGCGTCCGACGTCATATGGTTGAAACACCAGACCGAGAGGACTTCGATTTACCTCTAAGCGATCAACAGCGAGCAACGGTTCCCCATCCGATGTCCTGATGAGAAGATCTCTATAGACAACAGGACCAAACCAATCCCACGTTGCTGAACCCGATGAGATTTGGCCGGCAAGGCCTTCAAATACTTTTTCTAGCGGCCAATCTCGTACAACCTGTACTCCTGTTAGTCGTGGCGCCTGATAGATGAAAAAACAGACACAAACCAGCTTGAGCAACCGTGTAAACCACCGCCACCGTCGCAGCAGCACGGATCGTAGAGAATCTTTTTGATCATTCCGGACATCATCCATGATTGTCGACTGATCTGCGGTTGAGAAAACTGAAAAAGAACGTATCTCATAAGCACAAGTACAAAATTACCTGCACTCGATGTCCTGAGTATAGAGGGTCTCAGGAATCAATGCGAAGTGTTGTCCGTGTACACGGCGAGATCAGCTGGAGTATCAATATCACTGCCAGCATGAGCATGTGGATCTATTGCCCGCCAGTCGGCTTCAGATACGACATGAATACTCTTTGATTCATGCTTCTGGAGATATTGCACAAAGCTACGAAAATCACGACCTCCTGCCGCAAAAAAGCCATCTAATGGCTGAAGAATCGTCGGTCGACAGACAGAAAAAAGATACTGAAGACGTTTTCCTACCTCTGGAATGACCCACTGGGTACACATTTCATCTTGTGGGAAACGATCAATCATTTCCGACACGAGCGATGACTTGATGGAAGGCAGATCACATGCAGAAAGAATGACAAATTGTGGCAATGACTTTGCATATTCGTGCCACATCCATCGAAGCCCGTCCCGAACGGCTGCTAATGGACCAGACCCTGGCTGATGATCAGGAATATGCCGAGTGGATACGAAGTCTGGAGAAGACAATTTCGGTGGATCACCACCTACAACAAGAATCGATTGTGTGACTGGAACCAAGGCTTCATGCACAATACTGAGGAGAGATTGTCCACCGATAATACATTCTGGTTTCCCACCACGTGGTCGTTTATCCGCTAAACGGCTGGCTGTTCCACCCGCGAGGATAATAGCTGCTGTTTCTTTTTTTAGAATCTCTACGGATGATTCGTTCACTGTATCGAACCAAGAAAACGCGCAATCCGATCAAGACCTGCTGTCAGTTTCTCCTCTGACGCGGCAAAAGACATACGAACATGTCCTTCTGCACCAAAAGCACTACCCGCCACTGTTGCCACATGTTCTTCTTCAAGCAACTGCTCGCACCAAGTCACGCTATCCCGAGGTCCGTTTGACGTCCCCAATGATGCTTGGATGTCAAAAAAAGCATAGAAAGCCCCGCCGATGTCTGGAATGTTAACCCCGGGAATATTCCTGAGTCTTTCAACAACAAGATCACGTCGTACCTGAAATGCATTTCGCATCACGGTTACACATTCTTGTGGACCAGTGATTGCCTCAATGGCTGCATGTTGGCTGATGCTACAGGGATTACTTGTCTCTTGGCTCTGAAGACTGCCCATAGCCTTTGATAGTACAGGCGGAGCAATCGTCCATCCGATACGCCAGCCAGTCATTGAGTACGTCTTACTTACGCCAGCAACAACAATGCTTCGTGACTCAAGGCCAGGTCGCAAGGTTGGAAATGAAACGGATTCACGGCCATCAAAAACAAGCTGATCATATATTTCATCAGAAACAACAGAAAGGTCTGCTTCAATCGCAATATCTGCAATGCAAGCAAGTTCTTCACGCGAATAAACAACCCCAGTCGGATTACTAGGTGAACAGAGTAAAAGCATGCGGGTATGAGGTGTAATTGCTGACTTCAGGGCTGCCGGCTGAAGTTTAAAATCCTCATCGATTGATGTCTCAACGAGAATCGGTTTTGCTCCAACAAGCTTGATTAATTCGGCATAACTGACCCAATAAGGAGTCGGCACGATGACTTCATCACCCGGATTTAAGACAGCTGTAAAGACATTATGAAGACTGTGTTTCGCCCCATTTGAAACGATAACGTGTGCGGGTGTGACGGAAAGCCCAGATCGACGGGTATAATCGTTGGCAATTGCTTCACGCAGCGCTGGTATTCCCGCTGCTGGCGTGTACTTGGTTTTTCCCGCAGTGATAGCTGCTTTCCCGGCCTTACAGATATGTTCAGGTGTTGGAAAATCTGGTTCTCCAACTGAAAGGTCGATAACATCGATACCTGATGCCTTCATCGCACCAGCTCGCGCTGCCATAGCGAGCGTAGCTGATGGCTGGAGGGAAGCCATACGATGTGCTAATTGAAGGCAAGCAGCTTCTTCCATGACTTTTATTTCCTTTCCCATTTCTTGACAGTAAGAACCTCTATCACATGGCATACTTCTGGTATCAGTATGCCATCGGAAACTATTGCTGGCATAAAGATAGAAATCAACCATCCGTCTACAGATGATACCACGGTGACTATGAGGAGTTTGGATGGCACAAAAACGAATTGGACTTTGGCTGATCGGTGCAAAGGGTGGCGTCGCCACGACCGTCATGACCGGTCTAGCAGCCCTTGCCCGGGGACTGGTTGAGCCGATTGGCCTCATTACGGAAACCGAGCCTTTTCATGCACTCAATCTTATTGATTGGAGTGATATCGTTATTGGTGGACACGATATTCGTGATGGGAGTCTTCTCGAAGAGGCTCGCCGAATGTGGACCGTTAGTCGAGCAATTTCACCAGGCGTCTTGGAGTCTGTAGCTCCTGATCTGATAGATATCGAGACACGTCTTCGGCCGGGTACTGTGTTGGCCTCTGGTAATTCCATTCAGGCTATAGCCTCTTTATCAGAATCCAAAGCAGCCAAGACACCACGAACAATTATTGACCAGATCCGAACAGATATTCTTGATTTTGCAGAAACCAATGATGTTGAACGTGTGGTCGTGGTGAACCTCGCATCAACTGAACCGCCCTGGTCATCACCTATTCCCAACAACTTTGACGAAATTTCTTCTTTGCTCGAGAACGCATCAGAATCAAGTCCACTCCCTACGAGTAGCCTCTATGCACTTGCTGCATTTGAAGCAGATGCTGCCTATATCAATTTTACACCTTCTACTGGCGCCACCCCCCAAGCCCTCAATACTCTCGCGCAGCAGCGGGGACTCCCCCATGCAGGGTGTGACGGGAAAACAGGTGAGACATTATTAAAAAGTGTACTTGCCCCAATGTTTCGTGATCGCAACCTGGATGTCATGAGTTGGGTGGGACACAACATTTTTGGAAATCTTGATGGAAAAATTCTTGATGACCCATCAAACAAAGCAGCCAAGGTAAAAAGCAAAGACCATCTGCTTGCAAATCTCTTACCATCGACGCCGCAAACACTTGTGTCTATTGAGTTCATTGAGAGTCTTGGTGACTGGAAAACTGCGTGGGATCACATTCATTTTCAGGGATTTCTTGGTACACCCATGACCATGCAATTCACATGGCAAGGCTGTGATTCTATTCTCGCAGCTCCGTTGGTGATTGATCTTGTTCGATTAGTTGATCGCGCCCGACTGGCTGGTGAGGCCGGTTCGCTGCCCTGGCTGGCAAGTTTTTTTAAAAGCCCACTCGATTGTCATGAGCAGGGTTTTGCAGCCCAGATAACCATGCTTCACGACTGGGTAAAAAAACACTCAGCACAGCCTTAAAAGAGACTTTCTACTATAAAAAAAGTATTTTTTGAACGGATACAAAACTCATTCACAGTCTCTAGACATGTCTTCTGATTAAATTTTGCTCTGAATTAAGCAGGGTACGATCAAATTTTTTTAGAAAAAAATCCAATTTTTTCGAAAAATTTTCTGTGATTTCTCTTGACAGTAGAACACTAAATTTCTGAAAACACGTACTTCATGCATGCAATGTATGTGCTTGCACATCATGGCAGCATGAAAACGTCGATCGCTTCCAATACTCAGCACCCCAAGGAAGTAGTCGGTTCATTCCATAGGGGTGCTACTGGCAAGGAGCCATTCAATGGCCAAGAAGAAGGCTACTAAGAAGAAAGCTACTAAGAAAAAGGTAGCTAAGAAAAAGGCTGCTAAGAAAAAGGTAGCCAAGAAGAAGAAGAAAGCTACTAAGAAAAAGGTAGCTAAGAAAAAGGCTGCTAAGAAAAAGGTAGCCAAGAAGAAGAAAGTTGCCAAGAAGAAGAAGGCTGCCAAGAAAAAGGGCCACGCCTAATCCGTCTTTGACGTGACTGTAGGCGGTCTCCATCGAACGCTCTACTGTGAGAATGTTTCATTCTGGCAGGTCGAATGGACGATGGTGAACATGCCGTTGTTCTGACGAGAAAGGCCGGCCCGGGCTCTTGGGCGCCCGGGCCGGCCTCATTTTACAGGTAGGCTTCTGGTCAGCCCGGTGTGATACATATCCATGAACGCCCAGATACCCATTGCCATCTCCTCAGCTCTTCTTCGACAAAGTGAGTTCGTACTAATTGGATGCAGGCCTGGCAGTGAGCCTGCTTTAGAACATCGACAAAGACGTGCCTTTCCATTATTTCAAAAATCGTACTGGCGAAAGGGTCTGGTAACGTTCCGCATACCCGCACACATCGTGTCGAGACTGGAATGGTATCACCGTGGAGTGCCTGACGATGTTCTTGAACAACTTGTGTTCGCTCGAATTGGTATTCGTTCATTAGGACAGATAACTGGACAAACTGAAGATGAGAGAATTGCTGCTACGCATCAACTACTTGGGTCAGTAAGAGGCAGTGCCGTCCATGTATGGAAACGTGATCCGCGTCTGAAAATTGATACTGGATCGATACAACGCAAGATTGCGGCTTTGCATTCCCTTCAGGAAAAGGTCGTCACATCCGAACAAGATCTCATTCTGAACTGTGTTGTTGACTCAGTTGATCGCTGGTGGATTGGCTGGCACGTTGGAAACGCGCTGACGGGTCAATGGTCTGGCGGGTATTACCCCGGAGAGATGCCTGATCACGGAATCTCACGGGCTTGGCTCAAACTCGACGAAGCGATTGCTCGGTTCGGCATTCAGTTTCAGCCAGGTGAACACGTCTGTGAACTAGGGGCAGCCCCTGGTGGAGCCTGCCAACGTCTTCTGGAGGCACATCTCAAGGTAGTCGGTGTCGACCCTGCCACCATGCATCCCCAGCTTGTTGACCATGAGCACTTCACGCATTGGAAAAAACGTGCCAGGGACGTCCGAATCAGGGATTTTGCTGACTTCGATTGGATTCTTACTGATATGAATATTGACCCAGCCAACACGATGGCCGCTTTAGAAAGAATTCTCTCATCGCGTCCTTGTAAACCACGGGGCATCATTGCAACACTCAAACTCTCCGATTTGTCACATGCTGAGGAACTTGATCGATGGTGCGCATCGTGTGCGTCTTGGGGGTATCAAATCCGTGTTCAGCAGTTATCAACGGGCGGACAGGAAATTTGCCTTGTTGCTCAGAAAAAAAACTCTTCTCGAAAATGAATGGTTCCTGAGAACCTGCATTGTGACTTATCGTGTCCAGATCGCTGAGGGATCAGTCAGACTCCCCGCGAGTACCGCACATGTTTGCTGTGGTGTCTCCACAAGGAGACGCCCTACCTCATCAATACCTCTGCAAATACCTGTCAATGTCGTTACACGTTTGAGAGACTGCGGCGTGATTCCATCTTTTTCACACTCATACAAAACATCGAAGAGCTTGATTAATGTATCAGTCAAACTGCAATGAGACTGGTATTTCTTCAAAATTACTTCACGTTTTTCAGGACTGAATGTATCAAGAACATTATTCAAAAGATGTGGAATAAGAAGTGCGAGAAGATCATCATGTGAGATAGTGTTACCTAAGACATCCGGTATTGTGATGAGTCGATTGTGAAGTTCCTCAGGTGCATCCTCCTTTGAACCATTCGTATTGATTCCAACACCAATGAGTAGTCTTTGAGTTGTTGTTGCTTCGAGCAGAAGGCCTCCTATCTTACGACCATTGATTTCTATATCGTTTGGCCAACGCACAAGGGGTTTTAAGTCTGGATTGAGTTGATGAAGGGACTCCGCTACAGCCAATCCACAGGCGAGCGACCAGATGGGTAGGACGCTTACCGGAAGATTCTCCTTTGATGGTATTTCCGCAACGAGTGTCATTGCCAAGCTACCCGCCGGTTGCCACCAGCCTGCACCACGACGGCCGCGACCAGCTGTTTGATGAATTGCTGTGACCAACGCCGGAAGAGACACCGATACATCGACAGCGAGTTCTCTCGCACGATCCATTGTCGACTCAAGTTCCGCATGACACTCAATGGTCTCTAGTTTCGTTACCTGCTTCAGGCGTTGCGGATCTCGTATTTTCGTCATCAGAACCTGCCCTTAAGTCATTCTTTACACGCGCACGAATCGGTACCGACTGCATCCGCAATCAGTAAGAGAAAACACATCTGGCACAAGAGACCAATGAGAAAGGTCCACAGCCATGCTTCATCAGACAAAAAGTCTGTCAAAGAGGGAAGTCTGCGTGAACTAAAGACCATAGAAGGGAGCAGAAAAAGTGATGCAAGGGTGGCGATGTTGACCCATGCAGTATCGGCGCGGTACCCCCCCACAACGAGTTGGGGTTGGCATTCGGAACTATCTGGATGGCCCCAACCAACCTCCCGCTGCATGGGTCGTCGACCGCGTGCGAGTACCGCTCTTTTCACTCATTGTCTTGACCATGGGCATATCTGCTTTCACCGCAGATAACAATGCTGCTGCGCAGACTGTCCAGCTCCCTCCACCAGCTGCTTCGTCTCTCGACAGAATTGCGCAGGCATCACCCTACGGCTATCCACTTTCTCCACCACCCCCTGCGTGGGATCCGTACGGGCCACAGGCAAGCCAGATTTATCCAGTACCAGCAACCAACCCAGGAACAAATCCACCACCAACATGGGCTACATCTGCCGTGAATGGACAACCTGGTTACCCGGGTTACTCGACAGCACCACCACCTATTGTCCCGAGTAATCCTTCACAACCATTGCCTGTTGGCTACCCACAACCACCAACACAACAAAGCGAATGGTTTCAGCAGACCTACCAGCAATCGATGCGGGCATATCAGGGCGTGCGAGGAAGTTGGACCTACGTCCTTGGAACTGGTCGGGGAAACTCGGTCGCTGTAAACGAACTCGATACATCGGCAACATTCGCACTCCCATTTTTCATGAATTCGCCAGCAAATATTAATCAAGCGCCTCTGCTGATAACCCCTGGCTTTGGTTTGCAGTTATGGGGTGGTCCAGAATCTGCTGTATTTCCAAGCACCAATACCCTTGCTCCTCAACTTCCTGGAAATACGTATGACAGCTTTATTGATACAGCATGGAATCCACAATTCACCCCGCTATTCGGTGCAGAATTTGGAATCCGAGTTGGCTTCTATACAAACTGGGATGTCTTTGTCACGGATAGCTGGCGTGTAATGGGACGAGCAATCGGCACGTTAAATATGACGCCAACTTTTCAAGGCAAACTGGGGGTCATCTACCTCGACCGAAATCAGGTAAAAATATTACCAGCCGTTGGGTTTACATGGACACCAAACGCAACATCACGATATGACGTCTTCTTTCCAGCTCCACGAGCTATGTGGCGTTTTGGACAAACACGCCGACATGCTTGGTGGGGCTATGTCGCTGGTGAATACGGTGGTGGTCGCTGGACGTTTCGCACTGTCGATGCCGATGGAACGAATGGATTCGTTCAAAACTTCGACTACAACGACATTCGAATCTCGCTTGGCACAGAGTGGGTTCCTCTTGCCACAACCGGTTTTTCTGGGAATTTTGAAATTGGCTATGCTTTTTATCGACAGCTCTTCTTTGTTAATGACTTAGGACCGCAGCGATTCCAGCAAATCTATGATCTGCCGAGTACCATCATGTTTCGCTTAGGCCTTGCCTACTA
Source organism: uncultured Pirellulales bacterium (assembly GCA_965662325.1). GTDB lineage: Bacteria > Planctomycetota > Planctomycetia > Pirellulales > UBA1268 > UBA1268. The sequence goes on along the minus strand of CBFIHW010000005.1, from coordinate 1,162 downwards.
ACGCGCAAGGAGAAGAACATGGCTTCTCAAAAGCGTGGAAACGTATCTTGGCTGATTCTCCTCGTATGCCTTGCCTTTCAGACACTCGATTCTTTTGCTTCCGACGATAAGATTCTTCCACTTCCGCCGGTCGAATCGATTGATACCAGTTTCTTTGAAAAGATTCGCTTTGCTGCACTCGGTGATCCTCAAGACCTTACCGAGCCACTTCTGCCGGACGATGTTGCTCCACCTGGTCAGCCACGCCAGGAAAATAATCCACCCGGTCGAAAACTTCCCCCCGGAGCAAAGCCTGGAGCGCTTCAGCAACTCATTCTCACGACTACCGAATTACCTCGGCTGGGGAGCAACGGCCTTGGACTTGCTACGCTCGACATGGGCATCACCCTTGGTATGCCTGCACCAACAGTTGATTCACCGCTCCTCATCACTCCAGGTTTTGGCTGGACATTTGTGGACGAGGCAAGTGGTCCAATGGATCCTGGCCTTCCTGCCACTTTGTATGAGTCATGGATTCAGGCACGCTGGATGCGAAAAATTGGTAAACGTCTGGGTGTCGATCTTGCAGTCGCACCCGGCTGGTACAGTGACTTTGTAAATGACAGTGCACAGGCATTCCGAGTCACAGGCCACGGATTTGGTGCGTGGGAGGCTCGTGAAAATCTCAGTGTTGTTGCTGGTGTCATCTACCTCGATCGTTATGACGTGAATCTTCTACCCGCTGGTGGCCTTCTCTGGACTCCGAGTGATGATCGACGCTTTGAGTTGATCTTTCCACGACCTCGTCTCGCCTGGCGAATCAAAGAAACTTCAAAAGCCGCACAGTGGGTTTATCTCGCTGGTGAATTTGGAGGAAATCAGTGGGCTGTTCGTCGAGACTCTGGTGCTGATGACATTGTGGTCTATCACGATTATCGTTTGCTGGCCGGCTGGGAGCGAAGACCTGCAGATCTTGGCATCAGTTGGCGTCTGGAAACTGGCTGGGTGACGGGGAGGCTCGTGGAATATTATGTGACTGATACGGCTGACTATCACCCAAGTGACACGTTTCTTGTGCGGCTGGGAGTCTGGTATTAGGACACATACCTGAGCGAAAGACATGGAATTTGTCGCATAGCGTGCTCTCACTGGTTTTTACCACGTTTCAAAGGTCCAATTCATG
>CBFIHW010000004.1:0-48136 GCA_965662325.1 uncultured Pirellulales bacterium | reverse complement strand
TGAGCCGAAGGTGTGCACGCCAGGACAATCAGTAACACTTCGTTAGATCGAGCCTCACGAAGAGCTGTTTGTCCACTGGTGCGTCAAAAGAAGTTGAAGGGAACCGACGGTTTCATTCGATTGATTCACTTTCTGGAACTTGCACCTCAACCCTGCTGTCGACCATCCGCACTGGAAAAACATCAACTTTGAGGGACGGATTATCGCACCAGGACCCATCGCATGTCTGGAATCGCCATGCATGCCAAGGGCAGGTGACAACACCGTCAACAATGGGCCCGGAACCAAGTGACGCGCCCATATGTGGGCAGAGATCGTCCATCGCATGGTAGGATTCACCATCGAAAAAGACAGCGATGAGTCGTCCGGCAACTTCGAACGTCCGACCTTCGCCAGCCGGTATATCTCCAGCAGACAAAACTGGTGTGAACGGAATGTCTGAGTTGTCAGTTGTCATATATGCTCCGACGATATGATATTCGAATAATCAAATCCATTATCTGTGTTTTTAGCCGTTTTCTGCATGAGCAAACAGCGTGGCCCAATCAATTCAACTCCTGGTGCTGGACGTAGACGGCACGGTTACAAATAGCCGGCATGAAGTCACAGCAGCAGCGAAGCAAGCAGTGCATAAGGCACGGACTGCAGGTATCCGTGTCATGTTAGCAACTGGCCGTCGATACCGGGACGTCCTTCCTGTGGCTACTGAACTGGGGCTCGTTGGGCCAGTCGTAACCGCTTCAGGGGCACTCGTGAAAATGCCGGTGCATCACGAAACGCTTTTTCGATCGGGTTTCCAGAAAACAATACTTTCGCAAGTGCTCGAGTGCGTAATCGGCTTTGGTCACGAGCCAGTACTTTACACCGACAGTTTTAATGAAGGTTTTGACTTTTATTGCCGGACACTTGTCGAACGTAATAAGGACGGTGAACTGACCGGGTTTGGTGAATATTTACAGAAAAATAAACAACTGGCTCGGGTTATGGCAACGCTCTGTGAATCTCCACCGGCGGATGCCTTTTCAGGATTTGTGATGGGGAATGTCCGTGAAATGGAGGCACTTGAGTTCGCCCTGAACTCAAGTTTCCCTGACATGTTATCTGTCCATACGATACGCAGTCCTCGGTATCGTGATTGGCTGTGTGAGATAGCTCCAGCTGGAGTTGATAAGTGGTCGAGTGTTCTCCAACTTGCAGGCTCGTGGAAAATTCCCGCAGAAGCTATCTGTGCGGCGGGTGATGATCGAAATGACATTCCGATGATTATTGGGGCTGGCTTTGGTGTTGCGATGGGGAATGCACGCCAAGAGGTACAGGACGTGGCAGATCACGTTGTTGGTTGCCATGAATCGGGTGGGCTCCTTGAATTAGTGGAAATTCTTACAAGCCGTTAGCGCCCATCCCTCGCATCTTGCCACAGCGAGTCGTTTTTCGATGACTCATCTTGTGAGAAAAAGCCCTGTTCTCTAGAGCTAGAGTCGTGACTGCCCTGTCATACCGTTCGGATGAACCGCCGAATCTGTACATGGAAAATCTACATGGACCTCAAGATTCAGAGACCGTCGCCAACCTGTAAGAAAACCGGTTCTGAATTCAAGGCTGGCGATGTGATTTTTTCTGCGCTCGTTCGGGAGGAAGGCAAACTCCTTCGGCATGATTGGTCTCATGATGCGTGGGTAGGCGCTCCTGAGGAAACACTCGCATGGTGGCGCAGCGTTGTGCCGGAGCAGGAAGACGGTGGAGTCTCTCTTGCCCCCGTTGAGGCTCTTCTGGATACATTGGAATCACTTGCGGATCAGCCAGAGGACGCGTCACTTCGATACCTGTTAGCCCTCCAACTAATTCGACGAAGGGTTCTTCGATTTGCTGAAAGCTCGAGCCAGGAACAGGCAGAGACCGGTGACCCATGTGATCGAGAAGACGAAGTTGTGTCGCTTATCTGCCGTCGCAGGGATTGCGAGTACAAGGTCGTGGCGGTCATGCCTGAAGCCGAAGATCATGCAGCACTGGAAGAGCGGCTGGCCTCGCTTCTGTGGTCTGGAGGCGAGTCATGAGTTTCCCTACGGGTCGGCGCCTCGAACGTCTCTGCCATTGGTGCTTTTTGTAACTGTTGTTGTTCTTGTTGCAGGCAGTGGTGCAAGTTGCCCCAATGTAATCCGGGGTTATCAGGTTGGAGTTATGCCATTGCCTCGGACCCTTCCTGCTCAGCCAACACGTGAGCAGATCATCGCAGCTATTGAGGATAATACCTCACGCGTGCGAAGTTATGCAGCCACTCAGGCGGTGCTCGTCGTTCCGGGGGTGCCTCGGCTTTCTGCGCAGGTTGCCTGTGAGCCTCCGCGACGGTTTCGGTTACGTGCCCAAACATCACTGACTGGAAATGAACTTGATATTGGCAGCAATGATGATCTTTTTTGGCTCTGGATTCGCCGGCATGAACCTCCGATCATGCTGTTTTGTCAGCATGATAAGTATGATCAATCCTCTGCTCGACAAGTGTTACCGATTCGAGCGGACTGGATGCCGGAGTTGTTGGGATTGGTTCGCTTTAGCCCTCAACACCGACACGAAGGGCCATTCATGACTGCCGACGGTCGGCTCGAAATTCGCAGTACGATTGATTCACCGGACGAACAACTCGTTCGATCAATTATTCTTCATCCGATGACAGGGCTTGTTGAAGAGCAGCACTTGTTTACGTCCGCGGGTAAACGTTTGGCGAGTGTTCGTGCATCACGACATCGTGTAGATCCTGGATCTGGTGCAGCATTACCGCGGCTTATTGACGTTTCTTGGCCCGGTTCTGGTGTTGAGTTCACCCTTGAGGTAACAAGCCTGGTAACGAATGTCCCGTCAACTGATCCGGGCCAACTCTGGCAGATGCCGGCTTACGATGGGTACGAGCCAGTTGATTTAGCTGATCCATCTGTCGTCATCGCCCCTGCCGGTGCTACGCCTGGCCAATGAGTCTCACTGGGGCTTGTCTGGCCCGCTGTGATTACCATCTGAGTCGTGCTCATTTTGGCGGATGGACTTACGGGCATGAGATAACCGAGGTCCAATCGAGTTGACTGGTATTCCGGTTGCGTGTGAAATCTCACTGTAACTATGACCCTCAAGGTCGTGCATGCGAAGAAGTACCTGCTCCTCTGTCGAGAGGTTTTTCAGGTAATGCTCTATTTCATCTTGTTGTGAAACATGTTGTTGCGGAAGGACAGTGCGGTCTGCTGGCTCTGGCGGAGCGGTGAACTGCGACAGAGTTTTTGGGCGATTGCTTTGCTGGAGCATGGCCCGTACGGTAACGCGTCGAGTAATGACCGTGAGATAGGTTGTCAATGTTGAGCGACCAGCAAATAGCCTGAGCGAGGCTGCGTTTCGGTACACCAGTTGGGCAAAGACTTCGGCAGTGATGTCATCACAGTCAGCGGTTGTAATGTTCCATCCACGTCGTTGTGCGGTCTTGGTGACAACTGCACGAATCAGACGACCATACCGCTTGATGAATGTATTCCAAGCCTGAGCATCGCCGGTGAGGCATGCTTTGACGAGTGCTTGATCGATAGGTGGGCAGTGAGACTGATTCTCTTCACCCAGGTTTCTCGTGCTCTCAGTCACACCGACATCTCCGCAGAAATTTTGCAGTTTATGAACTATACCCCCTGTTTCTGCCAACAACCAAGTCGGGTGTGTGCTGAAGAGACGAATTCTGCCCCCCTAGGGACTCTTGTTGAAGTTGTGATTCCGGTCTATCCGATGGAGAATTCGTTGACAGGTGGCTCAGTGCTGCCTACGATGCCGCTGTCGAGAAGTCCATCGATATCGATAAGTTTTGCCCATTCGGTACGGTTTGACTTCTTGGCTCGTTTGGAATATCGGTGTGCGAAGTCGCACACCGGTTGGTTTAAGGTCATTTTGATAAGGAGTTAGCCTGATATGACGCATGTCGTTGCTGAGCCCTGCTTCGCCTGCAAGTACACAGACTGTGTTGTCGTTTGCCCGGTTGAATGCTTTTATGAAGGCGACCAGATGCTTTACATTCATCCGGATGAATGCATTGACTGTGAGGCATGTGTTCCAGAGTGCCCGGTAGAAGCAATTTTCCACGAGGATAACCTGCCGGAAGAATGGAAGCCTTTCACCGAATTGAACGCTGAGATGTCGCCGCAACTGCCGGTGATTACGGAGAAGAAGGACCCAATCTGTTAGAGCTTTGCCAGTGGAAGCTCTTCATGGTCTGTCTGTCACCTTAAGAAAACAGAGAAATGGGGCCTCACGCTTCTCAGAGACGTGAGGCCGCGTTCACTGTTGGAGGTCAGCAAGCCAGTAAGCTTTGTCAACAAAACTTCTCCAACTCACATATTTTGGGTTGTGTAATTTCACGGTGAGGAGAGGGCTGTATCGAGGCTTTCGAGGTTTCCGAATGAGCTTCATGCCGGCCTCTCGTGGAGTTCTTCCACCTTTGCGTACATTACAGCCGACACACGCACACACGATATTATCCCACGTGGTTGGACCGCCCTTGCTCTTCGGGATAACGTGATCGAGAGAAAGTTCACTTGTTGGTTGGTTGCGGTTGCAGTATTGACAGCGGTTTGCATCTCTCGCAAACACATTCTTGCGATTAAATCGCATGTTTTCCCGCGGTAGTTGATTGCAGCGAGGGAGCCGAATGACGCGTGGGGCCTGAAGGTCGTACCCAACACCCCGAATCCAGTCCTGATCGGGGGATCGGTCCAGTGTTTCAAGGGCAGACAGTTCCCGCCATGAATCGATAGAGTGGGCGGAAAAATGGCCTTGGTCGATGTGTACGACTTCCGCAACATCGCGAAAAAGGAGAGCGAGGGCCCGGCGAACATTGGTGACATGAACAGCAACAAATGAGCGATTAAGCACGAGTACGCTCATGCCTAGTGGTGTGTGCCGTTGGAATGGAAGGCTTGTTGCAGTGCTCATCCAATTGCCTTTGTTTGAGTTGCTGGCGGGTGCGTCTCCAATTAATCAAACAAGAGTGTACTTGCTTGCTTAAACTGCTGGCAAATTAGGATTTTATTGAATTGTTGGGCCGATTCGATCGTTGGCTAATTCAGGTTGTGAAAATGATAGAAGGTTTATGACTTGCCTTTCCTGTCAGATACCGTCACACTTCAGAGATAGCGTCTCGGCCGGGTGAGGATATGCTGGTCTAAAACCAGAGAGTCCCCGTCTCAACGATATATTCTATTTATTATTTCGACAGACTCTGGAGGCAAATGTGCTTCACTATTCTTGTGATTTCTGTCAAAAGCCAATTGATCCTGCGGTGGGCATGCGGCACGTTGTGAAGATTAATGTTTTTCCTGCTGTCGATTCTCAGAAGGATGAGAACTGTACGCCTGAAACTGAATCTCTCGGTGATGATCACCTTGATGACATGCATGATCTTCTTGAAAGACTCGAAGAGCAGGACCTCGCAGCATTTCTCGACGACGGCACTCGGGCGCTTCGATTTGACCTGTGCGATGCGTGTCGACAACGTTTCCTACGCAATCCTCTTGGGATTCAGTCAAACAAGTCATTTACTTTTAGTGATAACTGAGCCCGGTTGACGAAGCAGTTTTCGTAAGGGTTTGTGGTCCAAATGGGACGTCTCGTGCTGCCACTGTACTTGTGCAGCCCATTTCTTTCCTTCAGTCGCTGACGAGCAGTTGAGCACGGTCGTTCAGATTCAATTTTTAGCAGGAACTTTGTGTCACGCTTGCGGAACTTTGGCTGTTCAGTAGGTTTTGGTTATTCAATGTTTCTGCAGGAGAAGTTTTATGCCCACCACGACGCTTTCGATCGCTACCATCGCCGGAGATGGGACTGGTCCTGAAGTAACATCGGAGGCTATTAAAGTTCTCGATGCAGTTGCCCGTCTGGATGGATTTGAATTCAATGTCGAATCGCTTGATTGGGGCGGCGATCGGTATTTGCGTACTGGTGAAATTATTCCTGAGGGCGGTCTGGATCTACTGCGATCGAAGGACGCTGTTTTTCTCGGTGCAATTGGTCATCCGGATGTTGCACCGGGAGTTCTCGAGAAAGGCCTGCTCCTTGAGTTACGGTTCAATTTGGATCAATACATCAATTTGAGACCCGTGAAACTTTTGCCCGGAGTTGATACACCGCTTGCCGGACGTGGGCCTGACGATATCGACTTTGTGGTTGTTCGAGAAAATACTGAAGACCTGTACTGCGGTGTTGGTGGGTATTTGAAAAAAGGGACCGCAGACGAAGTTGCAGTCCAGCAAGCTGTGTATACGCGAAAAGGTTGCGAGCGATGTATCCGCTGGGCTTTTGAGTACACTCGGCGTAGAAATAGTCCCAAGAAGACGTTAACGCTTGTCGCAAAAACAAATGTCTTAACGTTCGGCCATGATCTCTGGTGGCGGACATTCCAGGAGGTCGCTAAGGAATATCCGGACGTCAACACCGACTACAATCATGTCGATGCATGTTGTATGTGGATGGTAAAAAACCCTGATGCCTACGATGTCATTGTGACCACGAATATGTTTGGCGATATCATCACTGACCTCGGTGGTATTCTTCAGGGAGGAATGGGTGTTGCAGCTGGAGGTAACCTAAACCCGGACGACGGTGGCGTGAGTATGTTCGAGCCGATGGGTGGAAGTGCACCAAAATACACGGGCACAAACAAAATCAATCCAATTGCGGCCATTAATGCTATGGCGATGCTTCTTGAGCATTCTGGTCAGCCCAAATCAGCTGCTCGAATTGACAAGGCTGTAGCATCTGTAACTGGTACGAAAATGAAGAGTCAGGCAGCCGGCCGCATGGGTTTCAGTACATCTGAGGTTGGTGACTTAGTAGTCGCCGCCCTCGAGTCTTAGGGCTGTGCTTGACTCAGATTATGTCGTCGCGGTCGAAACACGCTGCCCTGTTTTTTGGCTTTGGGCAGCGGCGTCAACAATCTGAAGGGCTCGTGTAATATCCTGAAGGCTGCCCATCCGGCGAACAAGACTCATTGTTGAACGATGGAATTGGAGCAGCATTGATTCGTCGACGGGGCGTTCATTTTCCAATGACTCCTGGTGTCGTCCGGCTTCATCGAACCAAACAAGGTTTGTCGGTGGATCAATGAATGCGATCCCATGCTCGCACGCAACTTGCAGTGCGGCTGGTGGCCGAAAAGCGACAGCTTCCTGCCATGATGATGGGATATATTGGCCATAACTAATTTGAGCCAGAGAGTTTGTTGTGGAATCTTCATCGCCCGGAAAGTTCAGGCTCATCATCTGATAATCAGAAAGTTCGTTCTGACAGCGACTGGTATGGTGAACTGAGACAACGCTTGATGGCTCCTTGTTTACAACATAACGGCACCAATCGACCATCTCGAGGAGATCCCAGCTGCCGCCGCCTGCGGTGCGTACAGACCGCTTGCACGGATCTGACGGCTGAGGGAGGCGATGGTGGCAGAAAAGCATTTTGGGTCGTCCGAGTTGCGTGGCAATGAGCTCTTTGAGTCGAACCGTTGCCGGAGCATGTCTTCGCGTCAGTTCAGCCATAAAGGCAACGCCAGAGGATTCAACCCGACTGAACAGGTGGTTTAATTGGCTTCGGCAGGCCGGCAGAGAAGCAGCCGAATAAACTGCCTTTCCTGCGTCACACGCTGCGAGAATAGGAGCGGTTCCGTACCACTGGTCGCCGAGACAAAGAACGGCATCAACGTCTTCGCGGCCAGCCATGACCCGGAAGCCATCGACTGCTTCAGCATGAAGTTCAGACGCTGCCCGAGTGGCTCGAAGGGAGACTTGTTCGCAGACTGCTCGAACTTCAAACCGATCAGCAAGCGATCGGATTGCCGGAAGGTATTGCCCGTCCCAGCGATCACCAAGGCCAACAATTGCAACACCCAGTTTCATGCCGTGCCTTTAGAAGGTGGTGAACTTGACTCAGTCGATTCAGAGGCAGCTTGTTCCTGTTCGTGTCGCAAGCCTTTGTCAGCAATGTCCTTGCGGCACCATGCGCCTCGCCAGCGAATTTCTTTGACGCCTTCGTACGCTTTGAGTTTTGCACGTGCCAGAGATTCTGCATGAGCGGTTACCCCAAGAACACGGCCTCCAGTGGTGAGTACAGTTTCTGGATTATCGGGGCTTATTGTTGTTGCGGCATGGAACACAACAACATTGTCCAGCTCACCAGCTTGCCCAAGGCCACGGATTGCGTGTCCTTTCTCTACCGTTTCGGGGTAGCCCTCCGAAGCCATGACTACCGTAACGCTCGCTCCGGATTTCCATGTCGGTGAAGGTATTTCATTGAGACGCCGATCAACGGCCGCGTCAATGAGTTCAAGGAGGCTCGATTCAAGGCGGATGCAAAGAGCCTGGCATTCAGGATCACCAAAACGAACATTGAATTCGAGAACTTTGGGGCCCTGGGACGTGAGCATGAGGCCGGCGTAGAGAATTCCATGAAAAGGTGTCCGACGTCGACGCATACCGTGAACAGTTGGAACGAGAATCTGTTCTTCTATCTCTGACATGAGTGACTGCGTGACAAACGGGGCAGGGCAGAACGCACCCATTCCACCGGTATTCGGTCCACGGTCGCCATCGAGCGCAGCCTTATGATCCTGAAGCGGCGGTAGCGTCACGATGGTACGGCCATCAGTTATGGCGATGACACTGACCTCAATGCCATCAAGCCTTTCTTCGATGAGTACGCCGGATGTCGCTGTTCGGAATTGAGGATCACGCTGCAATTGGTTAATTGCGTCAAGTGCTTCTTCACGGTTACTGCAAACAAAAACGCCTTTTCCGGCGGCGAGTCCATCAGCTTTTACAACAACAGGTTCATCTTCGCGGGACTCAAGGAAGCCACGGGCTTTGTCGAGTGAATTAAATTGCCGATACGTCGCGGTAGGTATGTCGTTGGTGTGGAGCAACTCTTTGCAAAAAATTTTGCTGCCCTCGAGTTGGGCTGCTAGAGCGCTTGGCCCAAAGGTTCGGACACCTGCTTCGGTAAGTCTGTCAACTAGTCCATTAACCAGCGGGGCCTCTGGACCAACAACGACAAGGTCGATTTCATGCTGTTTCACAGCCTCGAGAAGTGCGTCACTGTCAGTTGTTTGAATAGGGAGGTTCGTCGCTTCGTCTGCGGTCCCGGCATTTCCAGGGGCGGCAAAGACATTTGCTCCGTCGCGTGCCAGTTTCCAAACGAGGGCATGTTCTCGCCCTCCGCTGCCAATAACAAGTACGTTCTTTGATCTGTGCATGAAAGATTTTATGTCTCTGGTTAAAAAATCTATTTCTGGTGTATTGTGAAAGCAGGTCAGTATCGCTCAATTCTGCGCTAATTCTTTGAAAAATATTGAGGGATTTGGGCAGGTTTACAAAAACTGCTTGAAAACCAACCGAAACCACGGTTTTGAAGGAGCATTCCTGCTCCATCCGACGTTGACACCAGCGGTGGGATAGATAAAGTTAAGTAGAGTTCGTGAAAAAAATCACGAAGTAGCCCAAGGTCCGAGAAAAATGGATTTTTTACACGGAAATAGGCCTGTTTGGCAAGATGCTGGCATAGGACAAGTGCTGTTGGAAACTTTTATTGATTTCTCGAGTTTGCCGTGTCGTGCAGCTGGTGCTGGGATGTCGCATTTCAGTTGGGTGAGGATGCTTTATGGCTGATAAGAAAAAAATGTCGGTGGCGGACATACTGGCTGCTGCCAGAGCCGATAAACAATCTGCGCCTGACGCTGAAAAACCAGAGTCAGAAGAAGTTACATCGGGCGATCCAAATCCAGTTGAGTCGAGTAGCGCAGAAACGCCGCCGGAACCTGTGGCTTCAAAAGCTGGTTCATCGGAGCGGCCGAGTGTCAAAGATATTCTTGCGATGGCCCGGTCAGCAAAAGGAAAGGATGCCGAAGAACCGAAAAAAGCTGCCAACCCTGCAGCGAAGCAGCCGGCGGCAAAGAAAGCGGCGTCTGCAAAACCACCGGTCGTAAGTGGTGCGAAGAAAAATGTGCAGAGAGACACTGCGAGTATTCTGGAAGCAGCGAGAGCGGGGAAAAAACCGGGGCCGGTGAGTAAGTCGGAATCACCGGGCTTTTCAAAGCCTGCAGCAAAACCAGCAGCGAAGAAACCAGCCAAAGCCCCACCGCGACCCGTTCCGCCGCGGCCAGTTCGTCTGAACGCAGAAAAGCCTGCAAAGGCAAAAGCTACCGAAGATCGACGTGGCTTTCTCGCGTACACCGTTGGTTCATTCATGGCGGTTGGGTTTACAGCGCTGTCTGTGACCGGCGGTCTTTTTAGTATGGGGCTAGCAAGATTCTTTTTCCCGAATGTGCTTGCTGAGCCACCAAGCAGCTTCAAAGTTGGGAGCAAGGAAGGTTTTCCAGCCGGTGTAGTCGAGACAAAATTCGTTGCTCAGTATGGCGTGTGGGTTGTGAATGGAGACTTTGAGGGTGTTCAGCAGATTTATGCCCTCAAGACGGTGTGCACTCACCTCGGGTGTACTCCGAACTGGCTGGAGGCGGAGCAAAAATTCAAGTGTCCTTGCCACGGTAGTGGTTTTTACAAGGATGGAATTAACTTTGAAGGTCCTGCACCGCGCCCACTTGAACGATATGCGATCCGGATTGCTGATGATGGGCAACTTGAGGTCGATAAGAGTAAGTCGTTCCAGGAGGAACTTGGGCAGTGGAATGATCCGGCGTCATACGTGACGGCGTGATAAAAAGTAGTACGGTTTGACTAAATAGGCACTTTAAAACTTTTTTACTGAGTGAAGCGTAATGGCAATTGGTGAAACAATTCGGAATTCACAAATTTGGAAAAGTATCTTTCGTCATCCGATGCCGTTGGATCGTCGGAATCGAATTGTCGTCATGCTGACGAACTTTTTCCTTCACCTCCACCCAGTTTCGATTAAAAAACAAGGCATAGCGCTTTCTTTTACATGGTGCATGGGTGGAGTGACATTCTTCCTGTTTCTGGTTGAGACCGTCACAGGTGTACTCCTGATGTTTTATTATCGCCCGACACTCGAGTGGGCATATAACGATATCCTTGCGTTGCGGGATGTAACGAGCCTCGGCATTCTTCGGGAATTACACAGGTGGGGTGCGCACGCAATGGTGATTACAACATGGCTTCATATGTACCGTGTTTTTCTGACTGGCAGCTACAAACCACCGAGAGAGTTTAATTGGGTAATAGGAGTTATTCTGCTCTTGCTCACGCTTCTCTTGTCATTCACGGGGTATTTGCTTCCCTGGGATCAGCTTGCAATCTGGGCAATCACGGTCGGTTCGAACATGGCAAGGGCCACGCCCGTGCTTGGGTATGAAGGGCCCGGTTCACAACTCTTAACAATCGGTGGGATAGATATGATTACAGACGGATCTGATGCTCGGTTTGGGCTGCTCGGGGCACGATTTGTCGGCGAAGAAACATTAAACCGGTTTTACGTGTTGCACTGTATCGCTATCCCGCTAGCAGCCGCGCTTTTAATGGCCATTCACTTCTGGAGAGTACGTAAGGATGGTGGTATCAGTGGTCCGCTCTAATCAGTGGAATGTTCGTCGGTGACACGGCGTTGTAAAGTTTTATATTCGGATTGGTCACAATCGAAAGTAATCGTTCAAAATGCATTCAAGCGGTTTTTTTCTTAACGACGTAGCCGGTTTTTTGGGCGGCTATTACGCTTTTCTTGCAATCATGAATGGCATTGCCGCACTTATTTTGTGGCGAAAGAAAAATTCACCACAGTGGGCGATTGTTTGGTCTGTGTTTGCTGGAATCATGATGATTTTGGCAAGTCTTGCGTTATCTGGTTCGAAATCTATGGTCCCCGTGCTTCCTGCGGCGGCTCGTAATCTTGTCAATTACCTCTCCGGTCCGGTGGCTTATACGCTCGGAACGACTGCTCTGTTTGTTAGCCTTTTTGTCTTCCGGAAATTTTTTGTCCAGCCTATGGCAGCGTGGTCTGTTTTTAATTTTACGTTGCTTCTTCTTGGTTTATCGATGGCAGATGAAAACTTTGCGGCCATTGTTATGAAGCCGGACAACGTGCCTATTGTTGGTCTTGTCTACTTGCTGGCGTTCTTTACATGGGTGGCGACTAAACAGGCTGTTGTGAATGATGAACGAATTAAACAAGGCTTGCCAGTCGTCGAGAAAGTGAATGATGAAAAAGTTCTTGTCTGGCCTGATCTTGTGTATACCGAACTGATTTGTATGGTCGGTGTTTCTGCTTTGCTTCTTGTTTGGGCCTTATTGCTTCCAGCTCCACTTGAAGAGCCAGCTTCAAGTGTCAAGACACCAAATCCCTCGAAGGCTCCCTGGTATTTCCTCGGACTTCAAGAAATGTTGGTTTATTTCGACCCATGGTACGCTGGTGTTGTCCTCCCAAGTCTCGTTGTGTTTGGTTTGATGGCAATGCCCTACCTTGACTTCAACAAGAAAGGCAACGGCTATTACTCGATCGAAGAGCGAAAGTTTAGCTATTTGGTGTACCAGTTTGGCTTTTTTGAGTTATGGATCACTCTGATCATTCTTGGCACGTTCCTGCGAGGACCTAATTGGAATTTCTTTGGTCCGTTCGAGTACTGGACTCCTTACAAAGTTGAAGTACTTAATAACGTGGACCTTCCGCAGATGTTTTGGGTGCAATGGCTCAACCAGCCTCTTCCTCGAGCCCCACAAGATGCAGGACTCCTGTCGCAAATTGGATTTATCTTACTGAGAGAAGCCCCTGGGCTGTTAGTAATGGGTGCTTACCTCGTTATTCTTCCACCCCTTATGGCGGTGACGATTTTTCGCGGTTTCTACGCAAAAATGGGCTTCGTGAGATACATGGTGATGTCTAATTTGATGCTTTTAATGCTTACGCTCCCGCTCAAAATGATCCTCCGTTGGACGGTTAACTTGAAGTACATAATCAGCATCCCCGAGTTCTCGTTGAATTTTTGACTTTTTTGACCTTCAGGCAATTAATTAAATAGACCTTTTTTTGTGAGCGTTTGAATGCCAGCTACAGAAAAAACTTGGCGAAACATGCATATCCTCCACATCACATTTTGTGTGGTGGCGGTGATGCTGTTAGTCGCGACAGTATTTATGCTATCGGCGGACCATAATCGTCCATGGAAGAAATATCAGCGGAAGTTTCGCGAGCTTGAGACGTGGTCGGCGGCAGCACAGGTTGACTCAGAAAACTCATTGGCCTTCAGGCAGAAAACAACTGAGTTGGAGGCTTCGCTCGCAGAGGTTCGCAGGGCAGACCTTGATTCAGCTTTAGTTAGCAATTTTTTTGTTGAGGCTGAAACAGTTAAAGAAGATAAGGAGGCCGTCTTATTTGCAAAAGCAGATGTTGAACGGTTGCAAAAAGAAACCGATCCTGATAGCCGGTTTCAGCTTCGCGGTGATTTGTTGCAACGATTGCAAGACATTGTGGATCGTTCCAAGTTCCGAGAGGACAACCTTGCAGGCGGTTTGAAACTAGAGAAGGCAAAGCTTGACAAGCGGCGAGCCGATTATGAGCTCGCCGTCTCCGACGAAGCTGACGCTTCAAAGCAGACTGAACTGTTATCTCTCACTGATGAGCAGAAAAAGAATGTGGCGGATGCAACACTTGCTTTCCAAACTGCCAATACTCACAGAAAAGATCTCGCAAAATCATTAAAAGCTATTACTGCGGCAGAAGATGCTGCAGCGAAAGAACTTTCCAGCCACCGACAGTCTCTAGCATTGCTGCAGAAAACACTCAGTGATCGGGCGCCGAATGTGGGAAAAACGGTTTTAGAGCTACCCGTCCTCGACGCGTTTAATGGTCCGCTACGCGTTGATCAAATTTGGCTTCCGAAGCTAACGCTCAACAATAATTTTCGTGACGTTGCTAGGTTTGATAGATGTACGACGTGCCACCAAGGTATGGCTAGATCAGCACCGGGTGCTCCGTCAGAGCCGGCGTATCCGGAAGCCACGATGGTTGAGATAGTTCTCCCGACGCCCAAGGATCGTCCTGCATTCACTGAAGGTGAAAATGAGGCTACTCAAATGGAAGCCGTTTTTGGCTTTTCTCTGGCGGAGCGAGGTTTGTTCATAGAGGACGCCCCTACAGTAAGCGTTGTTTTGCCTGAGTCTCCGGCGGCGATTGCGGGCCTTCAAAGTGGTGATGTGATAACTGAAGTTGGTGGTGGAAGAACGTCTATCCGTGAATTGGCAGTCTCTGCTTTACTTGAAAATGTTTCATGGGGTTCCGATTTACGGTTAGCGGTAGAGCGAGGTGTACCGCAGCCGTACTCAACGCACCCGCGGCTCGATTTGTTTGTGAGCGATTCCAGTCCCCATTCAATGCAGACCTTTGGTTGCACAATTTGTCATCAGGGGCAGGGCAGTGCAACAAGTTTCAAGTGGGCCTCTCATTCGCCGAATACTCCCAAACAGTCTCACGTCTGGCACGACGAATATGGTTGGTTCAATAATCATCACTGGATTTTCCCGATGCTGCCCGAGCGGTTCGAGGAATCAAGTTGTCTGAAATGCCATCACGAGGTTGTAGATCTTGAACCTAGCGAGCGGTTTCCAGAACCACCGGCGCCCAAAGTCGTTGCTGGCTACCACCTCATTCGTCAGTACGGTTGTTATGGCTGTCATGAGATTAAAGGATGGTCAGGTCCAGATCAGAGGGTTGGGCCAGACTTGCGGCTCGAGCCGAATTACCATGAGGTAGCCCAAGCCGTTTCTGTTGATCCGGGTGTGAAAGATATGGACGCCACATTCAATGGTTGGGTTACGGATGTTATCTCAAGCCCTGATGGTAATGACGCTCGGCGAAATCTACGCGAAGCGATTGATGCAGATGCATCGCTTGGTGATGATGCAAAGCTATCAGATCGAACGCACGTGCTTGCTTCGCTTCTAAAGACACCTGAGACGCCTGGGAAGTTTCCGAAGGTTGGTCCCAGTCTTCGGCACGTAGCTTCAAAAGTCGGCTTTGATTGGTTGTATGCCTGGTTACGAAATCCTCAAGATTTTCGGCCGTCTACAAAAATGCCACGATTTTTTGGGCTTTGGGAGCATCTTGAGGGAGCTGGCCTTGAAGAGTCTGAGCGTTACGAGCCTCTCGAAATACGGTCCATGATTGCCTACCTCACGTCGAGCAGTCAGCCGTTCCAATATATCGAGCCGTATGAAGGCATCACGTCCTCCGCGGATGTGGGGCGGGGTAAAAAGGTTGTTGAGGTGCGGGGCTGTCTGGCGTGTCATCAACATGCTGATTTCCCTGCCGCTGAAAGTAATCATGGCCCGGATTTGTCCCGCATAGGGGCAAAGGTTGCCAGCCAACCAAACGGTGTTCGTTGGCTCTACAGCTGGCTTCGTAACCCAGCAGCATATCACCCCAAGACAATCATGCCGAATGTGTTGCTCGAACCCGTGACACATGAGGACGGCTCAGTGAGCGATCCAGCGGCGGATGCTGTTGCGTACCTCTTGCAGTCAACGCAAGGATGGAAACCAGAAGGCATACCCGCAGCAACAATGTCAGATGACGAGAGAGCAGCGCTTGAAGAACTTGCGATGCTTTACCTTGAAGGGCGGTATACGGTAAATAAGGCAACGGCTGTTCTTCGTGACGGACTCCCTGAGGGTACAGTTGTTCGCGGTGATGAGGCTGCATTCGTTGGCTTGGCTGCTGCGGAACGCGATGAAGTCCTTCTGAATTATGTCGGGAAGAAAACAATCGGAAAACTTGCCTGTTATTCATGCCATGACATTCCAGGTTTCGAAGACGCAAAGCCTGCTGGTGCAGCACTTGCTGATTGGGGTAGAAAAGACCCTTCGAGAATTGCTTTTGAGCAAGTTGTCCAATTTGTGATGCATGATCTTTCACACGGTGGCCATCACGACGATCCACACAAGGGCATGATGTCTTTGCACGCAGGAAATGGCAGTGCCGAAGATGCTTCGCCTCACGACGCCCACAATGATGAAACGCATGGCGTTCGTGATGGTGGCGTGAAGGAGGATGATGTTTTTGCCACTGACCTGGCGTATGGTGTTGGCGAAGATGGAGCGCATGTTTCACCGGAAAGCCTCGATCCGGACACAGGGTATTTCTTGGAAAAGTTGCTCGCCCACGAGCGAGAAGGGTTCCTCTGGCAGAAACTGCGACGCCCTCGAAGTTACGACTACAAAAAGGTTGAAAACAAGGGCTACAACGAGCGGTATCGAATGCCACAATTCCCGTTTAATGAAAAACAAAGGGAAGAAGTGATGACGTTTGTTCTTGGTCTCGTTGCCGACCCCCCTGCAAGTGAATTCGTGTACAGTCCGACGCCTCGTGAGAAGGCAAGGCTTGATGGTCTGGTGGTAGCCGAACGGTTCAATTGCTCAGGATGCCACACGTTACAGATGGACCGTTGGGACCTTGCGTACGAGCCTGAGACAATGGGCAGTCCTCCGGCTTTCAACGACTACCCTTTCTTTAAGGGGCATTTTTCACCAGAGCAAGTTCGAGGATCGCTTGAGACAAACTCAGCTGGTCGAAGACGGACTTCGCTTGTTGGGATGCCGATCCTTGATCCTGAAACGGGTAACCCGCAACTTGTTGATGAGGATGGTATTCCCGTGGAGCCAGATGAAGAAGATGTCATCTTTCATCGTCCTGTCATGCTCTGGGAGGATGCTCTTATCGATGGTGAGGCGAGACTTGTTGGAGGGCCGAATGTATTTGTTCCAGAAGATGCGATCAAGGCTGGGAAGCATTATCCAGCAAAGGGTGGCGACCTTGCGAGACTGCTCTTCCCGGTTGTTATTGAGGATGAGAAGGCAATTAACCCCAACGTCAAACCGAGTGATGCATGGGGCTGGCTTCCTCCGCCACTTGTTGGTGAAGGCAAAAAGGTCCAGTCTCCATGGCTGCACAAATTTTTCTTGAATCCGCATCCAATCCGGCCAGCTGCTGTTTTGAGAATGCCTAAGTTCAATCTTCAGTCAAGCCAAGCAGCTGCCTTGGTTGATTACTTTTCTGCGGTTGATGGAGCGGAATATCCGTATGTCTACGACCCGCGTCTTGATGAATCTGCGGTTGATATTGCTGAGCAAAAGCACCCAGGCCACCTTGATGGAGCAATGCGAATAGTTACGAATAATAATTATTGCGTGAAGTGCCATCTGGTCGGTGATTACGCACCGGCCGGGAGTCTGAAAGCACTTGCGCCACAACTTGAGCGGGTCCATGAGCGTCTTCGTCCCGACTACGTCCATGGTTGGATAGCTAACCCCAAGAGGTATCTTCCGTATACAGGCATGCCTGTGAACATCCCGTATGACAAGCCGGTGAGCCAAGATCTCTACGTCGGTGACAGCGAGCAACAACTTGGTGCTCTGACTGACTTGCTCATGCACTACGATGAATTTACCAAACGACAATTTTCATTAGAGCCATACTTACCTCAGGCAGCATCGCCTCCGGCTGAAGAACAGGCTCGTGAGGGGTCGCCAGAGCAACCGCCCGAAGCCTCTGAAGAACAGGCGAAAGTGGCCAGCCCGTCGCCAGACGACATTACAGCGGCGAGTGCTAGTGCCGATTCGGTCGATACCAAAAATTTAGGCTCTGCGACATTGCCAACTGGTGGTGTAAAGGCCTATAGAACCGTAACTCAAGTAGAATCTCCCCTTTGAAAGGATTTCAGCATGGCTCGTAGCAAGAATTCTGTGGGCGTCGATCGAAATTCAATTGTTATGCCCGGTTTGTTTGTCGGCTTATTTGCGTTTGCACTTACGGGTTTTGCTCAAGGTGCCGAGTGGGCAAGTCTCAAAGGCAGGTTCGTGTTTGATGGTACTCCACCAGCACCTGTTGAGATTACAGCCGATAAGGATGTTGAGGTGTGTGGTAAGCACAAACTCGTAAACGAAGAACTTGTTGTTTCGGATGACAAGGGAATTGCAAATGTGGTTCTTTTTGTTCGCTCAAAGGATGTCACGGTGCACCCTGATTTGGCTGATGGATCAAAGGCTGATCCAACTGTTTTAGACAACAAAGATTGTCGCTTTGAGCCACATGTAGGATTTGTCCAAACAGGACAAACGCTGACGATTAAGAACTCCGATGCAGTTGGCCATAACAGCAACATTGCGACAATGAAGAACTCACCAAGCAACAGTCTAGTGCCGAGCAATGGTTCGTCGGACGTAACGTTCAGCAGTGACGAAGCTATTCCAGCGTCGGTGACATGCAACATTCATCCTTGGATGAAAGCGTACCTGGTGATTCGACCGAACCCATATGGCGCAGTAAGTGGTGCAGATGGCAGTTTTGAAATCGAGAATCTTCCAGTTGGTGAGGAGCTTGAATTCCAACTTTGGCACGAAAAAGGCGGGTACCTTGACGAGTTTTCGCTGGGGGGAAAAAAGACTTCTGCGAAAAGAGGTCGAATAGATTTCACTGTGGAAGATGGTGGAACAGATCTTGGTGAGATTGTTATTGATGCCAAAATGTTTAACTAAAGTAGATAATGGGCCAGAGTTGGCGTCATTAGCCTTTTGGAGAATACGAGAATCGAGTGAAATGCTGAGACGTTATTACGAAATTCTGCTTCTATTATTTGCCGTGTCACTCTGCCTTGGGTGCGGCCAAAAACGAGTTAATGGCCCGTCGCCAGACATGGCTGCTGCACTCGATTTGCGTGAGGCTCTTGAAAAAGAGTCTGGTGACTCTGGGAAATCTGAAGAGCAAGTTCAGGGCACTGGGTGGGCCTCACTTAAGGGTCAGTTTGTTTTCACCGGAAGTCCTGGGGCCCCGAAAGCATTGGTGGTGGACAAAGACACCGCCGTTTGCTCGAAGGATGGGATGCAACTCTTTGAGCAGAGCCTGATCGTAGACGAGTCGAGTAAAGGGCTCGCAAATGTTGTAATTTTCCTGCGGAAGTCAAGCCGCGTAAAAAACGAGTCGGCGACAGAGAAACTTGTTATGGATCAAAAAAACTGTGAGTTTCTCACGCCTGTTTTTGCAGCACGGGTTGGTCAGGAGGTTGATGTGAAAAATAGTGATCCAATCGGTCATAACACAAATATTTCGGGGACGAGTTTTAATCAGCTCATCCCCTCGGGCGATTCGACCGTCTTCACACCGAGTCGGGAAACTGGCCTGCCAGTTTCTGTGACCTGCAACATCCATCCGTGGATGAAGGCTTATGCGGTTTTTCGTGAAGATGGGTATGTAGCGGTTTCCTCTGGTGATGGAACATTTGAAATACCAGATCTTCCTGCGGGAGAACCGCTTGAGTTTCAGGTTTGGCATGAACGGGCGACTGGCCGCGGTGGTGCGTTGGATCTTGATCAACCAAAACTGCAATGGAATTCAAAAGGACGGTTTAAAATAACATTGAAGGAAGATGAAACTCGTGATCTTGGGACGCTTGAGATACCGGCTAATGCGATTAGTGGTTGATGCAGGCAAGCATCGACTCCCTCGTCAGAAGGGGGCTGGCTCCAAGTCATATTTCGCGGGTCTATTATTGAAATGGAAAAGAGAAAGTCTGAACAAAAAATGGAGTCAATCGTTGTGAACAACGTGATCGCAGGGAGCCTGTCGTATACAGAAATATTGAGAGCAAGAGTTTCATACTTGCTTTTCGGGACATGTCTTGTCTTGATTTCTTTATTAACAACCGGTTGCGGCAAAACTCCGGCGGCTTCGTTTAGGCTGAATCTTGTTGAATCGTCAAAGCAACAACTCACAGCGTCCCAGGAGAAGCAAGTTGCAACGATTCTCGCTGCACTTTTTGGAACCCCTGATGACCCGCGAGTTCCTCCTGAGTGCAACTTGGATATGGAGAAACTTAAGCTCGCTGCTGGCCCTGTTCGGAGCGATATCGTTGGTAGGAAAAATGGTTTGTATAGGGAACATTGTTCTCATTGTCATGGCGTAACGGGCGACGGTATGGGCCCGACTGCGGCTTTTCTGAATCCTTATCCGAGGGACTATCGTCCTGGTGTATTCAAATTCAAGAGCACAGAACGAGCCGATAAACCGACTCATGATGATTTAGTTATGGTGCTTCATAATGGGTTGGCTGGCAGCTCAATGCCATCCTTTGCTCTTTTAAGCGACGCGAAAATTGATGCCCTTGTTGAGTACGTGAAGTATCTCAGCATGAGAGGTGAAGTCGAGTTGTCACTTATGCGGGCGTATTTTGAGCTTGATGATGAAGACCAAGGAGTGCTTCCGCAGTCCCGTGAATTCTTGTTTGAGGAGATCATTGACCCAGTTGTCGCACGATGGGCGGATGCCGATGATGCAGTCATCGAAGTCCCCGAGATGTCCCCGGACATCGATATGGTCGCGTCAATTGCTAAGGGTAAAGAATTGTTTTATGGGAATAAAGCAAATTGTGTGAAGTGCCACGGTGTGAGTGGTCTCGGTGATGGTCAAGCCAATGATTATGACGACTGGAACAAAGTTGTCGTTCAGGCACACAAAACAGTAGAAGGTGGTATGAAGCAGGCCGAAAAGGTGTCGACATGGGACATGTCTGCTGAAGAGCGAGACGAGCATCGAATGGAACTTGCGTGGCTCGATCGTTTTGAGACGGTGTTAGATGGAAACGCGTTGCGTCCCCGGATGATCCGTCCCAGAAATTTGCGTCAGGGTGTCTACCGCGGCGGGATGCGTCCGATCGATCTCTACTACAGGATTCATGCTGGGATTAATGGAGCGCCAATGCCAGCTGCAAAAGGCACCGTGCCCCCTGAGGATATTTGGCACATTGTGAACTACATCAAGTCACTACCGTATGACTTCAACGGAACGCTTGGAGTGGACCGGCCGATGGCTGCCCGGGATCGTATGTGAATTGAATAAACTGACCGGAACAAGTTGAAATATTTTATTTGGAGACCAGAGGGATGAAGCGTTTAGCCGGACTATTTTGGAGTCTGCTCTTTTTATTGGTTCCGATTTTAGGAGTCATTACGTTTGCGGTTGCGCCAGCGTATGACATCTGGCTCCCAAAAGATGTTTCCGAGCATGGTGCTGCGGTAGATGGTTTGTTTTACTTTATCCTCGGGCTCACCGGAATCGTTTTTATAGCAACAGAACTGTGTCTTTTCTGGTTCATTTGGAAATACGATGAAAAAAATGATAAGGCCGAAGTGAAATATCGACATGGTAGTCATGTGCTGGAGGTGGTGTGGACAGTTATTCCAGCTGCTGTTTTATTGTTCCTAGCTATCTATCAGATGAACACGTGGGCTGACGTCAAAATGCGAAGACCCAATATGGCTCCAACCGTAGAAGTTATAGGGCGTCAGTTTGAGTGGAGACTTCGTTATCCTGGGCGTGACGGGATGTTGGGTACTCCTGACGACCTGCATCTCGTGAATGATCTTCATCTTCCGATCGATGAAGACATTTTGATTCAGTTAAAGAGCATGGATGTCCTGCATAGTTTCTTTCTGCCGAATGTTCGGATCAAGCAGGACGCTGTGCCTGGCATGAAAATCCCCGTGTGGTTTAAAGCCAGAGAGGAAGGTGTGTTTGACATCGTCTGTGCTGAGCTTTGTGGCTGGGGTCATTACAAGATGAAGGGCAGGGTGACGTTTGAGTCGCGTGAGTCATTTGAACAGTGGCTCGAAGTCAAGTATCAGGAACAAGAGGCTACCCAGCCGAGTAAGACCGAGACTTAGTGTCGAGTAAAATTTGAAGGTTTTGGCCAAGATAATAACTTTTTTAGACAACTGCTTCACCAACGAGGTTAGCCGTGAGTACCGTAGAAACCAAATTGACAAGCGTTCAGGATGCACCCGAGAAGCAAGAAACTCACGTGCATCCGCAGCCGTCTTCCTCGCAAAAGCTGTCGACGTTTCTTTCGACATATGTTTTCTCGAAAGATCACAAAGTTATTGGTCTTCAGTTTTTGTTTTCAACACTTCTTTGGTTCCTTATTGGTGGTCTGCTGGCGCTGGCGGTGCGTTGGCAGGTTGCTTGGCCATGGTCAGACGTTCCTGTTGTTGGAAAGCTTTTTGCTCAACAAGGTGGGCAGATGGCGCCAGAGTTCTACACGATGCTCTTCACGATGCATGCGACAGTGATGATTTTTCTCGTGATCATCCCGATACTTGCAGGTGCGTTTGGTAACTTCCTTATCCCGCTGATGATTGGCGCTGATGACATGGCGTTTCCAACACTCAACATGCTGAGCTATTGGTTTATGTGGCCAGCTTTCATTGCCTTTGGGGCAAGTTTTTTTGTTGAAGGTGGTGCGGCTTCAAGTGGCTGGACGAGTTACCCGACCCTTGCCACAAATGTGAATTCGTCTCCTGGCGCCGGATGGGGGCAAACACTCTGGCTTGTTGGACTGACTTTTGTTGGCGTGTCTTCAATGCTTGGAAGCGTCAACTACATGACAACAATAATTCTCATGCGGGCTCCAGGTATGACAATGTTCCGCTTGCCTATGACAATTTGGGCCATGTTTATCACCGCTGTTCTGCAAGCTTTTGCACTCCCTGTGCTCACTGCGGCGGGCTTCATGCAATTAGCTGATAGATCTCTCGGCACCGGGTTTTTCACCCCTGAGGGCAACATTGTGAACAATGCTGTTGCGACCGCTGGTGGAGGGCAGCCGCTACTGTGGCAGCATCTGTTCTGGTTTTATAGCCACCCCGCCGTGTACATCATGATCCTGCCGGCAATGGGTATGGTTTCGGATATTCTCACGTGCTTCGCCAGAAAACCCTTGTTTGGTTACCGACCAATGGTCTATTCGGTTGCCGGAATTGCCGGGCTGGGTTTCATCGTCTGGGGACACCACATGTTTATGTCCGGCATGAATCCCGCTCTTGGAACTACTTTTATGGTTTCAACAATGATGATAGCGTTGCCTAGTGCGGTGAAAACATTCAATTGGCTTGGGACAATCTGGGCTGGCCGGATTCAATTTACAACATCAATGCTGTTTGCTTTGTCGTTTGTTTCCATGTTTATCATCGGGGGATTGTCTGGGATTTTCATGGCGGCAACTCCCGTTGATATCTTTATCCATGACACATATTTCATTGTTGCTCATTTCCACTATGTGCTTTTTGCTGGTACGGCGATGGGTGTTTGGGCGGCTATATATTTCTGGTTTCCAAAGATGTTTGGAAGAACGATGAATGAGTTCTGGGGCAAAGTGCATTTCTTCCTCACTTTCATCTTCCTGAACGGCACATTCTTTACGATGCATATTCTAGGGGCAGTTGGTTTCCCCCGTAGGCTTGCGGACGCGTACCACTACGAGACGTTCCATCATCTGCAGCCACTCAACGCTTTCATGACCTACTGCGCAATTGGTATGGTCGCAAGTCAGATCATTTTTGCGGTTAATTTCTTTTGGAGTATGTTCTACGGTCCAGTTGCTGGCCGGAATCCTTGGAATTCAAATACCCTGGAATGGACGGCACCGAGCCCTCCCGGCCATGGTAATTTTGACTTCCAGCCAATTGTGCACCGTGGGCCGTATGAGTATTCAGTGCCTGGGGTTGAGTCTGATCACCTCATGCAGACGGATCCTCCTAATGCCGCTGCAGCGGCCGCCGCCGCAGCGGCGCATTAAATGTTGTTTTCTCTCAATGTAATGCCATGTCAGAAACCAAAAGCCATGAGTTCAATGCAGTCAAGAGCCCGAACGTGGCCCATTGGATTGCGTGCAGCCTTGTTGCCGTAACAGGCGTGCTGCTCACCTTTGGTGCGCTTGTTACCACGTATGAGGCAGCGATGGCCGTTCCAGACTGGCCAGGAACATATGGACATAACATGTTTCTTTTCCCCTTTGCTGAATGGTTTTTTGGCCCATGGGATCTTTTTCTGGAGCATGGCCACAGACTTCTTGGTGCTTCCGTTGGCGTCATAACACTTGTTCTGGCCGTTGCCATCTGGAAGACGAACCAATCTTCTACGGTTCGTGGTTTGGTCGTCGCAGCAGTATTCCTCGTCGTGCTGCAAGGCGTACTCGGGGGTCTTCGGGTGTTGCTTGACGACAAAACCGTCGCCAAAGTTCATGCGTGTACGGGTCCACTGTTTTTCTCGGTTGCGGTGGCTATTGCTACGCTGACATCGCGACGATTCCAGAACAAGCGAGCATGTTTGGAGAATGCTGCTTCAGGAATGTCTCTCGGTGGGTGGATTGCAAGCGGTCTTCTGTTTGCCTCCTACATTCAACTTGTAGCTGGTGCTCAGTTGCGGCATTTGGACCCAGCGGTGGGACCGAGTACGTTTCGTTGGCTCGTTTTGTTTCATCTTGTTGGTGCCGCGACAGTTGCAGCGTTAAGTTTGGCTGCTGTATGTGAATCGTTTGGCCTGTTAGTCACCGGCAGTCCTCGAGATGGCAGCCGCCGATTTTTATCATCGGCTATTCTTTTTTTCGTTTGTAGCCAAGTTCTTCTCGGGTTTGGCGCATGGGTTGTGAGTTGGGGGTTGCCTCTTGGTTTGCTACCGGACTCTATTGCCAGTAGGGTTCCTGAGACAAGTGCTGTCGTTGTTGCGAGAAGCAGTCTGTCATCACTTATTGTGACCGGTCATGTCCTTGTGGGCATGATGATACTCGGGGCAAGCGTTGTCTATTGTATTGTGAGTGGTGGGCTGCCTGAGGCGTCAGGTGTCAATCTGGTTTCTCGGCGGAGGGTATTAGCGTGACGCAGTTAGTCGCTCCACATCATCTCGCCTCTCCTTCATCATCTGTTGTTGCTGACGTAACAACTCATCCTCATGATGTTGTACGACATTCTGTGATTGCGGATGTTTCCCAGCTAGTCAGGCCGCGCATTGCAATGCTGGTGCTCGTGACCGTGTTTGCGGCAATGTGGCTTACATCAGCTTCTCATGAGCTGAATTGGTTGTCTGTTGTCGGCGTTTTGTTTGGCACAGCAGTCGTAGCAGCAAGTTCAAGTATCGCAAATCAAATTCTGGAGAGACATACAGATAGGCTGATGGCGCGCACTGCGTCACGGCCTCTTGCTGCTGGACGACTATCAAATCGTTCTGCTTGGCTTCTCGTTGGAGTGGGTTTCTTTGGAGGGAGCGGATGCGTGTGGTTGGCCGGAAACCTGCAGGCTGCATCCGCGGCGATGCTTACGTGGATTCTTTACGTTTGCGTATACACGCCACTGAAGAAAATCACCCCACTGAATACAGCGGTTGGCGCTGTCGCAGGTGCCTTACCGATTGCAATCGGCTGGCTTGCTGCAGATGGTCCGCAGCAACTGCTTGCCGGCGACATTTCTGCAACACTCGCTGTAGCAGCTCTTGGCACAGTGCTTTATCTGTGGCAGTTCCCTCACTTCATGGCAATTGCCTGGCTCTATCGTAAACAGTATGGTCTTGCAGGTCTTAAAATGCTGACTGTTACCGACCCAAGCGGTCTGCGGGCGGCAGGACAGTCGTTAGCAGCATCTCTCGCAATGATTCCTGTGAGCCTGGCAATAGCAGTACCCAGCGGCAGTATTCGGATGTTTCTCACTGCAGCAATTGCATCTACCGTCTATGTGCTCGTTTCCGTAAACTTTGCTTTGCGACGAGACGATCGGTCTGCTCGTATTCTTCTCTTTACTTCACTGGGTGTACTTTTGATTCTTATGACGTCTGCAGTAGCTTTTAGTGCCCCAAAGGTATTGTCAGGC
Organism: uncultured Pirellulales bacterium; assembly: GCA_965662325.1. Taxonomy (GTDB): domain Bacteria; phylum Planctomycetota; class Planctomycetia; order Pirellulales; family UBA1268; genus UBA1268. The sequence goes on along the minus strand of CBFIHW010000004.1, from coordinate 22,487 downwards.
TCGTATCTCTAGTTCATCTTTGTTTTTGAATTCTCCACAACTCAAGATATTTGACACGTTTTATGAATGCTCCAGCTGCATCGATAGGTCATGAAAGTCACGGACACCACGGGCCAGTTCTTCAGTATCAACCTGGTTTGCCTCTCTCGCGAGGCAAACTCATCATGTGGCTGTTTTTGTCGACAGAGATTATGTTCTTTGCGGCCTTGCTGGGCAGTTACGTTGTCCTTCGTTTTGGCGCAGCGGTATGGCCGAAGCCACATCATGTTCACTTAAGCGAGCCGATAGGTGCCTTCAATACATTTGTGCTCATTTGCTCTAGTGTTACTGTCGTGCTTGCACTTGAGGCGGCGCGAGCGAACAAGCAATCACTCGCAAAAGCCTGGATGCTTCTTACACTCATCTTAGGCACTCTTTTTCTTGGCGTGAAAGCTTATGAATACGCATCCAAATTTGACCACGGGATTTACCCTTGGGCGCCACGTGGAAGAATCTATGAGCGTCCTGATCTCTATTACGGTTCAGCAGTGCGGGCAAGGCTGAGTGACCCGGCAATCCTTGCAAAGATAAAAGAGCTTGACGGGCGTCCTGAAAGCGAACTTTCAGATGCTGAGCTAACTGGACGTCGTCGCCTGAAGCAAGTCAAAGACATGGTTAACAATCCTGATCAGCAGGCGTTCGATCTTGCCGTTGTCGCTGATCAAATCATGCCACTTCCTGGAGAAGGTGCCGATAGTCATGACCATGGCGGTGGACTCAATGATACATTTGCCTGGCTTCAATTACCGGCTGTGATACCCGGAGGGAATATGTGGGCGAGTACCTATTTCTTTCTGACTGGCTTTCATGCGGTCCATGTCATTGTTGGATTGATTGTATTTAGTATTTTGCTTCTTTATGAACTGGGCCCTGCAGCCGCTGGTATGATTGAAAATGCTGGCTTGTACTGGCATTTTGTCGATCTCGTTTGGATATTTCTTTTTCCACTTTTGTATTTGTTTTGAATGTATTCGTTAGGAAGACTCCAAAACACTTTGTAAGAAGGCAGTTATGAGCAATTCAGAGTCCCCTGAACGTCCGAACGTAACGCACGGGCCAATTACCTCACCAGGCAAGTTGCCAGAAGAGACTAAAAATGTCGTAAAGGATGAGCAAGTACATGAAGGGCATGGCGGAATTATGCAGTATATGGCTGTATTCGTTGCCCTATGCTTTTTAACAACAATGTCGTTCTTGACCTATTCCTCGTATTGGCCATGGAGAGATGAGCCGCAGGTCGGCTGGGCCTTCATGATGGCAGTTTCGTGTACGAAGGCATTACTTGTTGTGCTCTTTTTTATGCATGTTTTATGGGAGGCCAACTGGAAGTACGTGCTCACGATTCCGGCAGCTATGATGGCTATCTTCCTTGCTATTATGTTGATACCAGACATTGGCCTACGGAATCGTATGGTTTCCCAGGAACGTGCTCTCCACATGGCCCGCGGTTCCGATGTGTTGCTGTTAGAGAAAGCTGCATCTGCTGAGTCATCCGGTGAAGTTGAGAAGCATGAACACGAATAAACTAGTTAAAAAACAGCGAGTGGCTCCTTTCCTTGTGCTGCTGGCCATCGGCTTCATCGGCTGTGGCGGTGCAGGCGATTTGACAAAAGCACCTGCCCGTTCGCAGCCCGTTGGGACTAATAATAGTGAGAATGCCGCTGAGGTGGCTTCTGTTCCACCGGGTGAGCCCGCAGAGAGGTTTGTGCTGACAGACCAAGAAGGAAATCAATTCGATTCGGCAGATCTACAAGGCAAAGTCTGGATGGGCAGTGTCTTTTTCGCCAATTGTCCAGGACCATGTTTTCGAGAAAATCAGGCGATCGCTGATATTCTTCGTGAAATAGAGGACCCAAACTTTGTTGCCGTTAGTCTGACTTGTGATCCGGAGAACGATACTCCTGCTGCGCTGGAGCACTATGCCGATCGTTTTGAGGCAGATCCTAAAAGGTGGAAGTTTTTGACTGGTGATATGGATGTTATTAAACGGGTGGGCACCAAGACTCTTATATTACCGGTAGAGGTAGGCGTACATTCTGAACGAGGCGTCGTCTTTGACCGTAAGGGCCGGCTCCGCGGCAGTTATCACCTGCTGCAGGAAGACAGAGTGGAACGACTGAAGAAACTTATTCGTGATGTTCTCGCAGAGGATAATGCGACAGCGGTCACACAGAAAGTGAACTGATGGAATACGGTTTGCCTTTGGCCATTCATCCGCTTGCTACGCTCAACGCAGTGCTTAATGGAATCGCGGCAGTACTTCTCGTTGTGGGATGGGTCCTCATTGCACGTGGTAACTGGAAAGCTCATCGGGCGGTTATGGTTGCGGCTTTCTCAGTTTCAACGATTTTTCTCATCTCTTATTTGGCCTATCACTATCTTGTTGGGCATGTTTCGTTTGGTGGCCAAGGGGTGGTACGAGTGGTGTATCTCTGCATCTTAGCGTCTCACATCATTCTTGCGGTCGCGGTTCCTGTGCTGGCAATTGCCATGTTCGTTCTTGCGTTTCGAGGTAGTTGGGATCGTCATCGGCAGCTTGGGAAAATTACGTTGCCAATCTGGTTATATGTCTCGGTAACAGGTGTGATCATTTACTTTATGGTGTACATTCTTTTTCCGAGTCAAGAAAGCCAAGCTGAAACAGTACTCAGAAAACAATGTACGTGTCGTTGTTTGGCATAAAAACCAAACCATCCAAGAGTGAGTTTTTTAAAGATCGATGGATTGGTTGATGGTTTGTGTTATTTGGTTTTAGATAACGCTTTGACGCATGCGAATAGCCAGCTTGATGGTCTGTAGCTGAAACGCTTTATTTTGTGATGAGACAACGTTGGGCGTTGCGTGAAAATTGGTAAAAGCCTCCGAAGGCTTTGTTTTAGCCGGCTCTGAGTAGAACATGATCGTCCCTGTCTTGGTGCGACGAATCGTCTATAATAAAAGTATGAAACGGACTATGCAGGTATTGGTATTCGTGTTGTTTTTTGTCATTGCCGTCGGGAGTGATGCGTGGGGGTGCCCAACCTGCAAGGACGGGCTCCAGGCAGCTGACAGTGAGGGTGCTAATATAGCGCGTGGATATTTTTATAGCATTCTTTTGATGATTGCCATGCCATTCACGCTTGCTGGATCATTCGGTCTTTATGTCTGGCGAGAGATGCGGCGGCAACAGCATGCTGAAGGTGGCGATGCCACCAACATCGTTGTCCCTGCAACCAACGCGGCGCATGGTTCTGCTGGTTCTTCGGGAAGTTCGCATGAAAATCATGTGCCAAGTGTATCGACCTGAGAACCTGCGATTTTTTTACGCACGAATGCAAAGTGCAATCGCACTCGTTTTTCTGTTCATGTTTACCGTCGGAACTGCGTTATCTGCCGTTCAGTCGCCAGTGGAATATTTTTCGACGTGGGGTCTTTCTCCTACGTACGTACAGGAGCAATTTGCAGATGTCACTAACGGAGAGGGGTTCTCTCTCTCAAGTGCTGAATTCCAGTTGGTCGTTCGGATGTTAGACCGTTTTCAACGGGCTCCAAATCAATGGCGTCAGGCTTGGGAAGACAGTTCTCTGGCGTTTCAAAGAAGTCAAGCGAATGAGTATCAGGAGCAGTGCCGATTAGTTCGTATGCGCGGCCAGATTATAGAGGTTATCAAAATAGCTGTGCCAGACGATGTGGCCGTGATTACGAATTCGGAGGACCTCTTCGCGGTGCAACTCCAGTTGGACCACGCAGAGAAGGTGTGGATCGTAGTGCCGGAACTTCCTGTCGGCCTGCCTGTTGGTACTGACTTTCATGAAGCGGGTGGGGCATCAGTGTTTTTACTCCATATTCCGGACGTTGTAGTAGATGCCGGAAACGAAAAGGCGATTCTTGCAGTAGCTCCGAGACTGAATTGGTGGCCGCAGACACCGTTGGGAAGACTTGGTATGGACTATGGCCTGTTCACGTCTGTTGATGACGGTGTGCCTTTAAAAGCGTCCGAAGCAGAAGCGTTCTATACCAGCCTTTCGGCCAGCATAGGACAGGCTGAAATTCCTGACGGCCCACCAGTTGATGACATGTCACTTGTGTCATTGCTTGATCCTGCCAGTGACTGGTTGCGGCAGCATCGTGGTGATCAGATAGTACTTGATGGAACAGCTCGTCGCATTACAAAAGTTTATGTGGAATCGGCTCGAGATCAGGATGTGCTTGGAAGTGATCACTACTGGGAGATTTTCGTGTTTGTTGCGACTCCTTTACTCCAGATAGGTGACGACTTTCAGGACACGTACCCAATTGTTTACTGCTGCACAGAACTGCCTCAGGGGTTGCCAATTGGGGAACAAGTGAACGAACCAGTTCAAATTGCTGGCTTTATTTTTAAACGATACCGATATGTCACGCAGCGATTAAGTCGCCAGAAGAATGGAACGGGTCAGGGGCGGCCTCAGGAGTCACCGCTGCTCATAGGAAAAAGCCTGTCTTGGTTGCCCGCTAAACAGCCATTGCGTTTTCCTGGCGGAATGACTTGGTTGCCGGTGCTCACTGCCCTCGCCCTAGTTGGCTGGATTATGAAAGGGTTTTTTCAGAGTAGGCGTCGTTCTCGATCGATAGATACGCTTCCTGATCAAATTCAACTTCCATAAGACTCTTGGGCAGCAGAATCAGTTGCAGATCATGGGATTTCTCGGTCGAATTGTCCATCGCTTGTTGATTCTGCAAGATTCGCAACACTTAACCCTCAGAGACGCTTTTGTAACAGGCTTTCAGTTGATTTTCCGAATCAAAGCGTTTTCGAAAAGCCGGGTGTGCTTCCCTTAGATGAGTCTAGGGCATTCCCAGTATGTGTGGTCAAAATAGGTCTTTAGATTCAATCGAGAGGTAGGGAAATGAGAAGAGCCAAAATTTCAATTATTGGTGCTGGAAACGTTGGGGCCACGACCGCACATTGGTGTGCCGCCGCAGAGTTAGGTGATGTTGTTCTTCTCGATATCCCAGCAACTGAAGGAATGCCGGCGGGCAAAGCACTCGATCTCTTTCAGGCTTCGCCAATCATGGGTTTTGATTCGAAGATTACCGGAACAACTGATTGGTCCGATACCGCTGCGAGTGATGTCATAGTGGTCACTGCCGGGATCGCTCGGAAGCCCGGTATGAGCAGGGACGACCTCTTGTCCACAAATGCAAAAATCGTAGGTGATGTTGCTCAGCAGATCAAAAATACCAGTCCCGATGCGATCGTAATTGTTGTGTCGAACCCACTCGATGCGATGGTGCAACGGACATTTCAAGTGCTCGGTTTTCCACCTTCACGCGTGCTAGGTCAGGCGGGCATTCTTGACACGGCACGATACCGTGCATTTCTTGCCATGGAATTGGGTGTAAGTGTAGAAGATATTACTGCAATCCTTCTTGGTGGGCATGGCGACACGATGGTCCCAATTCCAAGCTGCACAAGCGTTGGAGGTATTCCAGTCACCCAATTGATAGCTAGTGAACGGCTTGATTCAATTGTGGAACGTACGCGAAAAGGCGGTGCTGAAATTGTTGGTTTACTCAAGACAGGTAGTGCCTATTACGCTCCAGCTGCAGCAAGTGCCCAAATGGTTGAGGCCGTCGTTCGGGATAAAAAAAGGCTGGTTCCTTGTGCGGCCTATTGTGATTCTGAATACGGCGTTGGTGGTTATTTTGTAGGTGTCCCAGTCATCTTGGGTGGTTGTGGGGTAGAGAAGATTATCGAACTCTCACTCTTGCCCGATGAAAAAGCGGCTTTGGAGAAAAGTATCGATGCAGTTCGAGAGCTTGTCGCTGTCATGGGGCGACTAACGGGCTAGCCAAAGCCCCCAGACCCCCTCGTCTCTCATAGTTTCTTTCAGTGCACGTTGTTTTTACTGGGCTAGGCTGCCATTGCCCGGAGTGTGCGACTGCGTTAAAAACCCGGAGCATATTGCCATGAGCAGGATTGTTTGTGGTGACAGAAGCCCAGTTAACAAAATTGGTGCATGCATCGATGGTTTTGCAGAGGAGCTGGAATGGTTTATCAAAGTAACCACTGGATGGAAGATCGCAGTGGGGGACATGATGTGTCATCAAGTGAGAATCGCCTGAGTAGCGAGTATTGCGTGCAGCCTCAGGTTGAACAGGATCGTGTGTTTTTACCTCTCGGTTACGAGCCAGGGTATGACTATCCACTGCTGGTGTGGCTTCCCCAGTCGAATGATGTGGCCTTTGATTTAGGTCGCACGATGATGCGGATGAGCCTGCGAAACTATCTTGCGGTGGTGCCTGCTGTTCCATCTGATTCTGAGAGTTGCTTTCAAGCAATCGACGAGATGATTGATCGATATAGTATCCACCCCCGTCGAGTTTATCTTGTTGGTGTCGAAGCAGGTGGAGAAAATGCTTTTCGCTTGGCGTGTCAAAACCCAAAATCATTTGCTGGTGTTGTTTCGGTAAATGGCCAATTTCCTTTCAATGAAGGCTTGCTTGGTCAGTTTGACTGTGTCCGCTCGTTGCCGATGATGCTGTGCTGTGACGAAAGAGCTAACACAGCGAATTCACTAATGGCTCGTGAAATCGATACAACATTACGACTCTTTCATGCTGCCGGCGGACTTTTATCACTTCGTGTGTACCGGAATAAAAGCAAAAACGGATTTCCTCAGGTGCAGTTGGCAGATATTGTTTGTGATATTGATCGGTGGATTATGGATGAAGTTTGCCGTGTGCCAAATGATCAAGTAACCGCTCTTGTCTAGTTCGGACAGGCTCCAAGTAAGAAGGCTCTATGATGAAGGAACCGATAAAAGCACTGCATTCTGGTAGCAGTTGGGACCACGGGTTGGCTTTACATGGCATTGTAGGAGACGTTGTGAGTGATTTGCAGCGGCATCATGCTGATACAGGGGTGCCTTTGCCCCATGTGGCAGTTGATGTCCCTCGTGCCCATAAGTTCGAAGGCAATACGGCTGTCCTGAAAGAGTTGCTCAACGTGTGGCTCCGTGATGCTGTACGAGCCGCTGCTGGTAATGCTGCGATGGCACGTACTGCAGAAGTTCTGGTTACAAGTGTTGATTATCCGGACTGCATCGAGATTGAGATTGCTGACAGCGGCCCATCGCTTTCGGAGCGACAGGGTCTTGGTGGAGGCGTTGTCGGTAGCGTACATGTAGTTGCTCAGCAGAAGTTGCTTGATCAGGTTCGAGGAGATGTACGGCTTGATGATTGTGCCGAGGGTGGTGTGGCGGTGACGTTACGTATCCCAAAGATGGTCTCGCAGCGAATGGCTGCGTAATTTTCGCCTTTCTGGAATGGAGATTTCTGCATGGATGCAGCAATCGAAGATGGTTTAAGACGTCAGTCTGGTGTGCGGCCTATTCAAGTAATTGGTCTGCTTTTTCTGCTGCTTGCTGCAGTCGCTGGCGGCCTGTTTATTGATTTTCCTAAGAAGGAGGAGGTTGCTGAAGTTGAATTGCTCGCAGGGGCGGTTCTTGGCCCGGCTGATCTCGCAAATATCGAGGCAGTCTTTGATCGGTCTGGTCTTGATTCATATCGCGTAGTTGATGGTCGTCTTTATGTGGATGGCGGTCGCCAGAGTGGCTATCTGAGGGCACTTGTTGATGCAGGCGCATTGCCGCCAGAATTCGGTGGAAGTCTGCGACGAGCCGTTGAAAGTGACAGCCCTTGGCGGAGCAAGGAAACACAGGCGGAGTTGGTGCGGGTTGCTACTCAGGAAGAGTTGTCGCTAGTAATTCGGACGATGCCAGGAATTGAGCAGGCTGCTGTTCTCTATTCCGGAAGTAATCCAGAGGGCCTATTTCGCAATGCAAAGGAAGACGCACAAACGGCGAGTGTCAGCGTCCGTACGGAGCCCGGTGAAGAACTGGATCGACATCGAGTTCAGGCGATTCGTGTACTCGTTGCCTCTTCGATTGCGGGCCTTCGTGTTGAGCAAGTGGCACTTACCGATCTGCGAAGCGGGCAAGTTTTTGATGGTCCCTTGGTATCGGATGCTGAATTTGTTACCGCAGACCCAGATCGAGCCAGAGCTGTTGCGTATGAGCAGCATGTCACGGCAAAAATACGTCAGGCACTGGCTTTCATCCCCGGCGTTTTTGTTGAGGTGAACGCGTCTGCCATTGAACAGGTGGTTGATAATGTTCAGGACAAAGAGAAAACAAAGGGTAATGTGAGGGCTGCAGCGAACGTTCCTGGTATTGTCGGCGTTGGCCTTGGAAGTGCGAAACGCAAGCAGAATGTTGGGCAGGTCGTCCATGTTTCTGTGGCAATTCCTGAAACGTACCTTGACCGTTTGCGTGAAGAGATTTACGAAAACGTCACAGATCCAGCGAGTTCTGAAATTGAGCGGCTGCGTGTGCTTGTTGCAGGATTGGTTCCTGCAACTGAGCCGTGGGGTCGTGCTGTGGTCACGATTACTCGGTATCCGGGTCACGGTGCGGCTCGTAGCGCTCTGGGTATTCAGGATCCCCCGAACCAAGTAAGTCGTAGTGGGGCTTTTGCCACACCGTCACCGGCATACTCCTTGTCGGCTTTTCTGCCGATTGGACAAGATCTTTCAATTGGATCCGCAGTGACAGGAAAACAAGTCGCGTTGTACGGGTGTATGGCATTGGGCTTATCCGTAACACTTATGTGGTTGCCGGTTTGGCGAAAGCAGGGACAACGGTCGGACGCACTTCCTGATGACGACCGTGGTCTGATTGATTGGGCAACGCTCAGGCGGTCGCATCATTATGAAGGGCAGGATGAAGCACAGTGAGCCCTACGGAAAAATTTTCTTGTTGTGAGAAGTGGCTTGGCCGAATTTTTTTTATGGTGGTTGTGTCCATGTTTTCTCCTGCAGCCCTCCCTGCAGATGATTTATCTGACACTCCCAAGACAGTTGGCTTGCCAAACATCCCACTATCTCTAGGGGAAAGTTCACTAAGCGAGCCCGTGGAGCAAGCAGGTGACCTCGCTTGGAGCAGTGAGATGGCATTTGACTGGAAGGCGTGGGCCGTGGTGGGTAGTGCTGGAATTGTGTTGGTCTGTATTCGACTCTTCAGTCGCCGAGCAGTCTTCAAGATACCCAACGATGTGTTTGAGTTGCTTGGTGAGGCAACACTGGGTGGGGGGCAGTCAGTCAGGATCGTTCGTTTTGGACCAAAAACGCTCTTGGTAAGTGTTGGGAGTGGTGGTCCGAAGACACTCTCAGAACTTGATGATCCCCTTGCTACAGAATGGATTGCTGCTGCCTGTCGCGGAGAACAGACCCTTCGGTCTTTGACAAGTCGTTCAACGGTTAGTGATGGTTCTAGTGATACGAGTAATGGCCATGTTCTTCAGTCGGTTAAGACTGAAGAGGGACGTGGCTCTGTTGGTCCACATCAGTCTGAGGTAGCGTAATGACTGCCTCTAATTCGGTATGGGGGAAAATTTTCCTTGTTACGGTTTTGGCTCTTAGTGCATCAGGTGCCTGCTCACAAGAGATTCAGGTAGATGCCGATGGGGCGTTGTCGGAAGCAGTGAGCGATGGTTCTGGTTCTGAAGACACGACCAAAAGTGTCTCGCCATCGAACGAGGAACAGGTGCCAACTGACCTTGCCAGTTTTTTTGATCGGCGTTGGGCTGATCGGCTTCTGCCTGCGGCATTAACATTTGGTGTGATGAGTCTCGCGCCAGCGCTGTTACTCATGACAACATGCTTTGTTCGTATGTCGGTCGTCTTGTCGCTCACAAGGCAGGCGATCGGTACTGTGAACCTACCTTCGACTCAAATTATTACATCGCTGGCATTGTTTCTGTCAGCACTTGTGATGTGGCCAATTTGGACCACAGCCTATAAAGCTGGTCTTGAGCCTTATCAGGCAGGAGAAATCTCGCTTCAGGAAGCATTTGAACGTGGGAGTCTACCGGTTCGCCGCTGGATGGCTTATCAGATAGAGGAGGCAGGTAATCGTGACACGGTTGCGCTATTTCTTCAGAGACACCCAGGTGATGTGAGTCAGGTAGATAGTTATGACCAAATACCTACTGAGGTGCTCCTGCCTGCTTTTCTTGTGAGTGAACTAGAGGTTGCATTCATGATCGGCTTTCGTATTTTGCTTCCATTCCTTGTTCTTGATTGCGTTGTTGCAACGTTGGTTGTCTCAACAGGTCTTGTCATGTTACCTCCTACAATCGTTTCTCTTCCGTTGAAGCTACTTGTGTTTGTCATGGCGGATGGTTGGTCTCTTGTTGTTCGGGGGTTACTCGATGGGGTTCGCCTGAATACGTCATAGTTTTCACAGCCCTATTGTTTCCATTACTCTGGCCTGACAGTTTTTAGGAAGTGTTAGCATGGCAAGTTTTGATCTTGTTCCACTTGTTCGGTCTTCACTCATCGAAGGCGGTTTGCTGCTGGCTCCAGCACTTTTGGCTGGTTTGTCGGTGGCGTTGGTGGTTGGTATTCTGCAGTCAGCCACCGGTATCCACGAACCGCTGATTGGCATGGTCCCACGACTGGTGGTTATGGTGGCCGTGATTTTCATGACAGGCGGTTGGATGATTGAACGATTTGTGAGCCTCTTTCAGGCTAGTGTTCTTTCGCCCTAGCGGAGCCTCGATTTCTTATGACAACGGCGTGTGTTTTGTTGGCCACCGAACCGGTAGCCAGCTTGAGGTTCTTCGATTTATTTTCAGGTTCAGTAGTATTCATCTCTGCCGGAGTGCTGGCTCGCATTGCTGGTATTTTGCTTGGGGGTGGCATGCGACTTTTCCCGGGCGGGACTGTTCATCTTCGATTTGCAATTCTTTTTGTTCTTGGCCTTGCCGCTGCGCCAGTAGCAATCTCAGTGGCACAGGTGCAAAATGCTGCTGAACAATCATTTTTGTCTATGATATTTTCAGAGCTACTAGTCGGTGGTTGTCTTGGCCTGTCGATTAGCTTTTTGGTTTCAGTTTTTGAGTCTGTGGGCAGTGTGTTTGCAAATGTCGCGGGGCTGAACTGGGCAGATGTTTTTACACCGGGCGGAAGTGGAGGCCCTGGAGTTGCCCGTCTTTGTGGGTGGGTAGGCCTTGCCTCGTTTGTTGTAGCAGGTGGTCAACAGGTAGTAGTTGCTGGCTTGATCGATAGTTTTTTACAGATGCCTGTAGGTGCACTTGCTGGAGCAAATGATTTGCTTGGAACGCCAGTCGTAATGAGATTGATCGAGTTGCCATCTCTTTGTCTCCATCTGACACTCATGATTTCTGCCCCTATTCTAGTTGCTGTGATAACAACTCATCTGACGGCAACAATCTGCATGCGTTCAATAGCTGTAACGCCTGGCCCAGGGGTGCTGCAGGGTGTCGCAGCGGCTGTAATGCTTGGTGGACTCATTGTCGGCAGCCAGCAGTGGGCTGGTCATGCGGGAGACATTCTCCGAACTCCGTTTGAAGCGATGTTTGGAACAACAGGTTCGGTATATCCTGCAGCCAGTCGGGATGCTGGCGAGACGGGGAGGTAAATTAATGAGTGATAGCCATGATCGAACTCTTCCTGCCACACCTCGGCGGCGAGAGGATGCCCGGAATAAAGGTCTGGCTCCAACAGGTGCTGTATTGGGATGGCCTGCCATGGCATCAGTGGTGTTGGTTGCGTTACCAGTTTGGTTTCGGGCGACTGTCTCGGCTGCGGTCGCTGCAATCGAAAATATTCAAATGACCGGAAAGGGTGGGGGGTACCAAATTTTTCTACCACTTATTTTTCCGACAATGGTTGTGGTCGTGCTGGCCCTCGGTATTCTGTTACTGGTTCGTACGCTTTTTGACGGAGCGGCATGGCGACTTGACCGCCTTGTGTTTCGTTATGAGCGAATTGATCCAAAGATTGGTTTGCAGCGAATTATATCTAAGACCACTGTTGTTCGGGTCGTGATTTCTTTTCTTGGCGTTGCTGTTCTTGTTTCAGCCGCTTGGTTGTTTGCGGGCCCACTCATTGTTGTTCTGAGTGATTTTTCAGTAAGTTTTAGTCGAGGTACAGGGCAGGGCAGTGAAGTGCTGTCTGCGGCCGTCAACTATCTGTGGGGTATTCTGGCAGTTGCAGGTATGGTCTCTGCTTTAGACTGGTGGCTTCAGCGATTCCGTTTTGAAAGAAAAATTCGAATGACGCCGAGTGAATTGCGTGAGGAGTTACGAAGCCTGCAAGCTGATCCCAAAGTGCGGTGGCAGCGTAACGGGTAGTGATGATTACACGCGTAATTCGCTTTCGTCAGTTCGTTCGGGACAACGTTCTAGGGCTTCTTTAACTGGGCCGTCGAGGAACTCATCAACCTGAGTAGTTGCTCGTCCTTCAAGGCCTTCTACAGTCAGTGCGGCTTGTAGGTCAACGTTCTTGAAAAGTGGATCCGCTGCGAGGCGTTCAACAAGGTCGTTGTCACGACCATCACGGATGCCTGCTGTAGCCGCGTGACTATGGCGACGAATGGCTTCATGAAGTTCTTGTCGATCACCCCCGGCAGTTGTGGCAGCCATTAAGAGGCGTTCACTGGCCAGGAATGGAATATGTTGCTCAAGATTGCGACGTATGCTCCCAGGGAGGACAACAAGTCCGCCGGCAATGTTTGAATAGATGACGAGTACCGCATCTGTAGCAAGAAAAGCCTGTGGTAGCACAAGGCGGCGAGGAGCCGAGTCATCGAGTGTTCGCTCGTACCACTGCACTGCAGCCGTTTGGCTCGCCGTCTGCTGAAGACCCATGATAAAACGACTTAAGCCACACATTCGTTCCGCTCTCATCGGATTTCTCTTGTAGGGCATCGCAGACGATCCAACTTGATCTGTTTCAAAAGGCTCCTCGAGTTCGCCCCATGCTGCTGCAATTCGCAGATCATTTCCAGCTTTGTGAGATGATTCTGCGATGCCGCCAAGAGCATTGAGAACTTGTGAATCAATTTTCCGAGGGTATGTCTGTCCAGTAACCGGGAATGATTTTTCAAAACCCATTTTTTTCGAAACGAGTTCATCAAGTTGCCTTACTTTTTCGTGGTCTCCGTCAAATAGCTCAAGAAAACTAGCTTGTGTTCCTGTTGTGCCTTTCACGCCACGGGCGCACAGATGCGCGCGTCGATGATGAAGCTCCTCAAGATCGAGAAGAAGATCAAGAATCCAGAGGCAGATTCGCTTTCCTATGGTAGTTGGCTGAGCTGGCTGTAAGTGCGTGCGGCCGAGACAGATTATCGATTTGGTTTCCCTCGCCTTACTCGCGAGCCTTTCAATAACAGTTGCCAAGCGGGCTGTTGCAAGATCGAGTGATTCACGAATCAAGAAAAGATCGGTGTTGTCTGTTACGTAAGCACTTGTTGCCCCAAGGTGCATAATAGGTTTGGCTTCGGGGCAGTCGTCTCCAAAAGTATGAAGGTGAGCGAATACATCATGCCGTGTCTGCCGTTCAAATGCGGCTGCTTTCACGAAGTCGACGGTGTCTAAATGTGACCTCATCTGATCAAGTTGGGAGGAGGTAATAGGTAATCCCAACTCAGCTTCTGCTTCAGCAAGCGCGAGCCACATTCTGCGCCATAAGCCATATCGATGCCGATCACTCCAAATGTGAGCCATCTCTTTGGAGGCATAACGGTCGGCCAGTGGATTGCCCCATCGTTCAGTTCCCTCTGTCTGCTCATTCGCCATTTTTTCAGTCATTACTAGCTTTCGTTAAGAATGTGTTCTGTTCTTGGTTTGTCTATGTGGCTTTCCGGTCGATGGTGACATCATGCAGAAGAAACGCTCGATAGCTAGCCTTGCTCGTGGGCCTCGAGATGCCTCTGCTTTCAGTGATCGATCAAGAGACTCTAGCCAGTTTGGAAGTTGTCGACATCGATGACTACCGAGACTCCGCAATGCCATTTCGGCCTGGTTCATGGCTTTTGGCCAACTCGCGACGCCGGCCTCTTTCAGGGCTGCACCAAGGCTAGCTGGACGGTTGGGACCTCCTAACAATCGTGCCGCTGTCGAATAGCGTCGAAGGACGGTGGCCGCTTGAGCAATCAGGCCGATGGGACTTTCTCCCGATTGAATTAGTTTGTCAAGAAGCGAGATGGCTTCGGTTGTTCGACCTGCCGCCGCCGCGTCAATCATTTCCCAGACAGTTCGTTGGTTTCCCATTCCATCGAGGGAATCGACCATCTCCGGCGGCAGTGTCCGTTTTCCTTCCTGCGGTAAGGCTGCAGCGAAGGTGGTGAGTGCTTGATCGACTTGACCAAGTTCGTCACCGAGACGCTCGAGTATTGTGTCTGCTGTTGCTGCAGGTAAATCAATAGAGTGCGCGTAGCGTGCCCATTGGCGAAGCCATTTGGTTAGGTCGAAACGGGGCGGTGTAGAAGTGGTGATAGCGAGACCGTGTTGATGCACTGCCTTTGCTAGCCGAGTGTTGGAAGGAAAACTTCGAACCTCTAGAACAAGGAATCCACCGCGTCCGGACTCTCGGCTTGCAACACGTTCAAGAAGTTCTCGATGTGCTGAAACAAAGGAATCAGCGCGTCGAACGATAGCTATTCTTGCAGCATCACCAAACATCGGAACTGTTGCAATTTCGTCAAGAATATCTCTTGGGTCAGGCTGGTCGTCACCTGAGAACTCACGGCATGCCCAAGAGGTATCATCTTCGTCCGGGTGTATGCATTTGCGAAGCTGGGATAGGGTCAGACGGTTCACGAATGGATCGTCACCGACGAGCACAACCATCGACGGCTTGTTGTCCTCCCCAGTAATCAGACTCTTTAATTTTTCCGGGTCGAGTAGCAGATCCAGTCCCAGCACCCCTGCCTTTTTTTTTGCCACTGGTCGCCTATTCTCCGGGGAACGAAAGAAAATTACTCGTACGCAGTCTAGCGGGATTTATCAGGAAGAGGCCAAGCCTCCAGTGAAAAACCCGGTAGAGAAGGGCACAGACCGAAGCTGAAACGTTAATTTCAGGGGTTGTTTGTAGGTGAAGCCCGAGGACTGCCAAGCGTGCCGATGAAACGAGCCGTTCGTAGAGTGATTGGCTCAAGCGTAATACTCTCACCGACATTTCCGGCTGCATCCGGCATCTCAATTCGAATAAATACACGACTTGGTAGTGAGCGATGAGGTTTCCAATTGAACGTGCCGTTGCTAGCCTGGTCTGTGGCTATAGTGGCCCACGGTCCAGTTTGGTGAGGAGAGTATGACAGGCGAACACTATTCGGAATTGCCAGAGGGTCTTCGAATGCATATCGAATTTCGAAAGCGTCAGAATCATTTCCATCAGCCATCGTGACGTCAAGGCTCGTGACTTGTGGTGGCGTCGCGTCGATTCCGATCCAGGTCGATGGCGATTCACCTGCCCGAGGAGAAATTGGTGGACCAGGGACATCTCTTACAATTTCCAAACGACATCCGAATAGACCTTCCCCTTTGAATTCAACATCAATAGGACTTATTGTGTCTTCATCAACCGCAAGTCGCTCCCATGAGGTTCCACCATCTTGTGTGCTCCAGAGTTCCACTCGAAAAGGGCCTTTAAGGTCTTCAGGTACATCAAAACTGTACTCCCAGCTAAACCGTTGCACTCGCATGAGGTGGAGCGGACTTCCTTGGTATTCTGCGACAAAACCGGTTTTTTGATTTTGTGAAGACTGTGGTGTTTTAAGCTTTTCCTCAATGGCGTCTGCGAGGGTCGGTGAGGAAATTGTCAGGAGAGGCGATGAAGAAACTTCTTCAGTCGGTCCTTGTGTAGTGCCGTCTTTCACAGATGAATGTTGGGTATAGCCAACAGGTTCCCCTGCAGACCATGGATTGCCAGGAGTTGGTTGCCAATCTAGCCCCGTATTGTGCGTATTCGAAAGAGGGTTTTTAACTACTACAGATTTTGTCCGACGATTGGATCCGGCGAGTGGTGATGGAATCGCGGGCGCAATTATTTCATTTGCAAGATCAGATTGAGATACATTTGGATCAGTAGGCAACATCGAGAATTGCTTCGTTGTGCGATGGCCAGCAGTATCTGCAACAGAGATTTTTACGGTTAGTCCTTCGATTTCCTGCCCAGCCCACCAGATTTCTTCACCAATGAGATGCGCCGGTGAGCGTCTTGAAAGAACGGGTTCGGTGGCGATTGATTTCCAATCTCCAGTTGTTTGACGATATTGGAAGAGAATCGAGTCCATATTAATTGAGTCGTCCGCTGCAGCATACCGGCAGACGATCTCACCATCTGATCCCTTCCAAACTCTCCCGGAGAGTCGGGGGGCTGCGGCATCAACAAGAACTCGGGCGTCAGGCCCTTCACCACCTCTGGCCCTATTTTTTTGATCAATGGCGCGAATACGGAACCAATATTCACCATCAGTATCTGCTTCAAAAGGGATGGATGAGTTTGGCGGTGATGTCGAACCTGCCGGTGTCCAGGTAAGACCAAAATCAGTTGAAACACTCATCTCCACTTGTTGCGCTGCGGCATCAGGGGTTGCCGGCTTGGGCAGTCGAAACGGTATTGCAAATTGCCGCTGGGTGGTCCGAACAAGCTCTGGCAGAATTGCTGAGTCTTCTGACGCCGTGGCCGAAAAGGCCATGGAAACCCCAAGAACGACACAGAGAAAGACGAGTAGCAAGGCGTTTAAGCGAAATGTATTCATAAACTTCATGAATTTTTCCAGATCTCCGTACATTGACCTCATAATCGATATCGGCCATTTGTTTCCGAAAATCGTGCTTTTCCGATACAACAGATTTTCGGCATGACCCACATTGCTCGATTTGGTGTTCAAATTCGAGGCTCACGAAAACAGGGTCATCGAAGAAGGTGGCGAAAGAAGGGTGGCCTGCGACAGCCTGGGGCGACGAAAAGATCCAAGCAGAGGCTTTTTATGGTGAATTCCACGCAAAAGTCACACGATTTCCAATCCAGAGACGGCGTTTCTAAGAAAGGCAGGTTACTTTGGTCTCGTTGCTAATCAATTCATTGATTCTTCTGGCTGTCGTCGCCTGTGGGATCGTTGTTATCGTTCTGATCCGTGAAAAACTCCGTGGGCCTGGTGCGGGTCGTGGCGATTGCGACGAAACGTGGGAGCAAACACTCACAGAATATAAAAAACTACGGGATAGAGGTGTGCTGGAAGAAGACGAATACCGAAGAATAAGAACACTCGGCGATCCTTTTTCTAGGGTGGCTGGGGATTTGCCCGAGACGTCACCAATAACATCATCGGTGACAGGAGAGGACAGGAGGAAGTAAATAGATGCCGACCGGAAAAGATGGGAATGGAATTGGACGCCGGGGGGCCGGTGGCACGACAAAGAAAAATGCTTTCTGTTCGTTTTGTAGGAAAAGCTATCGAGATGTTGGACCGCTCGTTGAAGGACCAGGCGATGTCTACATCTGTGGCGAATGTATTGAGTTGTGCCAATCAATTCTGGATCAAGAGAAACGTAGAAGAGGAACCAGCAAGCAACTCTTTACATCTATTCCGTCACCTCGAGAGATCGTCGGGCATCTCGACCAATATGTCATTGGGCAACATCATGCGAAGCGAGTTCTTTCTGTAGCAGTTCACAGTCATTACAAACGACTGATGATTGGAGCTGAAGGGGGCGACGTTGACGTTGAGAAATCAAATATTTTGCTGATGGGTCCAACGGGTTGTGGAAAGACTCTTCTCGCAAAGACGCTAGCTAAAATTCTCGATGTCCCGTTTGCGATTGGTGATGCGACTACGCTGACAGAAGCCGGTTATGTTGGTGAAGATGTAGAAAACCTCTTGCTGAAGCTACTCAGCGCGGCTGATTTTGATGTTGAAGCTGCCCAGAGGGGAATCTTATATATCGATGAAATCGACAAAATCGGGAAGACGAGCCAGAACGTCTCGATCACTCGCGATGTTTCGGGGGAAGGTGTGCAGCAGGCACTGCTGAAAATGCTTGAAGGCACTGTAGCAAATGTCCCACCGCAGGGCGGTCGAAAGCATCCGGAACAGCAGTACCTACAAATAGATACCTCCAACATCCTGTTTATCTGCGGCGGAACGTTCGTTGGCATGGACAAGATTATCGCCGGTCGTCTTGGTAAGCGAACTATTGGCTTCGGTCAACAGAGTGGTGTGGATGTCGATACAGACTTGGCAGAGTTGCTGCCTCAGATCGATTCGGATGATATCTTGGAGTTTGGTCTGATACCGGAGCTTGTTGGGCGACTGCCTGTTCTCTCTTCTCTTGAGCCGTTAAGTGCGGAGGCTCTCGTTCGGGTTTTACTTGAACCCCGGAACGCATTAGTGAAGCAATATCAGAAGCTCTTCGAGATGGAGAGTTGCAAGCTCGAGTTTACTGATGACGCGTTGCTGGCTATTGCCCGGCGGGCTCTTAAAAAAGATACCGGAGCCCGAGGTCTGCGCTCGATCATGGAAGATGTAATGCTCGATGTGATGTTCGATCTTCCTGATAACACGGGAAGTAGCTATCTCATCGATGCAGGGCATGTTGATGAAAAACAGCCAATTCTTCCAGTTCCTGCAGCTCGGCCGAAGAGCGCGTAGTCAGCCTTTTAGTGTGTGTCTGCAAGTCGAATAAGGGCTGCGATGCCGCGATCAAGCATGGTGTCCGAAACTGTGTACGAAATACGGAAGTGAGAGTTGGCACTGCCGAATACAGTGCCCGGTACAATGAGTAGTTGCTCCTGCTTCACGGCTCGCTCGGCAAATTGCTCGGCCGAACCTCCCGGTGCTTTTGGGTACAGGTAAAAAGCTCCATCAGGATGAGTAAAGTCGTAGTGGCTACGCAGGCCCTCGATAAGGCGGTCCCTTTTTTTTCGGCAGGTATCGAAAGACTCTGCCATGTCGCAATCAGCTGCTGCAAGCGCAGCCCATTGCCCTACTTGAGGTGAACAGACAAACGTGTATTGCTGGAGCGTAATGCAGGCATCAATTATGTCAGGTGGACCGTGCATGTAGCCAACTCGCCACCCAGTCATGGCGTGAGATTTCGAGAATCCATCGAGAATGACAGAGTTTTGGCTGAACGTTGCGGCTGAAGAAAAAGGGTGGTCGTAGCAGAAACCACGGTAGAGTTCATCGCTGATGAGCGTCACGTGATGCTTATCGGTTAGTTTAGCAAGTTGCTCCAAGGTCTCGGATGAAACCACCTTTCCAGTCGGATTGTTTGGGCTGTTCAGTAGGACTGCACGAGTCTTTGGGCCGATGCGAGACGTCACTGCATCAACGTCTATCTCGAAGGTCGGAGATAGGTCGATTGCAACACAATGTCCCCCAAGGAATTCAATAAGCGGTCGATACATGACGAAAGCTGGTTCAAAAATGATGACCTCATCACCTGGGTCGATGAGAGCCATTAGGGTCAGGAGTAAAGCTCCGCTTGTGCCGCTCGTGATGCAAAATGCTCGATCGTTATGCCCAATCTGCTGTTGGACCTCACTCGAAATGCGTGAACGCAGCTCAGGTATTCCTTGGGTGACCGTGTAACCATTTTTGCCAGTCATCATTGCGTCGTAGGCTGCGTTACGAGCTGCCTCTGGCATGGCGAAATCAGGCTGGCCAATGGAGAGGTTGATCGGGTCGTCGAGCGTCCGCATGAGCTCAAAAACGCGCCTGATCCCAGACGAGTCGAAACGGGCTGCCCGGCGAGAAATAGAGGGTCGTTGATTTTCGGAAGATTCTTTCACCGAAAGTCAACTGCCTCCTGTGCCCGAAGAATCTTTAAACAACTCGTCGAGGAGTTCACCGAGACGCTCACCACGAGCATTGAGGCTCACAACATTGCCGTCTTTGCCAATGAGAATCACGGTAGGAATGCCGCTGATGCCATAGTATGAGGCAAGCGGGTGTTGCCAGCCCGATCCTTCCGAAGGCTCAAACAGAATGGGCCACGGAAGTTTTCTTTCAGTAACAAATTTTTCCAGTGCAGCACGTTCTTGGTCTAAGCTGATTCCAACAACTTCGAAACCCTTGGAATGGTATTTTTGATATTGCTCCAAGACGTTCGGTATTTCTGCAATGCACGGGCCGCACCAGGTCGCCCAAAAATCAACCAGAACAATTTTTCCAGCCAGTGTGCTCTGGTCAAATGGTTGCCCGTTGAGCAGAGTGCCAGTGATCTTCATGGGATTTCCTGGAAGAGCGAGCCGGCGGAGCGTTCCCTGGAAACTTTCTGCCATCTGTCGAATGCTGTCGTTTTTACTCTTTGCGAAAATAGGACCGAATGTTTCATATGCCTGCTTTGATAATGCTTCACCACCGGGCATATGTTCAAAAGCACTGGCGAGTTGCATAGCAAGACCAGCAGTTGCCGCATCGTCGGGGTTATCAGACAGGAGTTCACCGGCCTGTTTGATTACCGCGGGTGCTTTCTCAAGATCTCGTTTCGTGAAAAGTTCTTGTGCTTCTTGTACTAGCAATAACCGTTTTGCCTCGACGGCAAGAGCAGGGGAGGGGCCCTCGATCAGGCTTTTGGCGAATGACTGAAGTTCTGAAGAGGCGGCTGTGTTACCAAGTCGGCTGAGCATCATGAGGCTTTGAAGTTTCGCGGTTGCTGCCTCATCAAAGAGATCATCAGAATCCTTGAGTTGTGAAAGCGCTTTGTCGGCAGCCGCTACTGTAGCTGTTGCAATGGCTTGCATGGATTTCATCATCTCTTCACGTGATGTTGGCTGTACAGCGGGTTGCCTGATTGATCGAATGTAGTCCAGCATCTCCTTGGGAGTTCCGCTCGGAACAGGAGGGATTCCTGTGCTGGCGGCTTCGCTCTGATTGGTGTTTTCTGGTTCAGCTGAAAAAGCTGAAGTGGTGTGGCTTCTTGAAAGAAGCAGCAAGAAAAGTAGAAGACCAAGTGCAGTGAAAAAACGAGCCATCAGGGGAGCCTCTTCTGAGTCTGGAAGTGGTTGCTGGGCAAAAGGATTGGCCGAATGCTAATCCCGACAGGCAACAGCCTACTCTGAGATAGACCGCTTCGGCAATTGATAGCCAAAAGTTCGCACTGGGGACTTCGAAATGGCCTACTGGACAATTGTTCTCATGCGAACAAATCCACTCTGTCCAGCCTTAAGAGGAGATTCTAGCTGCCACGATATGGATTTTGTTCCATCGGCCGCTGGAGTTATTTCGATTTTGGAGGGAAGGTTGGCGGCAGGTGAAGACTCTATGAGTTGTAGCCGCTGCGGCAAGACATCCATGATCACAATGTCAGTGAGTGGCACGTCTCCAGAGTTCAAGAAGGCAATCGTGAAGTCAATTTCTTCACCTATCCGTGCGGAATCACTGCCGCATCGTTTGCACAGGGTGAGTTCAGCTCGCCCTAAAGACTCAACGCGGAGTGTAGCGATTCCCTGACTTGCAGAAGCAACATCAGCTTTTTGGTCATTGAAAACAGCGTTGGCTGCGGTGAGTCGTGTCCAGGCTATCGGAATATCAATGCCAATAGCCTCGCTGGTATGTTCGTTCTTTTCCGCAGATGTCAGATGTGTGTCGTAAACACGTTCACCAGCTTTTGCCTGCCCGAGTGATTGATTGGGTAGGAGTGTAGTGTCTACGCCAAGTGGCCCAGAACGTTCTTCGACGGCTAGGCCAGAGTTTGATTTTCGTGCCATCTGCAGGCTTGTGAGCTGAGCTGCATTACCGAGCGGTTGAAGAATCCTCTGGCTGACCAGGCTTTTCTCACCAGATACCCCGGCAGGCCCCTGAGGGGCCGACTCCTCGTGGAGCCTTGTCACGTTTCTGACACTCCCAAAGCGTGGAGCATAGATGCACTCACAATTCGTCCGCGCGATTCGCGACGATTTAGCAGCGTTGCTGTCGTTTAAATTGGAATTTTCGTCTCTTCGATAACGGGCCACAGTGTCACCACCGGAGAGGCCTTCTATGCCCCTGCGGCCAACGGGATACGCCAATTCATTTCCGTCTCCCCCGTTGCAGATAAGTGGTGGAAGGATCGGGGGAAGGTGCATGATGTTCGTCCGACGAGGGTACACATTGCAGTCGCAAGGCTCTGTGTGGAATGAAGGAATCTCCTGTGAAGGCGTAGCGGCCAGAAGCTGGAGACTCACAAGTCCAATACAGGAAAAAAAAGTTACCACTATTTTTTGTATGGATCGTACGTGGTTTCGATACAAAAAACTCATTGGTATTCCTGCGAGAATTATAGAGGCAAGCGGTTGCCTATCCTCAATTCAGCGACTGGGGCACCAAGGGTACTTGCCACTGCGAGGCAACTATCGCCTGGCTGAATATCAAACCACCTGTCTGCAAGAACGTCAGAGGCCTCAGGTTCGTTGGAAACATATACAACACGCTGCACATGATTCCCTGAGAAAGCTTCATTCAAATCGTCTTCATCGATCACAATTTCAATTGGAAATCGCCACTTTTGTCCGCGTGGCGTGACTAGCGGAGATAAGATGCGGAGAGAAGGATAAAGCTCGTCTGAAGGACGATGGGGTACTCCTTTAATGCGTAACCGATACGCACGGCCGGGTAATAAACCGATTCTTA
>CBFIHW010000003.1:0-48640 GCA_965662325.1 uncultured Pirellulales bacterium | reverse complement strand
CATCTGTCTTGAATACCTGAAAGACGGTGATCCTGAGTATCCAGTGATCGTCGATGCGGGTGTTGGCACGGCAAGTGACGTTGCAGTTGCTATGGAGCTTGGTGTTGATGGTGTTCTTTTGAATACGGCAATCGCACATGCCACTGATCCACTGACGATGGCTCTTGCAATGCGATCTGCTTGTGCGGCTGGCCGATATGCATTTCTTGCTGGACGAATTCCTCGTAAGCGATACGCAACCGCATCAAGTCCCGAATCCGGCCGAATCCATGAATCATCTTGAATTGCAGGCACTCTGATATGCTCGCGAAACGTATTATTCCGTGTCTCGATGTTGAAAAGGGACGTGTTGTAAAAGGAACGAAGTTTCTCGAACTTGTTGATGCTGGTGATCCTGTGGCTGTGGCCGCTCGGTATGAATCTGAAGGTGCAGACGAATTAGTCTTTCTTGATATTACGGCCAGCCATGAAGGTCGGGCAATTATGCTTGATATGGTCCGGCGAGTAGCTGAAACCGTGTTTATGCCATTCACCGTGGGTGGCGGTATCCGGACCCTAGACGATGCTGTTGAACTCATTCATGCTGGTGCGGAAAAGGTGAGTATTAATTCATCGGCGGTAAAGACACCCGACCTGGTAACGGAAGTCGCAAATCGTCTCGGAAGCTGTGCCACCGTCGTCAATATCGACCCAAAGCGGATTGTCAAAGACGGAAAAGAGGTGTGGGAGGTTTTTGTAAACGGAGGTCGTGTGCCGACTGGTATCGAGGCAGTTGATTGGGCACGACGAGTCGAGCAGTTGGGTGCAGGTGAAATTGTTCTCACGTGCATGGATCGAGATGGGACACGGGATGGGTATGACCTCGAGATGACTGCTGCAGTGAGTCGAGCTGTTGGAATTCCTGTCGTAGCCAGTGGTGGTGCTGGCAAGCCAGAGCACTTGGCCGATGCAATTGAATACGGAGCGGCTGATGCCGTTCTTGCTGCCGGAATCTTTCATTTTGGAGCCTGCACTATTGCAGAAGTAAAGGACATGTTTCTCAGTCGTGGGATTCCGGTACGTCCAGTAGAGAGGAATTCATGAAAGTCCAGCAGTACGTCAGATTTGGTCACTATTTGGTCGAAAAGCCGCAGTTGTTTATTGTGAGGTTCTTTGAAAGGCCTTCACTAGTCGAAGAGACCATCCAACAGGAGGGGCGAGAATGACACTTGATACCACGTCAGAATTAAATACAGCTTCTGCTTCAAAGGAAGCCACAACAGTAGCTCCTGTGTCAAAAAAAGATGACAAGTTGGAAGTAGATAAATATTTTGAAGCTCTTGTGAAACTCGATGGTTCGGATCTTCATTTGAAAGTTGACCAGCCCCCATACATGCGGGTTAAGGGTGCTCTTCAACCACTCAAGGCACCACCAATTAGTCAAGAGAAGATGAAGGAGCTTTGCCTTCCGATGCTTGATGATCGTCAGATGAAGATTCTTGAAGACGAAGGGGGGGCTGACTATGCATAT
Source organism: uncultured Pirellulales bacterium (assembly GCA_965662325.1). Taxonomy (GTDB): domain Bacteria; phylum Planctomycetota; class Planctomycetia; order Pirellulales; family UBA1268; genus UBA1268. The sequence goes on along the minus strand of CBFIHW010000003.1, from coordinate 47,130 downwards.
ACAGCACGTGTTGGTGATACAAAATGGCGTTTTCGAGTGAATTTGCTTTACCAGCAAGGTTCACTCGGTATGGTTGCTCGCAAAGTCAATAATACGATTCCTAATTTTGAAAAGCTGTATCTTCCAAGTTCGATCGAGCGACTATGTACACTCGATCAAGGGATGGTGTTACTTGCTGGTGTGACTGGGTCTGGGAAAAGTACCACAATTGGTTCGATGCTGAACTACATCAATAGGAACTATCGGAAACACATCCTCACACTCGAAGATCCTGTTGAATTTGTCTTTACTGAAGACAAGTGTCTGATCAATCAGCGGGAAGTTGGTACGGATGTCAAAAATTTTGAGATCGGCATGAAGCACGCGGTCCGAGAAGACCCAGATATCATTCTTGTTGGTGAGTTGCGAGATACGGATACGTTTAAGACTGCAATCCATGCTGCTGAAACAGGCCATCTTGTTTACGGCACCATCCACGCTTCTAATGCCCCAAGTACGATTACTCGTATCCTTGACCTCTTCCCTCAGGAAGAGCATGCGGCTATCCGAAGTGCTATGGCTTTCAATATGAAAGGAATCGTTGCACAAAAGCTTCTTAAGTCCATCAAAGAGGGTGTTTCGCGGGTGCCTACCGTCGAAATTATGTTTTTTGATGTTCTTGTTCGGAAGTACATTTTGGAAGAGCAGGAACAGATGCTAGCAGACCATATTAAAAAATCAGAGAGAGATGGTATGCAGAATTTCACATCAAGTCTTAAAAGTCTTATTGACCAAGAACTTATTGACCGTCAGGCAGCTCTAGATATCGCACCAAATCGCGAAGAATTACTAATGAAGCTTAAAGGGATCGGTTAACCATTCGATTTCGATCGCACTTATTTTTGTAAATCCCGAAAGGCTGGTTCGTTGGTATGAACAGAGAAAAAAACATGCTGAAGCATGTATCAGCTGATTGGTTAATAGTTGTTTTTCTCTGCGGATTTTTCTCCACTGCACTGTCAATGCCTGTAATGGCTCAGAAGGAAAACAAGCCTGCTGCAGGTGCCGAAAAAGAAGGAGAGAAGCCCAATGAGGAGAAGCCCGATGAAAATTCATCCTCGGATGCTGAAAAAAAGTTAGACACGACTACTGTTGGAATAGGTGGCGGAATTCTGGTCGTACTCACGATATTTTTTGGTCTGACAAGCACCTGGGTAAAAAAAGATAGTCTTCGGTATGGGGTCGGCAGTAAAAAATGGACACGCATAGTTGTGGCTCCTTATGCGCTTGGAGCAGTAGCACTTGCAGTATCTGTTGGGCTGAATTGGACCGAGTATGCGTTTCTTGAAAGTGGCGGTGTCTACGGTGCGTTAGGTGGCCTTTCTGCAGTCTGGCTGGTACCCGTCGTTCTTTATGTTGTCGCTCGATCACGAGTGCTCAACGATACAGGAGAAGTTGAGGCAGCACCACCAGACGTTGTACTCATTGCTACCTGTCGTGAAGTGCCAGAAGAAAACACGCTTCTCGTTGAAAAACTGTCAGAAAATTCAGAGTTTGCTGAGTTAGTTCGATTGTTGGCTGGGGCGTTTGCTGCGCGTGCACCTGTTGTGTTACTTGATCTAGCTCAGGGAGGACTTCATGTCCGCCATGATATTGATGGCACAAAGGTGTCAGCACGTATTCGAGAACACGTGTTGCATGGCAGGAAACTTCGAAAGAATGATCCTGAAATCTGGGTTGATGCACCACCGCTGGATGCGGTGACCGGTGAAAAGGTGCTGGTCGCACTTATGAGACTTGCTGGCCTTTCTCCAAAGAAGCGAGGTCGTCCACAGGTGGGCGAATTTGACGTCACAGTAGATGGGAAAAAGAGAACATGTCGTCTTAGCACCAAAGTCATCAAAGGACATGAGCAGTTCACTGTTGATTTGGGGGAGCCGCCAAAGAAATTTAAGACAGCGGGTGATCTGGGCATGCCTTCAGAAATGCTTGATTCACTTCAGGAGTTAGTGAATAAAAAACATGGCCTGATCATTGTTTCAGCATCCAAGGGCAATGGTCTCTCTGCCCTTCTTGACATGACGGTAACAGCCGGAGATCGGCTGATGCGAGACTTTGTTTCCATCGAGGAGAAAAACGAAAGTAATGAAGAAATACAAAACGTGAAAATACAGAAATATGATGCAGAATCAGGTGACGGACCAAATCAGGCAATCAAGAGGGCCATGCTCTCATATCCGAGTGGATTCATTACTCGTAATTTACGAGATTCAGCCTTTGCGGATGAACTGATTAAGAGAGCAATTGAAGACAAGATGGTCATCGTAAGTGTTCTGGCTGAAGACAGCATTGATGCGATATCCAAGATTATTGATCTTGGTATTTCGTCTGGCGATCTCGCTAAATGCCTTGTTGGATCGGTCTCTCAAAAGTTAGTTCGTAAGTTATGTCCCAAGTGTGCTACTCATCAGGAGACACCTCTTCCACTTCTTGAAAAATTTGGAAAGTCAGCAGAAGACGTGCCCCACATTCGTACAGTCTCAGAGCACGGCGGCTGTCGCATCTGTTTTGGGCGCGGGTACGTTGGAAGAATTGGTGCATTTGAGTTAGCTTCAGGCGTAACTCTTCGTAAAGGACTTGCGAAGGGGGTCGATGCTGCGACGTTAAAAAAAGCAGCTAGTAAAGACGGTTATCTACCTGCTCGAGATCAGGGAATGGACTTAGTACTTAACGGTGTTACGTCACTGGAAGAGATGCAACGAATTTTTGCAGCTAAAAAGAAATCGAAGTCACGAAGACCGAATTCAAAAGTTTGATCGAAGCCAGTGAGGGCATGAGTTGTGAGTGTTGGTGAAGCCGAGGGTAATGCCGATGAATATCGTCCAATAAGTACGCTTGCAGTACTTGCTCTTGTTGCGGGGTGTTGCTCAGTTTTGGCATTGATAAGCCAAGTGTTATGGGTGATTCCAATACTTGCAGGTGGGCTTTCAATTGCAGCGATCAGGGATACTTCGGTTGGGAGTTCGTATAAAGTCGGTCGGGGCATTGCTCTGATTGGCTTAGCTTTATCTGTTGGGTTCGGGGCACAGTCCTTTAGTACCTATTCAGTAAATGCATGGATTGACCATAGTCGTGCTCGTGAAACGGTCCTGCAATGGCACGAGGCGATTCGTGCAGGAGAGTGGGACGTCGTGCATGGATTTTGTGCACCAGGACTTCTCCCGCTAGAAGAAGTAGATTTTGATGGTCTGGATCACGATGGGCACGATCATGCAGAAAGCAGGAAGTCATCTGAGATCAAGGCTTTGCAGGAATTGCCTGCTGTTCAGTCGCTTGCAGCATGCAACAAAGTTATAGTTTCCGATATAGTTCGTGGCGATCAGCAGTACCGAGAGTCGTTACATGTGACTGTAGACGTCAACGAATGTGAGCACCATTCAGAAGAGGTCTTGCCGCTCGTGGTTGAGCTCTGGTTGAATCGAAAAACTCAAGAGGAACCCGACGTGGGTGAAGATGCTGCTGGATTTCAGAACGTTGAAATTTGGCAGATCATCAGGGTTGATCCGTCAGAGTAGATTCTTTCATAGGCAGGCATGATTGCCGCATAAAGTCAGGAATTGCCTGAATTAAAGTGACGGATGGCATCAATTGAGTCCGCGCTAGACGCCAACATGATGAGACGATCGAATCCGAGGGCAACCCCGACACCTTCTGGCATGTTATCGTGCACGGTCAGTAATCTATTTGGGAGAGGTAGCTCGTGTTTCTCGAATGACCTCCGGATTATGTTTGTCGTTTCGAGCCGGTTTCGAATAGTTGAAGAGCATGTCTCTTCCTGCCACCCATTCATAAGTTCAATGCCAGCAACGAAAACTTCAAATCGAAGCGAGAGCTCTTTGTTTAGTGGGTCTAATTTTGCAAATGCGCACTCACTCGCAGGCCAGGATTCAAGCATAGTTGGTTGAGAAATTCCAAGCCGAGGAGACACCACCTCGGAAAGTAAGAGTTCAAAAGCAAGGCTCCACTGCTGGTCTTCCGGAAGATTAGAAATACTGTCTGGAATTCCAACATCATGAAAAGTAGATGCGTTTAATAAGGCACTGACACTAGCCGTCATCGGGTCGATGTCGGCATGCTGAATGAATGCTTCCCTGCATGGTAGTCGCTGTAGTCCGTTGGTGTTGAGTGAATCATGTAAGAGAAGTGTGATTAATTCAGCAGTTGAAGTCAGGTCTGCACCAGGCTCATACCATTCGAGCATGGTGAATTCAGTATCATGATGCGGACCTCGCTCTTCACTACGAAAGCAATGTGCAAACTGAAAAATTGATCCTGAATCTTCTGCAAGCAATCGCTTCATATGAGGTTCTGGACTAGTCTGCAGAAATTTCTTTTCATTCCCGTGCATAACTATGTAAGGGTCAATGGAGACTTCCGGCAGTATTTCACTCGAGACAATAGGTGTGCAAACTTCAAGGAAACCTCGGCTCTCGAGGCGATGACGAATCAGAGAACGAACCGTAGCGTGGCGTTGAAGAAGTTGGCGAACAGGCATGAAGAAGCTGCAGGTTGTGATGAGTGATACTGCTCGGAAAATGAACTACTTCATTGAGAGTTTATCAGCATCTTGGCGATAGATCAGTACAGGACAAGGTGCATGCCGTACGACGGCTTCGGCAACACTGCCCATTAAAATTCGACTGAGTCCTGTTCGGCCGTGTGTTCCGAGTACGATGAGTTCTGCTGCTTCTTCTTCGGCAACCCGAACGATCTCTGTCGCTGGATCTCCCATAACAAGGCGATGTTCAAAAGTCAGTTCAGGGTCAGATGGGCATACATCCTGAAGCATTTCAAGTATCCGTTCGGAACTTGGCTCGGGAAGCCCGTAGTAGAGTTCACCACCACCATAGGCAAGTGGTGGCTCTTCAATGTGGAGAACGATAAGGTCTGCTGAAGACTGCTTGGCCAGATTTTCGGCGTGGACAAGTGCTGCATCGCTAGCAGTTGAAAAGTCCGTCGGGAAGAGAATTTTTTTCACACTCATGACTCACCTCAGTTGGTAATGAATAAGTCTGCTTGTAGAACCCCCTCATACCCATAATATCCTTTGACATACGAAAAGAGGAAGTTCTTCATCAGTTCATTTTCAAGGAGGCAAGCTTTCTAAGCCCACGGAATTTGATGGACTAATTATTTTTCACGACAGATTGATGTCTCGTGACTGTGGAGTTATCCAAGACGCATGCCGGGCAACGCTCCACTATCTGGCGAAAGAAGGTAGACACCATCGGCTCCCGCTCCACTTGCAGCGACGACCATGCCTTCGCTGAGACCAAATTTCATTTGCCGAGGAGCAAGGTTGGCAACTATGACGACAAGTCGTCCATGAAGATCTTCAGGTCGATGAAACTTTTTGATGCCAGCAAAAATTGTACGACGGTCATCGCCACCTAGTGACACTGTAAGCTTTAACAGTTTACGAGCTTCAGGGACTTCTTCAGCATCGATGACTCGTGCAACTCGTAAGTCTACTTTGGAAAAATCATCGATAGTACATGTTTCTGCGAGTGCATCTGACTCAAGTGGTTCCACAGAATCTTGAGCAGGAGTACCCGGTTCTGATTTGATAGGCGATGTTTCGGACACAGTAGATCCTTGTGGGGTGGATGGTAAGGAGTTTGAGGCAGCAAGAAGCGCATCAGTTTGTGAGGATTCAATTCGTTGCATCAATGGTCGAAAGGTAGCAACAGGTAGATTTTCCAGCGGAGTTTGTGATTGCTGCCAATCTGTTATGCGGCCACCAACAAGTTCAGCAACATCGTCTGCTAATTTTGGAAGAACAGGGGTCAGGTAAACAACTAATTGACGGAATAGATTGAGCGAGACACTGGCAACATCCTGTAATCTTTGTTGCTCCTGGGGGCCTTGTTTGGCCAGTTTCCAAGGTTGTTCAGTATCGACATACTGGTTCGCTCGATCTGCTGCCTGCATGATGATGCGCATTGCTCGTGCGAAGTCACATGATTCATAGGCAGCAGCTATTGCTTCACCATCAGCGGCTGCTTTGGCAAAAAGACCACCATCGTCTGGATACGTAGCAGAGAGCCCCGTTTTTCTAAGCCAACGGGCTGTGCGGCTTGCAAGGTTCACAAGCTTTCCGATTAAGTCGGTGTTTACCTTCGTGGTAAATTCTTCAAGATTGAGATCAATATCATCAATGCCACCCGAAAGTTTTGTTGCGTAGTAGTACCGCAGAGCTGCTGGATTCAAGTGGTCAAGATATGTGCGGGCCAAGAGGAATGTACCACGACTCTTCGACATTTTCTGACCGTTTACAGTTAGAAAACCATGAACGCGTACCTTTGTAGGTAGGTTCATGTTTGCAATTTCAAGCATTGCTGGCCAGAAGAGTGTGTGGAAGTAGGTGATGTCTTTTCCAATGAAGTGATGAATTTCTGCATTGGGCTGGTTTATATCCCCAGAGCACCACCAGTCAGCAAATGACCCTCCGTGTTTTTTCGCCCACTGTTCGGTGGTTGCGATATAGCCAATGGGTGCATCAAACCAGACATACCAATAATGGCCAGGTGCATCAGGGATTTCAAAACCAAAATATGGAGACGGACGGGAGATGTCCCAGTCACGGAGAGGCTCGTTGAGAAAATGTCCTGCAAGATAATTTGAGATTTTTGGATCAAGGGCTTCAGATTCTTGTGTCCATTTCGTGAGGAAAGACCGAAAGCTTTCCAGCGTGACAAAGAGGTGCTCTGCTTTTCGTATCTCGGGTGTTGTGCCAGAGAGTGTACTGATAGGGTTTGTGAGTTCGGCGGGCGAGTATGTTGCGCCGCAGGTTTCACATGAATCACCATATTGATTAGCAGCCTGGCATCGAGGACAACCACCTTGAACAAATCTATCAGCTAGAAATAGACCTGCTTTGAGATCGAAGAGCTGACTCACCTCTCGCTGGGTAACTAAATTTTGCTTTCGAAGAGATTGCCATATGTGGTTACACAACAAACGATTTTCTTCACTGTCGGTAGATCCATAATGATCAAATGCAATCTGGAAGCCCGCAAAGTCAGCCAGATGGGCATCTCGCATTGAAGCAATGAGTTCCTGTTCAGTACGTCCTTCGGCCTGCGCTCTGATCATGATGGCTGTACCATGCGTGTCGTCAGCACACAGGTAAATCGCTTCATTACCACACAGTCGTTGGAATCGTGCGAAGATATCTGTCTGAATATATTCGACTAGATGCCCAAGGTGAATGTGACCGTTGGCGTACGGAAGAGCCGAAGTAATCAGGATTCGGCGGGTTTTGGGCATGATGCCTTATGAGCGAAAGAGCACAGGATGTTGGTAGTTCGATATCATGCCGCTTTGTGAGCTGCGTCGGTCGAATCTGCGAAATGATAGTCTAAAACGAATACTGAATTCAAGAAAAGTCATTGTCCGAGGTACGTCAGTACGTGGTGAGACTATCTTTCGTATCAGGCCACAGGAACCCCGATTTCCGTACCCTACCCGAATTGCCTCACTTCGGTTGTAATCGGAAAAATGCTCTTGTCTGCGGCCCCGTGCCACCGCCACTATCTCGCCGTCTGGTTTTTGGTGAGTTGGTTTGTTTTTCCAATGACAAGGATGTCACTGGCGGACTGAGTGCTCACCAGACAATATGAGTGCAATTACTGGCCTGAAAAAGTTTGGGTCTCATGGAGTCACGGATGTCCCGAGTCTTTCGTTTTGTGTTGTTGTCTGTTGTTTGCAGTCTTATTTGTCTGACACCCAGTAATGGGCGTGGCCAAACAACTGCTCCGGCAACTGCTCCGGCAACTGCTGCAACAACCGGTGATGTTGTCTTACTTGATTTCTCCGCGGACTGGTGTGGTCCCTGTCAGCAGATGGCACCTCTTATTGGAGAGATAGGCGCAGCTGGTTGGCTTGTCCGTCACGTAGATGTCGATCAGGAACACGATATCGTCAAGCGGTTTCAGGTCACGGGAGTTCCCTGCTATATCTTGTTGGTAAAGGGGCATGAAGTTGGTCGAATCGATGGGGCAACCACTCGGAATGAGCTTGAAAAGCTACTTGCGCAAAGTCGGCAGCCATTGGGCTTGCCGAAAGTCGCTGCACCAACTGATTCTGCTGATGTCAATCAAATACCTGGGGTACCTGTCCCCGTAAGTAAATCTACGACCCATCTTGCAACAGAGTCTGCAGTGTCACCTACGGTTCATCCGCCGGCACAACTGTCAGGTTCGGTGAGCCAGCCGCTTGTTGGTCAGGCTTCTGAACGGTCACTCCGAAATCCACAAGGTGCAAAACAGCAACCAGCCTTAGCACCACCACCCACATTAGCTGTTGAAACGAAATCTGCACTTCAACGGAGCCTGATTCAGGCCACCGCGAGATTACGAGTACAGGATCCGAATGGAGCCTCGTGGGGAACCGGAACCGTCATCGATTGTCGACAAGGAGAAGCACTGATACTTACGTGTGGTCATATTTTCCGTGATTCTGTTGGAGAGGGCACGATTGAGGTCGATTTGTTTGGTGACCCCTCTTCTGATCGTTTAGCAGGGCAGATGGTGTCGTATGATCTGGATCGTGATCTTGCACTCGTGAGTGTTTTCACAGAGGTGATTCTGGAGCCTGTCAAGATAGGCTCTGTTGGTCGCTCGCGTGACGTTGGTGAAGGCGTAGTCACGATTGGTTGTGACGGAGGTCGTGAGCCGACTATGCACGTGAGCCGAGTTAGCTCAGTCGACAAGTATCTTGGCCCGGCAAATGTCCAGGTCGCTGGACAGCCCGTACAGGGCCGTAGTGGCGGTGGCTTATTCGCGCTTGATGGAACGCTCCTGGGTGTCTGCAACGCTGCTGACCCGGAGGACAACGAAGGACTTTTTGCAGCACTTCCTTCAATCCATGAACATCTCGACGAAGCTGGACTCGCGTTTGTCTACAGACATGTTTACCCCGGCACTGAAAATGAACTTGCAGGAAACGCCGACAGGTCAACCGTGCCTCACCTGCCAGATGCGATGCCAGCTTTTTCATTTGATCGTCGCGACAGGGCAGATGCTGTACCCACTGCGTCAAGTGGTCCACGGTCTCCTGCCGAAGGCGTTGATCCACTGATTGTCGACCAAACTGAAAGACGAAACCCGACTCCCCTTTTGTCACAAGCCATAGAAGATGGCAACCAGATACAAAATCTTTCTGCAGGCGAGCAAGCTCTGCTTGATCACGTGCGAGAACATGGAGGGGATGCTGAGGTGATATGCATTGTTCGACCTCGTGGAGCAAGCCAAGCAGACAGTGAAGTATTTATGCTTGAGAACGCGAGCCCTCATTTTATTGAACGACTATCCAAGGTGCACGAACAGGGAAATGTTACAAGTGAGTGATCTCCTTGTAGATAAGAAAAACCTATGCACCAGATTCTGATTCGCCATGGCGAAAGTTTGTCGAACCGCGAAGGAAGGGTTCAAGGGCAAGCAGATGTAAAGCTTTCTGATACAGGTCGTCAGCAGGCAAACGCAGTCGCTTCATGGTGCCAGAGCCAGCAGTTTCCAAATACATCCTGCGAACTTTGGAGTAGTCCGCTTTGCCGAGCCCGCGAGACGGCTGAGGTGATCGGAAAAGTAATAGGTCTTGCCGTTCAGGTTGCAGATGAACTTGTTGAGCTGAATGCAGGTCTATTCCAAGGACATCTATGGGATGATCTGGCAGATCGCTTCCCTGACGACGTTGCGCGATGGCGTTCAGGTGATGTTGATTTTCAGATACCGGGGGGGGAGTCAAGGCGGCAGCTTGCGGAGCGAGGACGTCATGCCTTGCAGTCTCTTTCGAGTCGTCCTGTTAACAGCATGATCATTGTGGCTCATGGAGGTGTTTTAACGGCAGCACTTGGTCTTCTTGTTGGACGCGACCACTCTTTACTTGCAGAAGTTGCTGAAAGGCCTTTTACTCGCTTGCCAGCACTTGGCAATTGTTCGGTATCCCAGCTCAAATGGCCAGGTCCGGAGTTACTTTCTTTTAATGAAACAGATCATCTTGGCTGATGTCAGGGGCTTGTTTTTGTCAGTCAATCTAGCGATAAGATGAGACAATCACAGGCAATTATTGTTTTCAAGTGCATCTTACGGAAGACTGATAAGAACTATGATCGCATTGTTTTTTGACGCAATAATCCGGACGGACGTACAACGTAAGAGAGCCGTAGTCCCAGTTAGAGGTTGTGTGATGCCAGCTGAATAAAATAATTGGTGCTCAGTGTTTGAGAAAATAAAGCAGTTACTGATAACGGAAGAGCATTCATGAGAAAGAGAATGAGAACACCGACGAGATCTACTCCCTGGGAATTCCCAGAGTCTGGTGCCATTCTTTCTTTCATATTTCACACCACGCTGGTTTTTCTGTTGCTCCTGACTGGATCAGCCTTGGAGGCGAGCGAGTCCGCCAGGTTTTCAGGAACACGAGCGATGGAATACCTGGAGGCAATTTGTGAACTTGGACCACGTCCAAGTGGGTCCAAAGGAATGCAGGAACAGCGAGAACTTCTTATCCGTCATTTTCAAAAAGCAGGGGCGAAAGTCTTTCGTCAGGCTTTCCGAAGCCGGGATGGTCGGAACGGTGACTGGGTGCGCATGGAGAATCTCATTGTTTCTTGGCATCCCGATAGAAATGACCGAGTGCTTTTAGGTGTTCACTACGATACCCGGCCATACCCAGACCGAGATCGTCGTGATCCTCGAGGAGTTTTTCTTGGTGCGAATGATGGTGCAAGCGGTGTTGCAGTTTTGATGGAACTCGCTGATTCAATGTCGGAAATAAAGGGAGCGGTGGGTGTCGATTTTGTCTTCTTCGATGCCGAAGAATACGTTTTTGAAGAGGATCGGGATTCCTACTGTCTCGGGTCACTATTTTTTGCCAGACAATATGCCAACTCTCGAAAAGCCGGAGCGATACCGTACGCCTATCGCTGTGGAGTTATCCTAGACATGGTTGGTGATCGTAATCTTGCAATTTGGCAGGAACAGCAGAGTGTTGATTGGCCCGATACCCGCCCAGTTGTTGAATCAATTTGGGCGACAGCAAAACAACTACAGATCCGGGAATTTGTTCCACGCCCGAAGTATGTCATCAATGATGATCATGTGCCACTTCGAATGACCGGTGGCATTCCAACATGTGATATTATTGATTTTGACTACCCGCACTGGCATACAACACAAGATATTCCAGCGAATTGCTCTCCAAAGTCACTTGGTTTAGTGGGACAGGTCATGCTTTCGTGGCTTCAAAAGAACTTCTAATTGGTAGGAAGTCAGAATTTATGAAGTCACCTAATCCAGCCAAGCCTGTTCCCATAGTTGTTCCCGATCTTGGGCTTGGTGAAACCCCGCTTGTTCTTTCCTTGTGGCTTGTTCCGCAAGGAAGTAATGTTCTTGAGGGTGATCGCATTGTTGAATTGGCTACGAATCCAGCCACTGTCGATTTACTTGCTCCTATTGCCGGTGAGTGTGTCCACCAATTCGTTGATGAGGATACTATCGTATTTCCTGGTATGGTTGTTGCGGAAATTCTTCCCGAGGATGTGCAAAAATGAACCGGTCATTCGTTCGAAGACTGTTTCATGACCGATCTTTGAAAGGAGAGGCGTTTGCAGCATTTGGTGGTGCAGGAACAATGTTTCTCATTCAACCGCCATGTGACGTGTGGTTTTTCGCATGGCTTGCACCATTGCCATGGCTCTGGCTGATCATGAAGAAGGCCAGGCATGTGCCACCAAAATTCTGGCAAATGATCTGGTGCGCCGGTTTTATTCATTGGCTTGCAACGATCCACTGGCTTCGACTTCCTCATCCTGCAACTTCATTGGGCTGGGTCTGTTTGTCGGCCTATCTAGCGTGTTATCTGCCTATTTTCATTTGGTCTGCTCGACTTCTAATGCGGCGGTGGGGGTGGCCGCTTGTAGCGGCAGCACCACTAGCATGGGTGGCGTGTGAGCACTTGCGAGGCGTCCTTTTCGGTGGCTTTACATTTGCAATGCTCGGTCATTCACAATGGCGATGGACCACCCTACTACAAACTGCAGACATTGCCGGTGCCGTCGGAATCAGCGGTATTGTAATGCTTGTGGCAGCAGCACTTTTCCGTCCAATATCGTCTTGGCAGACAAAAGAAGCAGTCCGAGAAGTAGTGCTGGTCACCGGTATTCTTGGTGCGTCAATTTTTTATGGTCATTGGCGGCTTACGACGACTCCTGAGCCTCGTGTTGCTCCTCTGGAGACATTGCTTGTCCAAGGTTCAATAGATACTGAACTAAAACACGAGCCAGATGCCTTTCAGGAAGTGACTCAGCAGTATGACGAACTAACACGTAGGGGCCTCATAGAAAGCTCCTCATTGCCTGACTTAATTCTCTGGCCTGAAACAATGTGGCGCATTGGTCTTCTTGAAATTGATCCAAATGAACGATTGCCCACAAGTGTTATGACAGCAATGCTCAGCGAAACTGAGTTGGCAGGAAATAGTGATGCTGATGACGTTGCGTTGCAGGCAATCTGCCGTCAACGGCTCGAAGAAGAACGCCTTGAACCACTTTCAGCCTATGCAAAATCATACGGTACGAATTGGCTTGTCGGTGTTGACAAGCAGGTTGTGACACCGAGTGCTGTTACAGGAACGCAGTACTTTAATTGCGCTGTTCTCCTCGATGCTCGTGGTCAAATCCGAGACACATATGCCAAAATGAAACCTGTTCTGTTTGGTGAATATGTTCCCTTTGCTGAGACATTTCCATGGCTTTATCGTCTTACGCCGCTTCCTGTCGGTCTGACAGCTGGCCACCAGCCACTCGTGACGTCTGTAGCTGGCAGGCGGCTGACGTGTACGATCTGCTATGAGACAGCACTCCCAGAGACAATTCGTTCACTCGTTCGATATTGTCGCCAAATAAATGGCGGTCCTGATCTCATTGCAAATCTGACCAATGATGGCTGGTTTTGGGGTTCCAGTGAACTCGACATGCATCTTACAGCAGCTATTTTTCGCGCGGTTGAGGTTCGGACACCAATTGTTATCGCTGCAAATACTGGTTTTTCGGCCTCTATTGATGGTTGTGGGCGTTTGCGTGCGTGTGGTCCACGCAGAAAAACGTCTACTTTACGTGTTGCAGTCGTACCAGACGGACGTTGGACGCTCTGGCTTCTCTGGGGTAGTTTCCTGCCTGGGATATGTGTAGCGATTACGGTGACAGTGGCGTTGGAACACTGGGTGAGAAGAGGTACCCTAACGTAAGATAGTTGGAGGAAAACCGGCTTTCGGGACGACTCAAGCGATAGAAGCGTAATATTTGGATGACTGGGCTGCTCGGGTAAAAGTTACCAAGCGACCAGGTCGTGGTCTTAATTCCTTGTTCGGTGGTACGGATTCGAGCATGAATACTCTTGGAAAGATATTTGTTTTTGCTGTGATGGTTATGAGCGTTGTGTTCATGAGCTTTGCGATTGCAATTTTTTCATCGCACACGAATTGGCAAAAAGAATCACAGCGACTTGCGACTGAACTTGAGCAGGTCAAAGCAGAGCGACAGGCAAAAGAATCAGAACTCACAACACTCAACGAACAGATCGCCGCTTCAGAAAAAGATCGTGAGCAGGTCGTTGCAAAACTTGAAACGGCACTTCAGCAAAAAGATACAGAGCTCAACAGTTTAAAGAAAGAGCGTGATACGAAGCTCAGCAACCTCGATAAAGATATCAAAGAACTTTCAGTGGCGAAAGATGAGCGAGATGCTGCAGAGAAACTTGTTGGTGAATTGCGAGAAGAAATTCACAGTCTTCAGGATAACCTCAAAGGATCAGTAAACCGAGGAGCTGAATTGGCTGCTGAATTGCATCAAGCGGAGTCCGAGTTGGCAATGGCCACGGAACGAAAAAAGCAGCTTGAACAACAAGTGGCAAATGCAAGAGTGGTTCTACAACAGAATGGACTTTCGTTAAAGCGGCCCGAAACAGTCATACCAGTTGTTGGTGGAGTCGTTACTGCTGTTGCAAATGATCTTGCTGAAGTTTCGATCGGAAGCGATGACGGGCTTCAAGCCGGGCATGAGTTAGAGGTTTTTCGTGCCGATGAATATCTTGGTCGTCTTCGTGTAGTCAGCGTAAAACCAGACCGTGCTGTTGTGCGTGTAATCAAAGACTTTGCACGAGGAATTGTTCAACGGGGCGATCGCGTTGCGACTCGGCTCAAGCTTGATAGTTAAGATCGGTGCTGAGACTGTTCTGGAGGAATTGAGATGGTAGACAGTGGTGAACCAACACATCCAAAGCGACAAAATGCTTATACCGGGATGATGATGTTATCTTTTACTGCAATCTCAATTGGCTGCCTCATCCTTGCGCTTGAATTATGGGCCCGGGGGCTCCCGCTTAAGCCATAGTCAGTAGGTGTCTTAGCTGCCAAAGAAATTAAAGGGCTCATCCTTTTTTTCTTGCATCGGCTTTTCGCCACTCGTTTTTTCAGATTCCTGCATAGAGGGTTTTTCTTCAATGACCTCAGGTGAGGCATTTTTTTCTACGTCCGACGGTTTGGTTTTTTGGTCCATCAATGGTACCGAAGGCTGAATAGCCGAATTCTCCCGGGCAACAACTCGTGGTCTGAGTGAAGCGAGTAGGCCACGAGGTGAGGCAAGAATAATACGATCAGACGACCTGTTGGTTACTGGAATAGTGAAAGGGCCTGGGCAAAGCCATGCGTCTTCTATCCCGTCAATCAGGCGAAGGGCAGTGATTCTGTTCTGCGTGTCGTAACACCATAGATGACTCCCAATACATGCCAAAAAATCAGCTTGTAGGGGTGTCTTCCACAATCGTTCTCCATTTTTTGCATTATGGGCAGCAATGCCTTCTTCACCGAGCGAAACAAGAAGCATTTCGTCGTTGATCATAAGTTGTGGACGTGGCTGGTTCGGATGAAGACTTGTTTCTAGCAGATAGCGCCACGTGAGTCGAAGGCCTCCAGACGCATCTTCAAAACATGCGAGCTCTCCCTTTTCTGTTGCAGCAAACACGACCGTATCACGAACTGCGACCGGACCATTTGGATTGTCTCGAAGAAAGAATTCATGACGTTCCCAACCTTCTTCCGCAGGTTCAAGCGCCGTAAGTCGTCCATTCTCCGTACACCAGATGACACCTTCTCCAAACGGTAAAGGCTGCTGTTCGATGAGTCCATGCGATTTTATGTGAACAGGATTGAGGATCGCTCGACTCGAAGAGCTTTTTTTTGAATCAGTGCCTTCTGTATCATCCGATTTTGTTGGGTTTCGATAAGGATTCACAGGGAGGCGATACATAGTTTTGTCCCAAAGGGGAACATAAACCCAGTCACCAACGGGAAAGCTTCCTGAAGAAGAGGGAGCCGGCAATCGTCGCTTCCAGAAGATAGAGCCAGTGCGGCTATCAATTCCGAAGGTAGTCATATCTCGATTAATTGTTACGAGATCACGATCAATTCCCGCAGACTGAAGACTGTCTTTTGGTAGTCCCAGAGGTGTTGACCAAAGTAATACTCCGGGAGGTGGGCTGCCTGGTTGAGTTGTATCACTACTACCTGCGCGAACCGCGTGCACGATACCATCGTCTGACTGAGCAACGATCATCCAGCGGCCCGCATCGATTTGGTTCAGTCGATAGCGATCAGAGTCAAATGGCAGTTGAATAATCCATTCACGAGTGAGGCCAACCCGATCAGCTTCAAAAGGGTCAGCTGCGGTGCCGTATAGACTCTCGGCGTAGACGTTTGGAAAAGAAATTGCGGTCGGTAGAAAAACAAGCCAAAGCCATGTCCTTGCTTTATTCAACTGAAACATATCGAACCTCTCCGTGAAGGATTTTCCCTAGGTTTTAGCTTCTCTTTTGAACCTTTATTCGAAGCCCACCTCTAACATTAACTCATAGAAAAAATGATGCAAAAAGAGAGATAGAGGCCCTTTTGTTCTCTCCCCGCCGAAACAGTTGCCCCTGCTGCGTATTGATCTGTGATTGGTAGAATAAAGATGCCAATAGTGACTTACATTTTTTTGATGGAAGACGGTCCGATTTCGTATTTTTAATCTTATGCCAAAGGTTTCCCAATCTGCTGCTGAGCTACCAAATTCATTTGCCCTTCTTCTTGGGTATCTGAATTTTTCAGCTGGTGCTTTTGATATTTCAGCGTGGAAGTCTATCAACGATCTTTATGCGCAGTTTGAGCCAATTACAGCCACCGGTGAAATTGTTGAACGGTCGGATACGGTCGATAAAGTGGCAGATGCTTTACGTGAGGCTTTGAAGCGACTTCACCAAACCGATCCGGTATTTCGTGATGTTGGCCAAGCACAGGGTTCTCTCAGGATTGTTTTTGATAATGTGTTGCCGGCTTATCGGGCATTCCACGCGGATCTTCTAGAGCATCAGGCAATCGGTGCTATCGAGCGACCATTCTTTCTTATGGCTGTGTTTCAGGCGGTCCTTGAGACCGGTGGCCCGTGGGAAGGACACGACGATGCTGTTGTGGAGAAGACGCTTCGTAAGATTAATGATTACATGGGCTGGCGACCTGTTGCTGTACTTGAAAATGAGCAGTTATCTGAGCCATATCCCCATGAGCGAGTAAGGCCCCTTCCAATTTATAGAAGCGGTGTAGGGGCGGCTCACGGTCATTTTTCAAGACTTGTAAGTCAAGCAATCCAGATTCTTGAAAAGGCCCCAAAGGAACTTTTGCAGCAGGCAGATTTTGACCTGGGTTTATTAACTGAACTGTCAGTCGATCCTCGTGCTTTTGATTTTTTGCACCCAGCTGCCAGCCGTCCAAATTATCTTTTTGGCCTTTGGGATCCGCTGTGTATTGATGAAAGCGGCTACTATCGTCGCCTCGTTATTCAACAGGCCACACTCGAGGGAATTTTATCATGGGCAGCCGAAGCCCAGCCTGGCGTACCAGTTAAACAACTACAACAAGAATCTGCAGCTGTTCTGGCAGGTGTCATGCTGATGGCGTCCGGTCTCTCGGGTCGTGGTCCAGGTGCCGTTCAGGCCAGTCTGTCTCTCGCAGACCTTCTTCCTAGAATTGCGGCGTACCGAGATAAGTTTTATCGTTGGCTGATAACGCAACTTCCTAACGAGCATCGTCGTCGGCTCGAAAAAGAAGCCCAGAGCCTACAGCAGCCATTCGGGGGTGTCCGAAGACACATTAATATGCTTCTTGCAGACCGACGCGCACGGCAAGTAGGGAGTGTGACTCTGGCATCAGTTCTTGCCCGTCTCGGAAGAATAGACGCAGCTGAGCGTTTGGTAGGTCTCGTGCCCGCAGCAAGTGCACGAATGCTTGCGAGGATTACAAGCCATATTGTTATTGCTCAGGGACTCTCGCGTCGTGGCGATGAAGATTCTCTTGAAAGGGCGGTCGAGACCCTCATTGAGGCTAAAGATCTTCTCCTTCGTGGGATTGATTGTGGAGCACTGGTTGATCCATGGAATATTCTTGGTTTTGCAGGGCAGTTCCCACTACATGAGCCAGGTGGAGAGGCGCTGCCTGATTCACGAGTGGATGACCTGATTGGGAGTGTCGGCAATCTACTTGAATGCGCGTGTATGGTTTGGCAACGATCCTGCCTTGAGTCAAATAAAGAGATTTCAGATCAAGCCAGTAGTTTGGTTGAAGAATTGGCATCTTGGTGGGATCAATATGCGACAACCTCAGTTGGTGGCATAACGCATCTATCCGGTCTTGAAATGCTGCAATCTGCCCGAGAAGTTGTTGCCGTCTTAGAAGAACGACGAGCAACTGCCCCAGTTCCATTATCTCCCGTATTCTGGCGAGATGCAGTTGCTGATTTTTCATCTGCAAGAACACACGCAGCGGCAGCTGATGCCCTTCTACAAGAGAAGGACTTTGATGCCGCCATGGGATTGCTTGTGCATTGGGTAACTCTGCTCGAAGGAGATGAAATCGATCACTCCGGAAATTCATGGTTAGTAGCAGCCCATCGATGGCTTCGGTCTGCTCTTACGGATCTCAGCGATTCAGGCTGTATTCGTGTACGACGTTTTCTTGAATTAGTTGAAGCGAATACGGCCGGTCTTACTGAAATGATTGATATCGCTGCATCAGGTCAAGAACCTCTGAGCCGAGATACATCAGAAAATCAATTACCTGACGAGACGGATGACGATCAGATCGGTGCAGATGAAAGTGTTGCATCGGCCTACGAATCTATGGTGTGGCAGGACTCGGCGGACGATGGAACCGATGGTGGAATGCTCGATGTTGATCTTCCTGCCGGTGCTACAAACCCTGTTGTGGCTGTGGAAGAAGCTGCTGATTTTTTAACAGGTGTCATTGTTATGCTTCGACAAGCTGTCGTCACGGGTTGTCTCGATGCTTCTGCTGGTCGTATCCACACGGCATCTGCTGAGATTGATTCTTTTGTGGGTTGGCGACAGATGTTGAGACGACTGCGCCGGGCGATGGTGCGAGCGGCAATGCATATTGTTGCCCGGGATCAGGAGCAGCCACCTGGAATGACGGCTGCGGAGTTTGATCGTCTTCGCTGGCAACGCGATATAGCCGCAGAAAGACTTCTTGAGGCAGCTCTCCAAACTGGTGAAACAATCTGGATGCTCTCAGCCAGAATTGCAATCGCTCAGGGTGCTGTACAAAAAACATCACTTTCTTCGGAGGGTGGAAAGCAAGATTCTTCCAGAAAGATTCCAAAACCAGCGGTTGGAAAGCTACTTGCTGCAGTATTCATGGATGACCAACAAACGATTCATCAGCAGATGGGGTATATTCGACACCATCTACGTGGCAAGACCGTGCTCTATGTTCCCTTGTCCCGGGGAGGTCGGGCAGATCGTGTATTTGCAGCAAGAATGCGAGAACGACTTCTAGAAAGGCTTGTTGCTGTTTTGCCCCGCCGAGGTCTTGTTGAGGAAACAATAGGTCTCGTCCGTCTGGCAAAAAAACTTGAAAGTCGGCGCCCACCAGGCGCAGCAAGTGTAAGCGAGTTTGATAGGGTTTTTGAGGCCGCGACAACCGCACTTGTAGGTCGAATAGTGGCAAGCGCTCCGGTGCCCGGACCTGGTGAGTCCGAGCCATCAAGTGTTGTGACAACACAAAGAATTTTAGATGGACTGGCTATTCTCATTCCGAAATTACTGGAAACGTGGACTACCCATGCTCGTCAGCTTCGGCTTTCTGTGCTGGAGAGAGTACGAGAGGATAAATCGTTTCGTATTATTAAGGAATTTATTGAGCGTTATGGTGCTGGACTCTTCACGCAACATCTCCTTACGCCACCATCGCTACGAAGTGTGCTTCGTGGTGGTGTTCGTCCATTTCTTGAGCATCTCATTGAACAAAATGCTACTGAATCAGACTGGCGCAACTCTGAGTCAGATGATGAATACAACAAAACTCATCCGGACAAGTTAATTGAAGCAATCAACACTGGTGAGATTTCACTAAAACAAGCAACGAGCCGGCTACGACTTGTTCTGGAGAGTGTTGCCGAGAATCATTCAGAATATAGAGATTGGAATTCAACAACAACACAGTCTGATCGAGGCGACTATCTTTATGTGCTGCTTGAGTTCCTTCGAATTAAAGCAGAATACGAAAGAATTGTCTGGACTCTTCGTCCAGTGAGTATGGCTCATCGGGTACTTGTGCGGAGTGGTGCGACTGAGGCTGCATCTGCTTGGAGGCAACGGATGGAGGAAGAAACAGAGGGTACGGCAAGTGAATTGATTGAACGGTTGTCAACACTTCAGCAGAAGACAGGAGTTCGTCTGGCCAGTGTTTCTGATCGAGTACAACGACCGTTTACGGCCATGCTCGAGCAAGACGAACTTGAATCACTCGTTGAGCCTGCCGTTCAAGAACTTCTTGCGGGTCAGCCTGAAGGTGCTGGTAGTCAACTTGAGACACATGCCGAAGAATTTCTTGGTGTGGCAACTGGTGCAGGAGTTGAAGTTCCAGATTGGCTTGATCACTTGAGTGCAACAGTCGATCGAGTGCTTGAAGAAGCAGAGACCGGAGGGCTAACGTCAGATGATCAACGACAAGTTATGCCTTCGTCACTTGCTGAGCCTCTTTACTGGAGTCGATTGCCTTGGCCACAACTTCTTGATGCAGTTTCAAAGAAGCAAGGACGATTGTAATGTCGTCATCCAGAAAAAAATATTGTCGCAGTCCAAATGAAAGTCAGCGATCATTGAGCGTATGGCTTGCAGGACGTCTTCAGCAAGAAGCCTACCAAAGCATGGCCGAGCGGATTGCCTGGGATGTTTCAGAGCCAAATGGACGATCTCCAACACTTGTTGTTTATGAGCCAGCCACCGGAATTACGATTGGGCGGCTTGGGTCACACACCGACATTGACATTCCTTCTGATGAATTGGCAAGGAAAGGCATTGCAGTACGTTTCGTCGGTCGTGGTGGTGGTGCTGTGCTTCACGGACCAGGGCAGGTTGGCATTGCCCTGTTTGCTCCTCTGAGAAAACTTGGTCTTTCGTCGTATGATATCGGTGGTTTTCTTGAACGATTTGAGTTTGGTCTTGAATCAGCTATTCAAAGCCTCAGGTGTTCCACGGCTCGTGACTCACGTCAGCCAGGAATTTTTGGTCGGTCAGGGCTGGTTGCTGCTGTAAGTTTTGCAGTCCGTCGCGGAGTTGTCTGGCACGGTGGTTTTGTGAATGTCTGTCCTGATTTGTGTCTTTATCGCCGGATTGATACCGTGCCTGTCGCCACAGGTATCAAGAAGCGTACGATGGGATCAGTGCAGGCGGAAATCCGTCGTAAGGTGCGTTTGCAAGATGCCCGCACCGCGATTGTTCAGTCATTGGCAGATGCATTTGGGTGTGGAGATGTCTCCATTCAGTCTGGCGTACCAATTTCACAAAATGCTGACCCATCACCGCATATTCGAACAAATCAGAGTGCCTGAGGACGAATCCGTGTCGAAGAATGAAATAATTTCAACGAGTACCGAAAATCTGTTGCCGATACTCAACGAGCAAACTTCTCCAGAGCAATCTGGTTGTTCAACTGCTCCTGAGCCCTCGATGCTTGTCTCACGTCGGCTTCCGCCGTGGTTGCGGCAGAATCTTGGTGAGGGAGGTGGACACGGAGAAACAGCCGGACTGATTGCTGAACTTGATTTGGAAACAGTCTGCTCGTCCGCGAAGTGCCCCAATCGATTAGAATGTTGGTCTTCAGGGACAGCAACATTCATGATTCTCGGCAACGTTTGCACACGTCCATGTGGCTTTTGCTCAGTGCCAAAAGGGAAGACAGAAGAACTTGAAGATGATGAGCCAGAACGCGTCGCTGAGGCAGCAAGACGTCTTGGTTTGAAACATGTAGTGATTACGAGCGTGACCCGAGATGATTTGCCTGATGGTGGTGCAGAACATTTCCGGAGAACCGTTGAGGCTGTCAGACAGGCAACCGGGGCATCAATCGAAGTGCTGGTTCCTGATTTTATTGGCAAGCCTGGTGCCCTAGAGCAACTACTTGAGAGTCGTCCTGATGTCTTTAATCACAACACTGAAACAGTGCCACGACTCTACAGACAAGTTCGTGGACGCAAGAGTGTATATGAGTGGACCCTCACACTACTTGCAGATACTAAAAAAATCATGCCTGATACGAAGACAAAAAGTGGATTAATGCTCGGGCTTGGAGAAACACGAGAAGAACTGCTCCAAGTATTTGCTGATTTATTGAGTCACGGTGTTGACTTCCTGACACTTGGTCAATACCTACAACCGACACTCGACAGTCTGCCGGTTGATCGATATGTCCATCCAGATGAATTTGATGAGCTTGGTGAAGTTGCCCGTCGCATGGGTTTTCAGCAAGTTGCGTCAGGTCCTCTTGTTCGGTCGAGCTATCATGCCCGTGAGATGGCTGAAGCCTAGGAGCAGAACATGCGAGTCTGATGTTCAGTCCGCTTGTGCTGCCAACACGAAGGCCTGCCGGGAGCATTCACTCTTCAGTTGACTCGTCGAGTCCGTGTTCGAGCAGCTTCTTTCTTAGCGTATTCCGATTAATTCCCAATCTTGCAGCTGCCTTGAGTTGTACCCCATCGCAGGCTGCGAGCATCTGGGCGATGAGTTCTCTTTCAACACGGCTGACAACCCGATCAAACAGATTCACATCGCCGTCTGGTGCGGATGCCATGCCCTGTTCAACAAGATCACGTGCAAGGCTGTCGAGATCGCCGCCCCGGCCGGGCATGGCAACAGCAGACTGCTCGCCACGAAATGCTGGTGGTAAAATTTCAAGCGTAAGCTCACTACCGTCGGACATAATCACACATCGTTCAACAACGTTTTGTAGTTCACGAACATTACCCGGCCAATGATGTCGGGTCAGGGCCTCCATTGCAGATGGGTGTATTGTCATAGTATCGCGAGCATTTTCATGACAATAGGTTTGCAGGAAGTATTCAACAAGAAGGGGAATGTCGGTCCGCCTTCCACGAAGTGGTGGTAGGTAAATTGGTACCACGTTCAGTCGGTAGTACAGGTCCTCTCGGAAAGTTTCTTTTGCAACCTCATCAAGAAGTTCTCGATTGCTCGCAGCTATCACGCGAGTGTCGACCTGAATGGTTTCGGTATCTCCAACACGTTCGAATTCACGTTCTTGTAGAACACGGAGTAGTTTTACCTGAAGTTTCGGTGTTGTTGAGTTAATTTCATCGAGAAAAATTGTTCCCGTATGCGCGGCCTCAAACCGGCCGGCTCTATTTGCTACGGCTCCAGTAAAGGATCCGCGAACATGTCCGAATAACTCGCTCTCTAAAAGGCTTTCCGACAGAGCTCCACAATTCACCCGGACAAACGGTCCGCTTCCACGCTGCGAGAGTTCGTGGATGGCACGTGCAATAAGTTCCTTGCCTGTACCCGTTTCACCAACGAGGAGGACAGACGCGGTTGAGGCTGCCACACGGTGGGTCATGGCGTAGACCTCTTGCATGGCAGGACTTGTTCCGATGAAGCCTGCTATAGATTGTGGGCAGTCGTCAGTTGGTTTCCTGAGCATCGGCAGCCGCTGATTGTCTTGGCAGTCGGAAAAGGGCAACGAGGGAACGGTCTATCGAAGAATCACCTCCTCGACTGGAGCTATTGTACATATCATTGACGATTCGTAAGGTACTGTTTGTCAGAAGAATACCGTGGGATCGAATACTTTCACCAAGAGTCCCAACTGCCATTTCACGAACGTTTTTGCCTAAATCTGGTGCCCATGCCAAGTCAAAAAGTGCCTGTTGGGCATTCGGGCTAGGTATGTTTGCCAGTAATCTCATTGCCGGCTCAAACGTTTTAGCATGCCTGATGCCATTCTGGGCGACAGGCCAAGCACGCCGGACATCCCATCCGAGGGTGCTGAGTTGCGTGAGTGTATGCAGGGCTATATGGGCACGCTGAAGACGATGGTTTGCCTGTGCTTGTCGCCAGCTTGGGTCAATCGTCTGTGGGCCAGCGATACGAGTGAGTGTCTCTGGAAACCGTGGCGGGCTGATGGACTCATCCGCTGTTCCTGGCTGATGAATAGTCGGAAAGAATTGACTCTCGAGCCTGTCTGTTAGCAGGGCGTTATCAAAATCAGCAAGACTCAATACAAGACGGGTGCGTCGACGACATGCTTTATCGTCATCAAGAGGATCAAGTATTACAAGTACTGGTAATTGTTCGCCAAGTGATTCTTGTTGTAATAACTGGACAACTTCCGGAGCACTCAGATCCGGTAGACGAGCAGAAAGGATCACCAGACGTACGTCCGGTGATTGTCGAATTTCTTGAATACACGAACGGCCGCTTAAGGCAATCGATGCTTCAAATCCAAATCGGGAAATACTGCTTCTAAGCAACTCCGCAGTGTCATGATTTGGATACGTAATAACGACTTGGTCTGTACCACGTGAGGATGCAAAGTAGATCAGTCGATCTAAGAGCTGACTCGAGCCGGAGAAAGGAAGTTGTGGTGAAACGGTAGCGAGTGTTTGTGAAGCCTCGAATTGAACCAGTGTTGAAGGAGCTGTCAGCGCGCGAACAAGAGGTGGCCGAATTGCAGAAATTGGAGCCGGTTTATTGATGGATGATTCACGTATTGCTTTCGCCGCTACTGCCGCAGCAAGTTGCATAGACCGGTCGAGAGCACCATCAAGGACTTGTGCTGCTAATTCTGTAGAAAACCCATCCGGCCCGCTTAATGTTTCTGTTAGTGCTTCAGGGGGAAGAGCATTTAAAGCTGAAAAATGGTCGTTCTGGAAAACCAGTAGGGCTTCGGATTGCGCTAAAAGTACGAGACGTACGGTGCGTGGATGTACACATCCGAGTCCAGAAAGATCTCGTGCAATATGTCCAGCTCGAAGACTTCGACAAGCAACAGGCGGCAGATAGCGAATCTCAGGTCGGCTCGTTTGTGCAACCCAAAGATACTGCTCCACCGTAGGTCTTGGGCTTGTAATCGATGCTTCACCCTCGGTAAGGCTGTCAGGAACTGGAATCCCGGCTGGCGTGAGGAGTTGATCAAGTTTTGCGGTAAGCATCTGGCAGGCAAGGTCCTGAGTAAACGGCTTGCCTCCAAAGTCTGTGTACCCTTGGTGTTCAAGTTTGACCAAGAGCTGCAACGCCGCCTCTCGTGTTGCTCTACTGAATTCAGGAATACAAGCTGGTGCAAAGAGAACGCTTGCCAAATCTAAGTTTGCGGCGGCATGAGGATTCGTTTCCTCTCCGGCTGGTAAGCATCCGGAATCAACGAGGATACTTAGAGCATGAATGATTTCCGGGAACCGTTGGAAATCATCAGAGCCGAGCCAAGCGGTGAGTGCTCGAACACCTCGTTCTCCGGAGTCTTCAATAATTGTTTCAGCAAGCTTTCTCGTCCGCAAATCGGCCTTAGATAAAGGTGTTTCGTCGTTGGCAGGAACGGTTTCCCTGAGAATATCAATGAGCATTGGAAGTGCATATGTTCCGCCCTCCATCAGCGTAGTAGCAGCTTGTTGCCGTGAGAAAATATTATCAGAGCCCAAATTAATTGCGGCTTGTTTCAGTCTCGAAGTATCGGTTCTTCTTCTCTGAGCAGCGTTTAGCATGCCATCAATGAGGAACGCTATTGCATCTGCCTGTTCTGGGTGAGCAGCATGCTTGAGAAATCTCTCGAGACGACTCAGTTCAGCAGTCTGAAAATACTCACCAAGTTGCGCAAGAGTTGCGTCTTGATCGGGCTCTTTTGCCAGGGCTTCGTCGAATTGTTCGAGAAACTCTGTGGTGGGATCAAGAGCCTCAACAGAGGCCGCACGTATTGCGGCTTCAAGGAGTTCCTGAGGGGTCGTCCGTATCGGGTATCTCAGGGAATCGACAACGGCCCATTGAAAGGGGTCAAGCGGGTCAGAACGCTTCTTGTCTTCAGTTGTTTCTGCGAAAGCTGGTGCAGAAAGGACCACAAAAATCCCAAAAGATAACCACCGGGTGAGCCAACCTTGTCTAGCCACGTGCCGTCCTTCAACTACCTACGAACTTACTTCGCGGCAGTC
The DNA here is from genome assembly GCA_965662325.1 of uncultured Pirellulales bacterium. Classification (GTDB taxonomy): domain Bacteria; phylum Planctomycetota; class Planctomycetia; order Pirellulales; family UBA1268; genus UBA1268. The sequence continues at coordinate 21,551 of CBFIHW010000003.1, read as the reverse complement.
TCCAATTTCTGCCGCCACGCAGCAAGTTGTTCGGCAACACAAGCCGGAGCAGTCGAGCCAAAACTCACCATCCGTTCAACTGCCCGTGAGGACCCCAAAGCCTGCCTTAGAGAGGCCTTCCAGCCGTTATATTCTGCCCGACAGGCATCATCAGTAAGTTCAGCCAGGCTGCACCCTTTTGTCAGGGCAAGTCGTACCAGTTTGCCAACGGTTTCGTGCGCGGTCCGCTGCGGCACACCTTCAACTATGAGTGCTTCCATGAGGGTCGTTGCATCAAGATGTCCTTTTTCAATTGATTCATCGATTCGTTCTCGATCGAAATGTGTGTCAGCTACAAGCGGAGCAGCGACACCAAGCATCATCTCAAGCGTGTCAATCGAATCGAAGACAGCCTCCTTGTCCTCTTGCAGATCTCGGTTGTAAGCAGTTGGAAGTCCTTTGAGTAACACAAGAATTTGCTGAACGTTACTAATCGCTCGTGCAGACTTTCCACGCACCAGTTCAAGTACATCCGGATTAATCTTTTGAGGCATGATGGAACTGCCAGTGCAGAATGCTTCCGGGAGTTTGAGAAAGCCGAACTCATCGGTACTGTAGATAATCCACTCTTCCGCCCACTGCGAGAGATGCACTGCGGTCAGCGAGAGGACAAACGCCAGTTCACAGACGAAGTCTCGATCGCTCGCAGCATCAACGCTATTTGGAGCGATTGCATCAAACCCGAGTGCGGTCTGTGTTTTTGATCGATCAATTGGCAGACTTGTACCAGCAAGAGCTGCTGAACCTAACGGCATGATGTTTGTTCGCTGTCGACAACCAGCAAGCCGTTGTCGGTCACGATCAAATTTTTCACACCATACCAATAGCTGGTGTGCTGCAAGAACAGGTTGTGCCCGTCGAAGGTGTGTGTACGCGGGTATGATGAGATCGCGTTCTCGTTCACCCATCTCAAGGAAGGCTTTTTGTAACTCAAGGATGGCAGCATCGATTCGATCTATAGCACGTCTGCAAAAGAGACGAAGATCTGTGGCGACCTGATCATTCCGACTTCGGGCAGTATGGAGTTTACGACCTGTATCCCCCAGCTTTTCCGTAAGTGCAGATTCGATATGAAGGTGAATGTCTTCTTTACTGGCAGTAAAGTGAAATGTCCCTTCACGGATGTCTTTTCGGATGTCTTCAAGACCTTCCCGAATAGCATCTGCTTCAGCTTGCGTGAGCAACCCACACTCCGCAAGCATTTGTGAGTGTGCTATTGATCCGTCAATGTCATCATCAGCCAACCGTTGGTCGAAAGAAACGCTTTCCGAGAAGAATTCAACTCGTTGGTCTGTTGGTACACGGAAGACACCACCCCAGGCTTTTCCGTCTGATTTTTCACTCATAATGATATCTGTCGTATGCGTCGAGAATTTACCAGTTTTATTCAAGGCCGAAATGTATCTGCTGTATCTGCAAAACAGGAAAGAGTAGTCTACCAACCGTTGTCATCAGGCGTTTCTACTTTCCGTGTAGATTGTTCGTATGGATTCACCCTCGTCTTTTCTAACGCCTAACGGTCGCCTTGCTGCTCGCATTTCAGGCTGGGAATCCCGCCCCCAGCAGATTGTTATGGCTGACCTCGTTGCGGCAGCAATTGATCAAAAAAAGCACGCCGTTATCGAGGCTGGGACTGGAACTGGCAAAAGCCTTGCCTATCTCATACCCGCTGTGCTGGCCGCTACGGCTGATCAGGCCCATCAAGAAGAGAGTCAGCCGGAGCAACAGCAGAAAAGCGGGCGCGAGGATCAAGAATCACAGAATCCGAGCCAGAAGGGGTCTCGTCGGATCATCATCGCAACTCACACTATTGCATTGCAAGAACAATTGGTGAAGAAAGACATTCCTGTGGTGTCTTCTGTTATGCCACATGAATTTTCTGCCGTGCTGGTCAAAGGGCGTGGGAATTACATTAGCCTTCGTCGGCTGGGTCTCGCGAAAGAGCGTAAGGGAAGTCTGTTTCAGCACGATGAAGAAGTCGCGGAATTGGAATGACTGCTTGAGTGGTCTGAAAATACACGAGATGGTTCGTTGTCAGATCTGCCAACAATTCCGCGAGGCTCAGTGTGGGAGGAAGTTCATAGCGACTCTGGAAACTGCATGGCCCGTGCCTGCCCCCGGTATAGTGACTGCCATTATTTTGCAGCTCGAAGGCGCATGAATAATGCGCAGGTCCTTGTTGTGAATCATGCCCTTTTCTTCTCAGACCTTGCTTTGCGTCGAAATGGAGTAAGTCTTCTTCCTGAGTACGACATTGTCATTTTTGATGAAGCACACATGGTGGAGTCAGTTGCTAGTGACCACCTGGGTATTGGGCTGTCAAGTGTCGCAGTTGAGCGGCTCCTTTCACGGCTTTACAACGAGCGGACAAATCGTGGTCTGCTTGTCCACTATAAGTTGGATGACGTAAGGCCAGATGTTATTCAGGCTCGCCGTATCGCAGAGAATTTCTTTTCTGAGATAATTCATGCTGTTGCGGATCGTGGTGACGGACCATGGCGAATCTCAGAGCCCCAACTTGTCCCCGACACGTTAGGCGATGTCCTTCTGTCGTTAGGGCGAAAGATACGAGCAGTATCAGATCGGCTCTCAAATGATGCCGAAAGACAGGACTTCCAATCGCTCGCAGATCGTCTGACATCACAGGCTGGGTCAATTCGTTTCTGGCTGGAACAGGATGACCCCGGAAGCGTCTGGTGGGTTGAATTAGCAAATAGTCGCCGTGGTACACCACGTATAAAATTAGCGAGTGCACCAATTGATGTAAGTGGTGTTCTGCGTCGAGATCTCTTCAGCAAAGTAGATACAGTAGTGCTCACGAGCGCAACACTTTCGACAGGAACGCAAAGTCGGGTGTCACACGATACTTCTGATACAGAGTACGAGCCTGATGTCGACGAGACAGGTTTTCATTATTTGTGCCAAAGGCTCGGTGTTGAATCAGCAATTAAGCGTCAGTTGGATAGTCCGTTTGATTATGAATCACAAGCTGAGCTTATTCTTGTGAACCGGCTGCCAGATCCAAGTAGTAAACACGCGTATGATCGTGCCGTCGCAGAGATGCTTCGTTCCTTTGTGGTTGATCAACAAGGCAGGACGATGGTGCTCTTTACAAGTCACCAAGCACTTGCCAAAGCGTCTGATGAACTCGATGGATTTTGTATTCGCAATCAGATTCGACTTGTGAGTCAGGCCAACGGACTTTCTCGTGGACAGATGCTTGAAGAATTTTGTGAAAACCCACAGGCAATTCTTCTTGGTACAGATGGCTTCTGGCAGGGCATTGATCTTCCTGGCGACCTGCTCACTCAGGTGATTATCCCGCGGCTTCCTTTTGCGGTACCCGACCGTCCACTCATTGCCGCACGTATCGAGGCGATTAAACAGGCAGGAGGAAATGCCTTTACGGAATATCAATTGCCTGAGGCCGTAATCAAGCTCAAGCAGGGGTTTGGCCGATTGATCCGAACTCGAGAGGATAGGGGACGAGTAATTATCCTAGACCCTCGAATGCTTACCAAGCCGTACGGAAAAATTTTTCACAAGAGCTTGCCGCCCGCGCGGCTTCGTATTCAGCCATTCAATAATTCGTTGGAAGCCCCGTACTGACTTTCTTACCGTATCTGTACGTTGTGCATGGTGTACTCCGCATGTTCTGTTATTAAAAAATTTTTACAATTCTTCTTAACGAGTGAGTAGTAATTCGGCCCAGGTTGTTGGATCACTCTCCCAGGGAAATTCGGGTGTCCCAAAGGCAGGTATCTTTCCGAGACGTCGATCAACGGTTGCAGCAAAAAACCCAAGTCGTGGGCTTTCCTCGGGGTCCCATCCTGGAAGCGCAGCCGCCGTGAGGAACGTTTCTATTTTCCATCCTGTTTCGGAGGCAACCGATTCGATGAAAACTGCATCAGGAGGCAACGCCGAGGCCTCTTCGCTTGTTCGTGGAATCTGCGCAGCGACAGCCACTGGCTTATCCGCGGATTTTCCTCCACCAGTTGGAAGCAGAGCGAGCCGTCGGCAGAAACGGCCCGCACGGTGGCTTTCACCTGTTGGACGAGTTGCAATCCAGAGATGGAGTCCGTCGCTATCTTCAGGTTTTGTTGGCTGACACCAGCGATTCCCTGAAAGCCCCTCAACTTGTGCGCGAATACCGAGCCCTGCTTCGTTCCAGCCGATAGCAATTTCGAGGATATCAGGCACACCCGCTATTCCAGCCAGGCGTGGTAGAGAGCACGACTTGTCGATATGGCTTGCTGCTGGAGGCCAGAGCCGTTCCCTCCAAAGGCAGGGGAATCGGAGATTAAATACGCTAGCGGGGTTTACAAGCGGCATATGGAATACCTTCGGAGGAAGTCATCTCTGAGGCTGGAGGGTATGCTACACAGTAGCGGGTTTCGTTCATGATCGGTAGGAGAGAGCGTCTGAGGAGAATACCGTCGGGATGCGGGTATTGCAGATTTCTAGCGAGGCAACACCATTTGCCAAGACCGGTGGGCTTGCCGATGTTGCTGGTGCGCTTCCAGGCTCACTCGAGCGTGCGGGCTGTGACTGCACGCTCGTTGTACCAGCCTATCGTGAAGTTTTCGAAAAAAATCTACCAATCCAAAAAACGGACATACAGTTTTCCGTTCCCGTTGGAAAGCAAAATCTTGAAGCAACTGTTTATTCGTGTATCCTTCCGGATCAAAAACAGAAGGCGTTCCTCATAGGGAATACGCATTGCTTCGATCGAGACACCCTCTATGGTGGCACGGAGGACTATGCTGACAATGCTGAACGATTTATCTTCTTCTCGAGAGCTGCACTTGAGTTGGCTGCTCGACAACCTCATGCCTTCGATATTATTCATTGCCATGACTGGCAGACGAGTCTTGTCCCCGCATACCAGAAACTGCTGTATCAATCGTTGCCAACGCTGTCAGAAGCTCGTTCCATTCTTACAATTCACAATGTAGCCTATCAGGGAATGTTTTGGCACTGGGATATGCTACTGACAGGATTTCACTGGAAGTACTTCAACTGGCAGCAACTCGAGTTCTATGGCCAACTCAATATGCTGAAAGCAGGTATTGTTTTCGCTGATCAATTGACAACAGTAAGTCCAACCTATGCGCAGGAAATACAAGCCGCCCCTGGCGGTTGTGGGCTTGAAGGAGTACTTGCAGGACGTGCGTCTGATTTGACTGGCATAGTCAATGGCATCGACGTTGAGACGTGGAATCCGAGAACAGATGAGTTAATTCCTCGGCATTACGGTGATGATGACGTCAAGCAGGGTAAGTATACGGCGAGAGTTGCACTTGCTGCTCGGCTTGGGCATGCCGCTCCTGATGATCGGCCATTGGTCGCATTTGTTGGTCGCCTTGCTGAACAGAAAGGCGTCAGTCTTGTACTCGACCTTCTTCACCGTATGGCAGGATCAGGAAATGCAAGATTTGTCGTACTGGGTGCTGGCGATCCCCAACTGGAAGAATCATTACGAGTTGTCGCCTCGGAGTATCCGGGTGATATTGATGTTGTGATTGGTTTTGACGAAGTACTCGCGCATCTGATTCAGGCAGCAGCAGATATTTTACTCATGCCTAGCCAGTATGAACCTTGTGGTCTGGCGCAGCTTTACGCGTTTCGTTATGGCACGATTCCCGTTGTTCGAGCCACTGGGGGTTTGGTCGATACGGTTGTTGATGTCAGCGATCAGACATGTGCTGATGGCACGGCAAGTGGTTTTGTCTTTGGGGATTTCCAATCAGCCTCTCTTGAAGAAGCCGTTCGTCGTGCCATTACTGCCCGCGGGAACGAAACACTTTGGAAAGACCTGGTGTATCACGTTATGCAGCAGGATTGGTCCTGGAAGGTGAGTGCTCAGCAGTACCAGAAAGTCTATGAACGAGCGCTTGCAAAAGCCCCAGCCGATGTTGTGGATGTGCGTTAACTCACTCCATTGCCACAATTGGTGGAAAATGGGAAGCCCTGTGACTCTGGCGAAGCCATAGAGTCGTTACTAGTGGAAATCTTTTCCCAAACAGCGTCACACGTTGTTTGTCGATAGCCTCCATATGAAAACTACTGCTCTACAACTGATCGTATTGTCTGCTGTTCTTATTTGTTCTTCAGGACAATTTGTTTGTTCTGCATCGGCTGGTGAGTGCGGGAAATGCAAAGGACCTTACGGCGGGAAGACATCACCCTGTGGTGATACCGGCTGTGGCCCACGGTATTGGGGTGCGTTTTGTGATGAACCTTTTCATCCGGACCCCTGTAATTGCAGAAATGAATGGGTCGGAGGAGACTTTCAGTCGCCCTCCCTCGATCTCCTTGCTCCTTGGCAGATGCCTCCAGGAAAAGGGTTTTGGTCACCAAAGCAGTGTGGCTATACAACTGAATGTGCCTGTCATACCTGTGGCCCACGAGGTTGGTTGCATTGTTTGAAGCCACGATACTGGCTTGACTGATAACAGGGCTTAACTCGGTTGAAACAAAATTTCCTATGGGGCACTATCACGAACAAGTGATGCAGCGTAGGTGATAAGATCATCTCTCTCAATGCATGCGGCTCGAAGTTTTTCACCACCACAAGCTTGGTGTGATAGTTCCACAAGCGGCGGTAGTGTTGCAGCAAGTGGTGAATTTTGGGAGGGGCCTGTTTCGGCGGGTCGAGCAAGAATAGCACTGAGTGCGTCATCCGGTCGATTGATGCGAGCTGCTAATACTGCAAGTACATCCCAAGCTGCTGGAGCATCATACTCATTAGCCTGTTCTGCTTCCTGCTTAAAAAATGAAATGGCTTGATCAGCCTCTTTGCCGAGTTGCGCTGAGTAGAAGAGGCGAGAAGAGTTCTCGAAGTCAGTGAATGGCGCGTCGCCTGGATACCGGAATTCCTTTGGGAGTCGGCATGCATAGCATGCCAAGGCATAAGCTCGCTGAATATCAGTCGTGTCGGTGCATATTCTTGCAAAACGAAGAACTGCCTGGAGGTGTGAGGCATCTACATGAATGCTCTCTTCATCCAGAAGGTCACCAACGGTACCCAAAAGATCGACGAGAGTACCTTTGTGATTTTTTATGTCATCGACTTGATTCGTGCTGATAAGTGCTCTTTCTATAAGGTCTCTCGTGAGGTTTTCGAACACCTCTTCGTGCAAATGTTCGACCATGATTCTTGCAACAGGTTCCTGCTGGGCTGGTGGAAGCCCGGCAACCGACTGTTCGTATGCAGTAACGGCATTGCATGTTCCCTGGACGGCCAGCATCACACGGATGCCAAGGGCCGGGTCAAGGTTTTCCCAGAGAGCCAATTGAATAATTTCCTGAAGTGGCTGGTATTCTTCATCACTATTTACATTCTCTTCTTGCTCAACGAGTTGGGAGGCCATTTGGCTGAGCTTGTCTACGACCTCATGTGTTTCGACGGCGGCTCGCAGATACATCCATCCAGAAGCAATCTGTCCTTCACCAAGGAGTTGCCAGCCAACTTCTCGACACGCAGCAATTGTTTCCTCATCAAGTTTTTGCTTAGTTGCCTTGTCAGCATCTGTCACAGGTCCAACAAGAGGGAGCCCAAGAGTCGCCCGGGCTCGTAAGAGATGAGCATCAAACAGGCTGTGCCACCGACGAGAATGACGAAGTGAATCTTCAAGTTTTTGAAACATTGCATCGATGCCATTCGCTTCCAAAGTCGTGGTTAGTTTTGTAGCAAGCGAGGCTGTGTCTAGTGAGTGGTCGTCAGGCATGTTTTTCATGTGCTTTCACGTTTGGGTTCTCTAGTGATGCCTCTTGCTGCCGTAAAGATTCGTACGCCAGGACGGCAGCAGTTGCTGAAACATTGAGGCTATCCGCAAGACCACGCATCGGAAGAGCAACGGTATCCAAAGCGAGGTTTGTATTGGTAGCAGCCTCCAGCCAGAGAGAAGAAATACCATGTGCCTCGCTGCCAAGGAGAATAGCTGGTTCGTCTGCAAATTTGCCTGTATGCCAGTGCGTATCGCCGGTGGGCGTGGCAGCAATAATGTTTCGTTTGTGAGTAATGCACCACTGCATAATGGCACTCGCTGTGTCACATGCAATCGGCATGCAAAATACAGTACCTAAGCTCGCACGAATGACAGCCGGATTTGAGGCATCAGTTCCTTTTCCACAAATAAGAATCCCACCAAATCCAGCTGCATCGGCTGTGCGAAAAATTGCGCCAAGGTTGCCCGGCTTTTCAATTCCCTCAAGAATAAAAATCGGTGCACCCGGACGAGGCTTAAAGTCTGCCACTGAATCAGTTTGAAACCGCGCAACCGCAACGATTCCTTCGTTACGGTTTCCAAAAGCAATTTTTGAAAACGCTCGGGTGCTCAATGGTGTCAGTGAGGCTGTCTGGGCAGAAGCCTCACGGAGTAGCAATTCAAAATTCTTCTGATCAGTATCCGACAGCGTTGGGAATGAGTCAGCATCGAAGAATATCTCAACAATCTGTTTTTTAGCAGTCAGGCACCGCTGTATCTCACGTTGTCCATCAATGAGGGTGAGGCCAGTCTCCCGTCGAACGGATGCATCGCGCAGCTTCATGGTGGATCGAACACGAGCATTTGATGGGCTTGTGATCGTTTCAGTCGTTGATATGGATTGAAGCACTGACAAATCTGCAATCTCCCTTGATGATCCCATCTTATTGCGATGTGTCTCGAATGCCACCAGAACGAGCGAACCCGCCGAGAGGGAGCTGTCGTTTATGAAGATCCATGCATGAAAGTGGACCACTGGAGATCTGCAGCATTCTCGATGATGCCGCTTGAAGTGCAGAATTGAGTGCTGTTGCCAGTCGCTGATGGTGCCATCCAGGGGAGTGTGCCGTGAGGAGAATTGGCCCCTGTGCCGTTGGAGAAAGTAGCTCAGCACAATCTGCTAGAAGTGATCCAAGATGCCTGTCGATAGAAAAGGCTTCTCCCTTGGGGCCATGGCCCCATGACGGTGGATCAAGAACAAAGCCGTCATAGGTGTTGCCACGAGTTCTTTCTCGGCTGACAAATCTCTGCGCATCCTCGCAGATCCATCGAATGGATGCGGCGTCAAGATGAGAGGCCGTTGCGTTTTTTCTCGCTAATTGAAGTGATTGCCGCGAGCTGTCCACGTGCACAACCTCAGCACCAGCCTGGGCTAAGGCGAGTGTAGCTGCACCTGAGTGTGCAAACAGCGAGAGCACTCGACTCCCTTTTTGCGTTATTTGAGAAAGCCATTGCCACTGAGGTACCTGCTCCAGAAAAACCCCAACCTGTCCTGACGGTGATGGTCGCACATGAAGATGAAGCGGACCGCCGTGAAGAGGAAACTCAATGTGCCATGGATCAGGCAGAGGAGCGGTGAACTTCCAATCACCAGTGCCTCGTCGCGATTCTCGAAAAATGGCATGAGCCTCTTTCCAGAGTTCTGGGTTCTGCTGTCTGGCCGTTGTCGATGGCAGTGGCCGAATCAGAACGACATCCCCCATTTTTTCAAGACGATAGCCAATTCCCGAGTGATCAACTCCAAAATCAAGAAGTGCTGGATCGGGCAACTTTTTCAAGGTAGATTCGTTCATAAGATGGGGCGGTAACTCGATGAGTTTTCGCTGACTGCTTTTGTTCCGTTACTCAACCACACCAGCACCCTGTTTAATAAACAAAAGATTCTTCTCCATTCTTGCATAAAGGAATTTCCAATGAAACAAACAGCATTCGTTACAGTCACCATACTGGCTGGTCTCGCTATTGTCTTCCTTGCTCCGCAGTGGGGGCTGAGTGCTGAAGAGTCACCTCGGCTACAGCGACAAGGGAATAGGCCACCGGAAGGTCGTGGGCCAGAACGCGCTGGTCGAGAACGGGAGCCAATGCACGATCACAAAACTTCCAGTGTCGGCGGTAGTCCGGTAATGGATCATTTAATGAGGCGTTTTGATGAGGTGATTGCACGCCTTGATCGTATTGAGCGTCGTGTTGGTGCTGGACACAATCCAAATGGTCATCAGCCACCACATGGGCCAGACCACTTTGGAAATGAACAGTGGATGAAAGACGAAGGTCGACGGCACGATTTTGAACGTCACATTCGAGATACTATCAATGACCGAATGCGACAGTCTGAAGAAATGGCAGAGCACGTTCATCGAACGCATGAAGAAATGCGCGAGCAACTTGAAGAGCGCATGCATCAAGCACGAGGAATGATGGGCCAGGCTCGAGAACGGTTTATGGAACTCAACGAGCGGGTCGAAGAACTTAACGATCGGATGGAAGAACTCAACGAGCGAATCGAAGAAATTGAAGAAGGGCTAGGAGAAACAGATGAATTGAATGAGCGTGTCGATGAATTGGAGGAAAAAGTAGAAGAAGAAATCGAAGGGTGAATTGAGAAAGCAGGTGTTTAGAAGAGTCTTTCAGAGAAGAGTTTCCGGATTGAAATCCACGTTTTTCTGCTTTTCGCATAGTCTCTCTGAATAAATACTGTCATTTTCTAACTCGTCGTTTTTTTATGATTTTCTTTTTTGTTTTCTTTTTCACCTTCTTTTTTGTTTTCTTTTGTTTTCCTTCTGACTCCGTGGCCGCGGGTTCTTCATCACTTTCTTGGTGTCCTCGCTGCGATACGATGATCACATTTTCACCAAGATTCAGTTCCTCAGGCTCCTCAACAGGTTGGCCTGATTCGTCTAATTTTACATCTGCTTCGGCAGTTTTCTTTTTGGCAACTCGTAGAAGTTCTTCGTAGATTTTATCCCGATTTCCACCATTTATTGTCGCAACCGCTGTAGCGACCTCACCTAAGTAGCGGAGGAAAATTGTTCGTCGCTGGCCTTCTTGTGCAACTTTAAGGCGTCGCCTGAGATACATACCAAGCTTTCGTCCGACTGCTTGAAGGGCCAGCCGTACTTCTTTTTGTATCTCAGGGTAAGAAGCAATGGCTTCTTTTGATTCACTGGTAAACGGTACCCATACGCTTGCCATGTGGACCATAACGGTAATTGGAGCACTCGGAAGACTTCCACGAGATTGTGAGAGCCCATATGATCTCCAATTTGTTGAAAGAATTGTTTGTGTAATTGCACACGCTGCATGTTGGAATTGAAGCGGTACTCGATTGGCGAAGCGAAGCACATTCATGCTTTGGCCTTCGTCGAGATTGACATGCTTCATCGCTTCATGAAGATCCCGCAAGGCAGCCTTTTTGAGTTTTGATGGAGATTGACGTGGAGCCAGCTTCGCTTCAGTTAAAATTTTGTCAGCGGCTTCTGTTCCGACACCACCGAATGTGGTTGCAAGAAATTGGCGAAGGCTCCGTGCATCGCTTTCAGCCGCAAGTTCGGTAAGTGCTTCCAGTGAGACTTTTCTTGCAGCGACCGCGCCTCCGTATGCAAGAGCAGCTTCGATGACAAAAGGGTTTCCTCGATACACTCCAGGAGGTCGTGTTGCAGCTGTAAAAAATTCACCAGGTACGACTTGATGAAGTCCTGCCAATAGTCGCTGTTCGCCGATTGGTACAACACAGTCTGTAGCTGGTGGTGGAATTCGAGTTGATTGGATAGCTGTGTAAAGAGCATCGGCCTCACCACGTCCCAGCTTGCCTGTACTGATACGTGTAGAAAGATCAGCCGCATTACAAAGTTTTCGAGCAGTTGTCGGTGATACACGAGAAAAACTTTGATTGAGAAATTGCGATAATGTCATTTTTGGCTGCTCTTGGAGCAGCGTGACAAGGCGGCCAAGCTCCACACCGTAAGGGTGGGGTTTTATTTCTTTCGGTTCTGGGGGGAGTTCATGGTTTGCTCGTTCGAGCAAACGCTCATTCCCATCTGGACCCTGGAAATGAATACGCGCGTGCGGGTTTGCAATTGCTGTTTGCTCCAAGTATTCCTCTACGCTGCCACGACCACGTTGAAATTTTGCTTCCATTTCGATTGTGACGCGAGTGCCATGCTCGGTATCCTCATCGAGGTCGTTGATTGCTACCCATTCAATGCCACGCTTGTGCATCATGGCATCACCAGCCTTGCCGGGTGGAATATCAACACCGGCACCTCGACCATTAAGAATTTCAGGCTGGTTTGTTTTTGTGTCGATACGTAGTTCGTAATAGTGTGCGGGATCTTTACGAGAAGTCTTTGAAATAATCTTTACTGGTTTGCCGGTTGTAAGTACGCCATACATTCCAGCAGCGGAAATTCCAATTCCCTGTTGTCCTCGACTCATTCTCAAACGATGAAACTTCGAGCCATATAAAAGTTTTCCAAAGATAAGAGGTATCTGTTTTCGGACGATACCTGGCCCGTTGTCTTGTATGCTGACAGCAAACCGATTGCCAGTTTCACCAGCCTGATCAATACAGACCCAGATTTCTGGAAGGATGCCTGCTTCTTCACATGCGTCGAGTGAGTTGTCGACAGCCTCTTTCACGCTTGTCAGCAGCGCTTTTCTTGGAGAGTCAAAGCCGAGTAGGTGGCGGTTCTTTGCAAAGAACTCACTGACTGAAATATCTCGTTGGCCGGTCGCGAGTTTCTGAGCAGTGGCTCGCCGTTTTGTTCGTGGTCTTTTTACCTCTGCTGTCGAGGCTGACCTCTCCGGAGTCGCAGTAGGACGAGAGGAATGGGCTTTTGTTTTTTTCTTTTTCCTGGTTCGTGTTGAAGAAGCGGCCATAGTTCTACAAATTCGGGGATTTGACTGGAATAAAGTCCGGATTTCGGTGGTCCGGGTAAGTGAGGCAAAGTGTAGTGATATTTCCTGTTCAAAATCCAACCGTACCGATAGGCCTGCCGGGGCAGACTTTATCCGTGGGGTTATTGGAATGGCTTCGCAGGTGTCTCCATGATGCTACTGGGGCGGGTATGCCGAAGCGTTTTCAGGGGGGTTTCTTCCCTGGAGGGATCGTGATGGATCACTGGTAAGGGCCATGGAGGGCCGTCCTGTGATTCCTGAAGGCCAACTTTCGAGCGTGAGAGGGCTCTGGCAGGCGATCAAAGTGACGAAATGAGAACTTCCATGGAGAAAAAACAATGAGTGTTCGAAGAACCCGGCTCGCCATGATGATGTGTGCTGTCATCATTGCGGGATTGTTTTCACAGGCTGTTCATGCCAACCCAATAAATGGGGGTGTCGAGGCTCCAGTGCCAGATGTTTTTTCAAACTATTACTATCCCCCGATTCCTCCAGGTCCATATCCTGGTGTGGGAGCACAGCTCTACGTTTCACCACAACCTGTGCCAGCTCGTGTTGGTCATACATGGGTGACGTATCCACCATTTATGCCGCATGAGTTTCTCTATCAGCACCGACGGCGGTACGTACGCTGTTCCGGAGCGATGGGCATGCGAAATGTTACGAATGCCTACTGGTGGTAAGGCAGAATTACGAATTGTGATTTCTACTAACTAGCGAAAGAAACTGACTGATGAAGACCTCCCAATTTCTACTCCTCAGCCGTTTGATAATGGCATCTATTATCATGGTCACTTTCCTGCAGGCCGTTGAGGCTGGAGGCCACCGAGCGACAGAGAAACGATATTTTCTAAGAGGTCGAAACAAGAGTTGGCATAGTGGTTGGTATAACCCAGACGTCGGGCGACCTGTGCCATTGGTCGTGCCACCAACGGCAGAGTTTGTGAGTGAATATAGTTGGGGTGTACCGAGTTCGCGCGTGATGCCTCTCTATCAGCAGTACCGTAAGCCATACCCCGGGGCCGCCTATGTGCCTGGGTCTCGTCCACTTATGCCAACACCTCAACACCCGAGTGATACCGTGCAATTTGGTATTCATGCAATTCGAGGCCCATGGGGCAGCTACTAAAACGCATTCACGGGTGACCGCAGAATCAATGTATGACAGTCGGTTATGGGCTTCATTGTTATCGAAGTCCTGTGAACGGGTGCTTTCTTGATTCCTCTGGTATTACTTCGTCTATTTTAGAAGACGCATGAACTCAGTAGCTGTCTTGTACCCCTCTGTTCGGCTGATGTGGAGGCGAGTCGTTCGTGCTTAAAATACTTGTTTTTAATCAAATATGAACTGGAAGTAAGACTTGCCCGGTGAAGGAGATTAGTATGAATGAAGATGGGTTAAGCCGGGTTTTATTCATGTAGGAAAAAGAGTGTATCCACTTCAAAAACAACCAGTTATCCAAATAGCCTTCTCAGTGAGTCTGCTGGTGGGAGCTACTTTTTCAGTTGGGTCGAAAGCAGGCGTTCACGATGATGAACGCTTCTTTGAAACAAAGGTGCGTCCACTTTTGGTTGCCAAATGTTATGAGTGCCACTCGGAAGAGATTTCAGAGGCAGGACTCAGGCTGGATAGTCATCAATCCGTTATAAAAGGTAGTGATGTTGGAATCATAGTCACGCCTGGTGATATTGATGCGAGCAAGATTATCACGGTCATTAAGTCTCGTGGTGACATTGCTATGCCACCCGATGGGAAACTTACTGCAGAAGAAATAAAAATACTTGAAGAATGGGTGAAGCGTGGTGTTCCTTGGAGTGGGGCAGGGTCGGAGAAAGATCCACTCTCAAATGAAAGTGAGTCTATTTCGGAGAGAATTGCATCGGCAGAAAAATCACATTGGTCATTTCAGCCGATCCTTCGTCATGAACCACCAGCTTTTCCTGAAGAGTTGCCGGCTCGTCTTCGTGAGAACTGGTCGAGGAATCGAATTGATCGATTTCTTGCCGCGAAGATGCTTGAACAAGGGATTCGGCCTGCAGAGGAAGCGTCGCCCTATGCGCTTATTCGAAGGCTCTCCTATGACCTTACCGGTCTTCCTCCTTCTGTTGATGATGTTGAAGCATTCGCAAAAAATCCTACTGAGGTCGCGTACCGTGCGTATGCAGAGCGTCTTCTGAATTCAGTAGAGCACGCAGAGCACTGGGCTCGTTATTGGCTTGATTTGGCTCGCTATGCAGACACGATTGGTTATGCCTTTGGGGGACAGTCAAATAAGAGTCCGTTTGCATGGACGTATCGGGACTGGGTCGTGAAAGCGTTTCAGGATGATTTGCCGTACAAACGGTTTGTCACACTGCAACTAGCAGCCGACCTTATAACACCGGAAGTGCCAAAAAAAGATCTCGCAGCACTTGGCTTCCTAACAGTTGGCCGAACCTTTCGTGGGAATATTCATGACATTATTGATGATCGAATAGACCTTGTGACTCGTGGGCTGATGGGACTTTCTGTCGCCTGTGCTCGTTGTCATGATCATAAGTATGAGCCAATCGGCATCGACGACTACTACGCTCTTCATGGCATCTTTGCCAGCACTGAAACACCCGAAGAATTGCCAGTTATTGGAGAGCCTCCGAAGAATCAAGAAGCCAAAGCATTTGCTGAAAAGATGGCAGTACTTGAGCAGAACCTTGTTGACCATGAACAGGCAATCTACAACCGAGCGATTCAAGAAGCAGTTCTCCATTCATCAGATTATCTTATTGAGGTGGCTCGTCCTTCAGAAAAGAAGGATGGAAGATTGCCCCGGATGCAGGATGGCTATGAGATGACGCCCATTATTCTTGGGCGGCTGAAGAGACTTCTTCGTGATAAAAGTCCAACACACCCTATTCTTGGTCCTTGGGTTCAGCTTTCCAAGGTGCCGGATGACAGGTTTGCGACTGATGCAGACAAAATACTGAAGAAATGTATTGAGTCTATCCCCAATCTCAATCCATTCGTCGAGCAGGAACTTGTTTCTGCCGAGCCTCATTCGCTAAATGATCTTGCATCTGTATACGGTCGTCTTATTGCGAGAGTTGTTTCCAATGAAAATGAGGAAGCAAAGAGTCTGATTCGAGAGTCGAAAGATCTTCATTCGCTCTGGTTAGTATTCGGTAAAGTAGGAACCCCCTTTGTCGTTCTGGAAAATGAGTGGAAGAGTGTCTCAAAGCGATCGGAGCGGGACGAACACAGCAAAAGAAAGAGAAAGGTCCTTGCACATCAGGCAGACGCACCGGGTGGTCCTCCTCGAGCTATGGTTCTTATTGATAAAGCCAACCCGACTGAGAGTTTTGTCTTCTTGCGAGGGAGTCCGGGAAGGCGAGGTGAGAAGATAGACCGGCGGGTTCCTCAAGTTCTTGGTGGAGAACTTGTTGACAAACAAACAAGTGGCCGCCTTGATCTTGCGGACATGATTGTTGATCCTGAAAATACTCTCACGGCCCGTGTCTTTGTGAACTGGGTATGGACCCATCATTTTGGTCAGAGTCTTATTCCTACTCCAGGAGATCTTGGTTTGCGGGGAGAGCCTCCATCTCATCCAGAATTACTCGATGACCTCGCCAGGCGATTTATTGATGAGGGGAAATGGAGCCCACGGTGGCTTCATCGGGAGATCATTTTGAGCCAGGCGTGGCAGCAATCATCAGCTACACGATCCGAAACTTTAGAGCGTGATTCAGAGAACACGTACTACAGCCGATCTCGTCGTCGCCGTCTCTCATGGGAGTCGTGGCGAGATAGTCTTCTCATTGCTGCAGGAACACTCAACTTTGGTTCACGGGGTGGTCCAGGTATGGATCCGCTTGACCCAACTAATGGTACAAGGCGAACGCTTTACAGTTGGCTCGACAGGCAGGACATACCTGGGATTTTGCGAGCGTTTGATATTGCAAACCCGGACACGGCAGTCCATGTTCGGCCCGTTACGCTTGTTCCTCAACAGGGTCTTGTCATGCTGAATTCCCCGATCGTGATTGACGCAGCAAAGAAAGTGGCTGAGCGATTGCCAGATGAATCCAGTACTCAAGCACGTATTAAGCAACTTTGGAGAATTGTCTTCGCCAGGAGCCCCCGAAGGGAAGAGGTTCACATGGTGCAAGATTGGATAGAACGAGTAGAGGGTTCATCATCAGATGACTTTGGTGTGTGGGCTCAACTAGCTCAAGCACTCATGATAACAGCAGAATTTCAATACATCGATTAAGCACAACTTCGATAAAGACTGGGATTATGAACTATCATCATCAATTTCAGAATTATTCAAGGCGAGAACTGCTCATGCGTTCTGGTCTTGGAGTCGGCTGGATGGCTGCTTCAACCGTTCTTCAAGAGAGCCTTCATGCGAATCCACCGACTCTGAAGCAACCTGATTCACATACACTTGCGGCACGGGACTCGCACTTCCCTGCTCGTGCAAAGGCAGTCATTCATATTTTTGCGAATGGTGGCCCAAGTCATATAGATACATTTGATCCCAAGCCAAAGCTTGACGAATATGCCGGTCGTGAAATCCCCGGTGCATTGAAAACGGAGCGACGAACAGGAGCTGCGTTGCCGTCGCCGTTTCAGTTTCAACAATATGGAGAAAGTGGACTGTCGGTGAGTGAGCTTTTTCCATCGGTGGCCCGGCATGCGGATCGATTGCTTGTTGTACGATCAATGCACGCAGACGTTCCCAATCACGAGCCGTCATTACTCCTTATGAATTGTGGCGATGGGAGGCTAGTCCGGCCTTCAGCAGGTGCTTGGGTTACATATGGCTTAGGAACAGAAAACCAAAACCTCCCAGGCTTTGTTGCAATGTGCCCTGGTGGATATCCAATATCTGGTACAGCAAACTGGCGGAGTGCATTTCTGCCAGGTGTGTTTCAGGGGACGTATATCGATACTAAGAAGAAAAAAGTAGACGAACTTGTTGAGTGTATTCGCCACCCGGTACTGAACGAGAAAGTGCAGCGAGACCAATTTGATTTGATGGCAGCGCTCGATAGGAAACATCTGCAGGAGAGAAATAATGATGCTGCGCTGGAGTCGAGAATCACCAGTATGGAGCTTGCTTGGCGAATGCAGTTCGAAGCAGGGGAGGCGTTCGACGTTACGAAAGAACCAAAACATATTCTTGAGCGGTATGGAGATACACCGCATGGTCGACAGTTACTCATCGCAAGGCGTCTAGTTGAACGTGGTGTTCGCTATGTTCAGGTTTGGCACGGACAAGGCCAGCCGTGGGACAGCCATCAGGAAATTGAAAAAAATCATCGAAAACTTGCTGGTGAAGCAGATAAACCAATTGGTGCATTACTTGATGATTTAGTTGGGCTTGGCCTTCTCGATAGTACGTTCGTGCTATGGGGTGGTGAGTTTGGTCGCACGCCAACCGTTGAACTGCCCAATGATGCCGGCACAAAAACTGCCACAGGACGAGATCATAATCACCACGGATTCACAGTTTGGATGGCGGGAGGTGGTGTCAAAGGCGGTGAGGCATATGGTGCGACAGATGAGTTTGGTTTTCAAGCAGTTGAGAAGCCGGTGCATGTGCATGATCTTCAGGCAACCATGCTTCATCTCCTTGGCCTTGATCATAAAAAGTTAACGTATCGCCACAGTGGCCGGGACTTTCGTCTTACAGATGTGCACGGTCGTGTTATGCACGACTGGTTAGCGTGAGAGTCATTCGCTTGCATCGTGGTTCGGAATCAGACTGTCGTGAGAAAGCTTTTCACGTGCCAGATTAGCCCACGGACTCTCAGGTGCCAGCGACAGGAAGTGAAGAAGATGGTGGTGAGCTTTCGCCCGACACCCGGTTTCTGTGTGAATTCCGGCAAGGTGCCAGTGTGCATCGGCGTAGTCAGGCTGTTGCTTAAGAACGCCTTCAAGGGCAGCAGTTGCCAATTCCAGGTCG
The DNA here is from genome assembly GCA_965662325.1 of uncultured Pirellulales bacterium. GTDB lineage: Bacteria > Planctomycetota > Planctomycetia > Pirellulales > UBA1268 > UBA1268. The sequence goes on along the minus strand of CBFIHW010000003.1, from coordinate 2,896 downwards.
CCCTGTTCAGCGAGAACACAAGCCAGACTGGTACGGGCCTCTAGGTGATCTTCATCAAGTTCGATGACCGTATAGTATCGTTCTCTCGCTGCTGCTAAATCACCTGCACGGTATAAGGTCTCCGCCAGCATGAAGGTGACTGATGCACAGGGGCCGTCTGCTTGAAGTGCTGCCCGCAAAGCCTCAGAGGCTTCGATAAAATCTCCCGCTGCCTCGAGATCAGCCGCAATATCCAAAAGTTCTGCTGATGAGGGGATGTCTGGTGCGTGTTCATCTTGGAATTCAACAACAAACTCTGAATGAGATGTGTTGAGAAATGGGATAATTGTGAGTGTCGTGGGTTGCTCAACAGTCTCTGGCGACGCATGGTCTAGATCATCATGAATACCAAAGGCATAAAAATCTAACTGCATCTGCCCACCAGCTGACAGAAGAAGATCATCACGACGAAGACTAAGCCTATGGCCATCAACAACAATCCTATTAATTACTTCAGCTACTCGGCGTTCATCACCCTCTGTGAAAAGGTGTATCTTGCGGCTTAGCTCTCGAAGTGAGAGACCCGAGCGAAGCAGTCGCGAGAGGTCCTTTGCGACGACTAACATTGAATAGTCATACCAATCAATTGAGTCGGAGGACTTTGTCGCACGAATCAATTTGTTTCGACGCCAGTGGCGAACGGTTGCCTGACTCACACCAAGAACATCCGCCATCATCGCCACAGTGTAAAGCCGACTCACACCAAGTGAATTCTTTGAAAAGAGTTCGAATGACTGTGAGTCATTTGGTAGTTGGGACCCGCGCAAACAGGTTGGTTGTTCGACATCGGTTCCTGGCGGTGTCATATGCAGTAGTATTCAATGGTTTGAAGGAAAAGGAAGCTTCTCAAATATTTGTTCTACCTCACGGGTACTGAAGCAATCCAGCCCTCAAGGGTATCAAGATTACGGGGGAGTCCAAAGTTTCTTTGTAATGCGGCATGACCAGCCTGCAGACTGCAGATAACGGCATCAAGAAGGTCGCCGCGAGCATCTTCGATAATTCTGTGTCTCCATCTGCGGTTTGATTCAAGGCAAATTGAGAGCCCGGCTTCACCGTTGGAAAGAGCGTCAAGGATCAGTTTTCTTCGAGCTTTTCGCTCAGGGGTCTGCTTTGCTGGAGTGTCACTTTTGTATGAACCGCGGATGACTTTTCGTGCTGTAAATCCCGGATATGCTTCGAGGGCAATGCGTTTGATATGACTTCTTTTGCGAGGATAGCGATGTGCTGGGAAGGCGAGGCCGGCCTCAAGCATGCGGGCAATACCTGCATGCATCATCCATGCAACCGGTGGATTTGTCCATCGCATTGCTGGGCTTGAACCAGCTGGCTTATCCGCCTTGCGCCAGGCAAATTTATTTCCCGGTGGATGATTATTACACCAGTTACGAAATGTCTCCCGGAGATATTCTCGCGACTGTCCACAGAAAAAGTGTACAAACTCATTCCACTGTGTTGGCCACTGATTACATTCAATGAGCTTGCGTGGTTGCCCAAATGGCAAATCAAAACCGCCAATCCAGTGGAGTGGCTCAGTAAGCATGTGTTCGAAGGCTCTAAGTGTTTCAATTTCACGAATTGTCTGGAGTCGATAGACGGGATCAGTGGTCGTTGGCATCAAGCCTATGGCGACAGTAATTGGTTTACGGTGAGTTGGTGCAGATGAAAAGTCGACACCAAGAAGATATTGATCTTTCACAGGACAGTACGCCGTAAAGGTCAACTGGATGTTGGTCTCACGGTTCAAAGACCGAAGGGTATACGTCTTCTCACATCACGCTTTTGACTCAGGCACAATCGAGAAGAACACAAGCAAGGAGAAATAGTATAGTGCAACTGACGTGTGCCGTGAGTTATGGGCTAGCCCCCTCGATATCACATGAATTGTTACATTGATGCGAGAAAATGATGCAGCAGTACAAAGATTTATTACTACAAGACGAAGTGCACCAAGACTTAGGCAACCCAATGATCTGGCTATTGCCGTGTACCCAACACCCTTAGGTCGTTTGTGTTGTTGGGGGTGCTGGAATTGGTTGAAGTTTTAGAGATGTGCCAGCAGCTGGGGTCGGTTCTGCTGCCGTTGAAGCTTTCTGATCGACGTCTCCGGTGGGTCGATTTGTTTGAATCGGTTGACCCCCTATTGGAGAAGTCTGGGCTTCCGGATTGACATGGTTCAATTCCGAATCCTTCCAACCCTCGTTACTTAAGGGAGGCACATCGGTAGGTCTGTCACTGAATGTCTTTACCGGACCATTGCCTTCTATGGGCGCTTGTGTAGCTGGAGCCTGTGTAGCTGGAGCCAGCGTCGGCGCTGTCGAGGTTGCCGGAGTCATTGGAGGAGTTGTGGCTGGAGGAATGACAGGCGCTGGTGTAGCACGTGGTGCGACAGGAAGTGGGTTGCCGCATGGATCAAGTGGGATACGTGTTACAACAGTACGAGGCTTGCGTACAACGTATGAGTAAGGGACTTGCTTTGCGACGATGCGTGGGACTTGAGCAGTTCGTTGTTCAGCAACATACTTACACACCTGTACCGAAACCGGTTCTACGCGTTGTTCAGCAACATACTTAAGTACCTGAATAGGCACTTGTCGCACCTGTTCCTCGGCAACATATTTGCAAACCTGTACTGGAACCTTGTTCTCAACTCGTTCGACTACTTTTCGCACTGTCTGAACAGGTACCTGTCGAACCTGAACCTCTGGTACCATTTTCATGGTTTGTACTGGGATTTGTTGAACAACCTGTTCGTCTACATAGCGAACAGTCTGAACCGGTACTTTTCGAGTAACAACTCGGTTCACATACGTTGTCTGTGGCACCTGAATTGGAGTTACGGTTGGCTGATATACGC
>CBFIHW010000002.1:0-50118 GCA_965662325.1 uncultured Pirellulales bacterium | reverse complement strand
TCAAGGACGCGATGATTGGCACTTCTGAAACGACTAATCTCTCGCTTCTCTTGCGCAAATGCTTTTACAACACGGATGCCCGGAATCGTATCAGCTAGGGCACTCGTCATGTCGGCCCAGGCAATGCGACTTCGAGAAAATCCTTGGTGCAATCTGCCTCTGACACAGTAGACAAGCCAAATGACAAATGGAAACGGTACAAGAGTCATCACAGCAAGCAGTGGGGAGATGGTAAACAGCACAATAGCGGTGAATACCACGAGAAGAAGATTTGAGAAGAAATCGATGAGACTTATCGATACATAATTGTTTAGCCGCTCAGTATCACTTCCAATTCTTGAAATGAGATCACCGGTTCGGCGGGTGGCAAAAAAGTCGAGTGATAATGTTTGTACATGAGCATAGGTGCGAATCCGCATGTCTGCGGTGATGCGTTCACTGACCCATGCGAGTATCCATGTTCGTCCCCATCCAAGAGAAGAAGCAAGAATGGCTGCTGCAGCAAGACCGGCAAGATATGGCACAGCGGTTCCAATCGCCACATGCTCTCCAGATTGTTGAGGTATGAGTATCTTGTCGACAAGTGGCATTGTGAGATATGGAGGTACGAGGCTGGCAAACGTAGTAGCAAGCGCAAGTGCGGTGCCAATCGCGACAACTCGCCAATATGGGCCGGCAAAGCTGAGTACCCGTATAAGTGCAGCGAATGATCCTGTTGTTATTTTTTTTGATGCATAAGGAGAATGACTTTCCTGTCTTGTTTTGAACTTCTCTATCGATTTATTGCTCGAGAACAAATCGTTGTATGCTGTTTCAAAACTGGCTATAAGAAGTTCAACGTCAGGTGTAATTCCAGCACTGAATTTCCAACACATAAGCACTTCTTGGCCTGCGCGGAGTTCAAGTTGGCCAATCGTAGGGCGATTTGTCAGGGTCAGCCGAAAATCTTCTTGGAGTGGCCAGGAATGTTGTGCGTGTCTTTTATATTCATCAACAACGTGTTGTGTGGTGGGTGGGCGACCTTTTCCTGAGTAGAGGGCCACCGTAGAAACTGCCAGCCAGCCTGAACTAAACTGTGCCTCCTCATCGAGATTGATATGACAGCATGCCAGCAGAGTCTCTGATGTTTCGGAGTCTGTAGTATCAAAAGATTCTGCGGATGGCATTTTTAGTCGCATTGCAGATGCTGTAACACACTTTGCTGAAAGCTTAGGAAATTGCCGCCGAGTCTTGTATAGAAATTACACACAATGGCGATCCAACGTGTGAAAAATCTACCGACTGAAATTACTGAAATCGGGAAAGTTTGATTAAAATAGGTTGCGATGCAAATCTGAAGATTGCAGAAATGAAGTACGGAAAGCAATTTTTGAGTCATCGCCAACTGTCTTTAATGATGCAACAGTGCCCATTTGCTTCTTTTTGGCACACAGAATGCACTTCAGCGTAGTGTAGTAGGTTGAATCAATGGCAGTGATTCTTTCGTACCTTCTTTTCAAAACGGAGGCCTTTTGAATTTGGTGCTTGCAAAATACTCAGAAGTACGGGTGAAAAGATGAATTTGGAAGGAATAAAACTTGGAATTGGAGCAGCTAAACAGTATGGTAACACAGTTCTGTGAAGCCAAAGCATGCTAGAAAGAATCCGAGCAATGCATGACTAATGTGTTTCCTCACCCCCTTGTCACGGACTTTTCCACCATTAAGTCGAGGTGAGAGTTTTACTGCGAGTTTGTTGGGCGGCAAATAAAGCAATTTCAAGACGACCGGTTCCTTTTGATCAACTGAACATCCATGACCCTAACTTAAATAACCCATACTCTGCCCCGATTCATTTTGAAGAATTCTCCGTTGGTACCTTCCGCCTATGAATATTGACAAAATAAAAGTGCTTCGAGGTCCTAACCAGTGGGCCCGGTTTCCGGTTCTTGAAGTTCGTGTTGATCTCGGATGGCTCGAGGAATATCCCTCCCATACGCTTGTGGGTTTCAATGAAAGATTGATGGATTGGTTGCCGACAATGATCGAGCATCGTTGCTCGATTGGTGAGCGTGGTGGCTTTTTTGAACGATTACGAACCGGCACCTGGATGGGGCATGTTCTTGAACATGTAACACTCGAACTTCAATCACTTGCAGGTACGGAAGTTGGGTACGGTAGGGCATACGAAACAAAACAAAAGGGTGTCTACAATGTCATCATTGAATATAAGGAAGAAGAGTTTGCAGTCCATTGCTTGCATGCTGCACACTCACTTCTCGTTGCTGCAATAGAGGGAAGTCATTTTGACGTTGGGCAAACCATAGAAAACTTGCGAGAGAAATTGCTCCTAGAGCAACTTGGTCCAAGTACCAGGTCAATCGTGGAAGCTGCACGCCGTCGAGACATACCTGTACGTAGGCTGAGTGAGGGGTCGCTTGTTCGGCTTGGAATTGGGGCCAAACAGCGTCGAATTATTGCGGCTGAAACTGACCAGACATCAGCTGTCAGTGAAATGATTGCGCAAGATAAGGAATTGACTCGAGGCTTGCTCGAAGAGGCTGGTATTCCAGTTGCAAAAGGAAAACCTGTTTTCTCTGCTGAAGAAGCCTGGCAAGTAGCGACAGAAATTGGTTTACCAGTGGTTGTCAAGCCTCGTTGTGGCAATCAGGGTCGAGGTGTTTCAGTTGGATTGACAACTCAGGATGAGGTTTCCGAAGCATATAACGTAGCAATTTCAGAAGAGGAAGAGATCGTCGTTGAGCGTTGTCTAGCCGGCGATGATTATCGTCTGTTAGTTATTGGTAACGAACTTGTTGCGGCGGCACGTCGTTGCGCTCCTTGTATTACAGGCGATGGTAGTTCAACGATTGAAAAGCTTGTTCAAAAAGAAAATATGAATCCTTGTCGTTGCGACGACCATGCAGGATCACTTTCTCTTTTATGTCTCGATGCTGCTGCCGAGGTTGCCCTACGAGAGCAAGGATTTTCAAAGAAATCTATCCCAAATGATGGGCAGCTTGTCCTGCTTCGACGAAATGCAAATCTTAGTACTGGAGGCACAGCTGAGGATGTCACAGATCTGATTCATCAAGACACGGTTCGGCTCGCTATTGATGCAGTGCGAGTTGTTGGTCTTGATATTGCGGGTGTCGACATCATGGCGACACGTATTGATCAGCCTTTGAGTGCCCAGCATGGAGGTGTTGTAGAAATTAATGCATGTCCGGGCCTTCGGATGCATTTGGAACCAACGGTTGGCGAATCTCGGGACGTTGGTTCGGCGATCATAAGTACACTTTTCGAAACAGGCGAAGATGGGCGGATTCCTGTAGCAGCGGTGACGGGTACTAATGGAAAAACAACGGTTACCCGTTTATTGGCTCATGTAGCCTCAACAGGGGGAGCAACGGTTGGTATTGCCTGTACTGAAGGCGTTTGGGTGGGCGACAGACAACTTGATTCTGGTGATTGTAGTGGGCCAGCAAGTGCACGACGAATATTAGCGCAACCAAATGTAACAACGGCAGTGCTTGAAACAGCCAGAGGAGGAATTCTCCGTGAAGGGTGTGGGTTTGATGCCTGTGATGTAGCCGTTGTCACCAACATCGCCTCAGGTGACCACCTTGGTCTGAATGAAATAGACACTCCAGAACAACTTGCCTGGGTGAAAGGTGCAATTGTTGCCGCAGTGCGTTCAAGCGGCGCAGCTGTTCTCAATGCAGCAGATCCGCTGGTTGTCGATATGAAGAAATGGTGTCGGGGTCGGGTGATTTATTTTTCCCTGAATCCAGAATTTCCCATCCTCAAAGAACACTTGGCCGCCGGAGGTCTTGGTGCAACTATCCGCGATGGATGGATCGTACTGTGCGACGGACCACGTGAAACTCGATTAGCCAGTTTAGACAAGGTTCCCCTAGTTCATCAGGGTTTGGTTTCCTTCCAAGTTGAAAATGCACTTGCTGCTGCTGCCGCTGCATGGAGCATGGGCATTCCACTTGAATTGGTGCGACTCGGACTCGAGAGCTTTTCAAGTGGTGTACTCGGTAGTCCCGGGCGATTCAATATGCTTGAGTTAGACGGAGCTACTGTGGTTGTTGACTACGGACATAACGTGCCGTCTTTAGAGCAGGTCTGTTTAACGCTCGAAAAGCTACCTCATACTCAACGAACTGCCGTGTATTCAGCCGCAGGGGATCGTCGAAATGAAGATCTTCTGCGACAGGGTGAACTTTTGGGAAAGACATTTGATCGCATTGTCATCTATGAAGATGCCTACCGCAGAGGCCGCAGCCCTGGAGAGATAACACGACTTATTGCCGAAGGTATCGTACGAACGAAACAGACGAAGCGGCGTGCTATAGTCGAGTCTGGAGGTGATTGGGAAACCTCAGCTGCAACAGTGCTTGATGCTGTGAAGCCTGGCGACCTTGTTTTACTTCAACCGGATACGATTGAACAAACAATGCCCTGGTTAATGGAGCGATACGGCAATCGACTTCGCGGAGTCGGTTTTGATCAAATAGCAAATGCTCAATCAGTAGATTCAAATGAAATACCACTGGACCCAGATCACAAAAAAGACAGATCATCAGATCGGTGAGGCACGGTGTTTTTGCCCATCGTCATTTAAGTCCAGTTTTGCGATCGAGTGCCCCACGTACACCAAGTTGCTCTGGATGACGTGCGATTTTATCGGTAAACACCCGAACATCATCAATAATTGGTCGTAAGTCTTGTGTTAAGCGATTGACGTTGTTCGCGGCTTGAGCAAGGTCATTGTAAACCTCCGGATCGCGTACCAATTTGCCAAGTGTTCCTTGTGACTCGTTGAGGGCCTGAGTAAAGGTGGCTGCTTGTACAAGGACAGTGTCAAGGCGATTTATGGCACGGTCTATGCCTTGTACCATTGACGCACCTCGTTCACCGAGGGGCTTTGAAAAGCCCTCAAGATTGCGCAGATTACGATCCGCAGTATCGATGGTTGCACTGATGCCTCCGACAGACTTTCGCAGATCAACGAGAACATCGGGCAGCGTGTAGATCGAATCCTTAAGCTTTTCTCTTGCTTCAGCATCTCCAACAATATCATTTACATTGTTCATTGCTGTTGTAAAAGTATCAAGAGCAGTGTCAAGTTTTTTGACAGTCTGATCAATCTGAATATCCTCTTTCACAAAAATCTTTTCTATATTTGCCGAGAGTATAGCAACGGCATCACTAGCCCGAGTGAGTGACTCGAGGGAAGCTGTTACTTTTGGTTCGAGTGTTGAAAACAACTCAAGGGGATCTTTTGACACTGCACCGCGCAAAACCTCATCTGTTGTGACTCGTTGGCGAGGAGGTGCAATGCGTCCTGCAACAAGTTCAATTTCTGCATCACCAAGAATTGTACTTGCAACACGTGGCGTCTCATCACGATAGACCGGCACATAGGAGTCAATTTGAGCAACCACGCTCACGCCACCACGTTCATCGAGCATGACTGAGTTGACTCGTCCAACCAGAATGCCGTTCTTTCGTACCGGCGTGCCGCTTGAAACCCCTCGTGCCTCCGAGAAGTTCATGCGCAGCGGATATGTTGACTGGACGAGACTTGGCAAATCACCAAATAAAACAATAAGTATTCCGGCAATAATGGCGGTTGCTAAGACCATCACGCCAACACGAAATTGGATTACGCGCTCACTCATAATTGTTCTCCTGATCGTTAGTCCCAGAGGATGGCGTGCAGTCTTTCTGGTCCTGCTCTTTCCGGAGTTCATTGAGACGCTGTCCGGCTTTTCCTTCAATGAATTGTCGAACTCGAGGATCCGTTGAGCCGTCAAGTTCTTCTGGCGTGCCAGTAAAGATTATTTGTGATTCGCCTTTTTTGAGTCGAGAAAGTGGATAGAGCATGATGATTCTGTCGGCCACTTTATGAGCAGTTGTCATGTCGTGCGTGACTACCACATTGGTTGTTTCTGGTCTTTGATGGACCCGTAGAATAAGTTCATTGATGACATCACTCATGATTGGGTCGAGACCTGTCGTAGGCTCGTCATAGAGTACGAGCTGTGGGTCAAGTGCAAGCGCTCGTGCGAGGCCGGCACGCTTTCTCATGCCACCAGATAATTCAACTGGTTTTTTTGTGAGGACTGAACGTGGTAAACCGACCTCTGCTACAAGTTCGGCAACAATTTTTGCTATTTCCTTTTCGTCGAGTTGAGTATGTTCACGTAAAGGAAATGCAATATTCTCAGCAATCGTCGCACTGTCAAAAAGAGCGGCACCCTGAAAGACAAATCCGTAACGTGTTCGGAGATGGGCAAGTTGACGTTCTTCCATCGAAGCCAACGAGGTGTCCTCAAAGCGTACATCTCCTGTCGTTGGATGAATAAGCCCAATCATTGTTTTTAAGAGGACAGTTTTTCCACATCCGCTCTCGCCAAGAATGACAAGAGTTTCACCAGAAGTGATTTTGAGTGAAATGTTACACAAGACCTGCTGCTCACCAAAAGTTACAGAAAGCGAATCAATAAAAAGCAGTGGTCCTGCAGTTGTCGCCTCTCGTTTTGGTGCTTCGACAGTGGGGGTGATCATCGTATAGCTTTTTATAATCTATTTGTTGGTTAAAGGAGGCTGCGCGGACCCTCAGGCCGTAAGTAGTCCTGTACATTGTTCAGGCCGATGCCTAGGAAAAGATCAAGTACAAGAATCAGAACAAATGAGTGCACAAATGCATTTGTTGCAGCTCGGCCAACTCCCTGTGCACCGTGGTCACAATGAAAGCCATGGTGACAGCTGACTAAAGCAATCGCGGCACCAAAAAAGAAGCTTTTAAAAATTCCCATAAAAAAATCAAAGGAATCGATATAGGCACGGGAATTTGCCCAATAATGGTGGTAATCAATACCAAGAATGCCGTGTGAATAGACATAACCCCCCAGCACCCCCATGAAATCAGCCATGATCGTAAGTGCCGGAATGAGTACAAGACAGCCAAGAAAGCGAGGTACAACGAGATAATAAATTGGATTCGCTCCCATACTTTCAAGGGCATCAATTTGTTCTGTAACTCGCATCGTGCCCAGTTCTGCAGCCATGGCACTTCCGACCCGCCCGGCCAACATCGTTGCTGCGAGTACTGGCCCGAGTTCACGAATGAGTGAAAGGTTGATTACAGAACCAAGTCGTGTTTGCAGACCAAGCGCTTTGAATTGAGCATAGCTCTGTACGGCCAAGACCATTCCAATGAAAAGGCCCGTGAGTGCGATTACCGGGAGTGATAAAACGCCAATCTGATAGAAGCTTGGCATGAGCACATCTCGTCGTTGACGCCGTGCAAATAACCACCCAATGGTTCGTAAGGCAAAAAGAGTTACATCGCCGATGCCAGCAACCATTGTGACCGCCATATCACCGACATCAGCGACTCTATTGGCAAACCAGCCGGTGACATTGTCAGCGGCTGGTTCAGGTTGAGTGGTGGCAAGTGAGTTCATAAAGACGGACCTTCACCGCAGTGGTAGCGCTCCTTGCCGATTAGATCGGCTAGAAGGAACTGGTGCCTTGAGTCGTTTAGGGGAAGGTTGCGGGATCTGCGGGCTTTTGGAAGATTTCAAAGGACGCAGGGTGCCTGAAAAAAGCTTTCCGAGAGACCACGGCGTCAGGGGTGCACTGCACCTATGGAAAATTACACAGTGTTGCCCATTTCAGGACGCTCCCAGCAATCCCCTGTGCTCTTTCGCTCAATTGGTAGATTCGTCTGAAGATCCTGCGGCTACCGGTTCAGCTGTCACAATCCCATGAAAGACGAGTTGTTTCTTTCCGGCCACTTCTTTGCAGTCCACTTGAATGGTGTCTTTCCCTTCAAATTCACCTTTTAGAAGTTCCTCAGAAACAGGATCTTCAATGTAGTTTTCTAGTGCACGCCGAAGAGGCCGAGCTCCGAAATCGGTATCGGACCCTTTCTTAATAAGAAACTGCTTCGATTCGTCAGTCAGTTCGAGCTTAAGACCACGTTCGAGCAGTCGTTCTCGTACTTTTGCGAGTTCAATGTCGATAACCTCTTTGAGGTTTTCAACGGTAAGATGATGAAAGACGATGAGATCGTCTAGGCGGTTAATAAACTCTGGACGGAAAACCTTTTCAATCCTTTCATTGACTCGGGCTTTCATGCTTTCATATCCACTGTCATCCTCGGGCTTCTGGAATCCAAACGCAGATTCATTTTTTATTGCCTCAGCCCCTGCATTGGTCGTCATGATGAGAATTGTATTCCGGAAATCAACATTTCTTCCAAAGGAGTCTGTGAGTCGGCCTTCTTCCATCACCTGAAGCAGCATGTTGAAGACATCTGGGTGAGCTTTTTCAATTTCATCAAGAAGAACAACCGCATAGGGACGCCGCCGGATTTTTTCGGTGAGCTGACCACCCTCTTCGAATCCAACATATCCAGGAGGCGCACCAACGAGACGACTTACATTGTGCTTTTCCATATACTCACTCATGTCAATTGATATGAGCGCGTCGTCGTCCCCGAACATGAATTCGGCGAGTGCTTTTGCTAAGAGCGTTTTCCCAACACCTGTTGGGCCTGCCAAAACGAAACAACCAATTGGGCGTTTTGGATCCTTAAGGCCTGATCGACTTCGACGAACGGCCTTGGAAATGCTTTTTATTGCCGCATCTTGACCGATCACACGCTTGTGGAGTGAATCTTCCATCTCCATTAACCGCTGGCTGTCTTCTGTCGACATTCTTGTCAATGGAATGCCAGTCATCTTCGAAACAACCTCGGCAACAACCTCTTCATCAACAACACCATCAGCCTCACGAGATTTTTCTCGCCACTCCTTGGTCATTTGCTGTTTTTTCTTCTTTAATTTATCAGCCTGATCGCGGAGTGCTGCTGCTTTTTCAAAGTCTTGGTTGGCAACCGCTTCCTCTTTTTCCTTGTTCAGGCGATCAACTTCTGCATCAATTTCTTTGAGGTCTGGCGGACGCGTCATTGCCTTCAGACGTACTCGTGCCCCTGCCTCATCAATAACATCAATCGCTTTATCGGGAAGTGCACGGCCTGTGATGTAGCGACTGGAGAGTTCTACTGATGCTTCGAGCGCGTCATCAGTAATCGATACCCTATGGTGACTTTCGTAGCGATCTCGGAGGCCCTTTAGAATTTCGATAGCTTCTTTTTTCGACGCAGGCTCGACCATGACAAGTTGGAAACGTCTGTCGAGTGCTGAATCCTTTTCAATGTACTTGCGATATTCATCTAGTGTGGTTGCTCCAATGCACTGGATTTCACCACGAGCAAGCGCAGGCTTAAGAACATTTGAGGCGTCAATAGCACCCTCTGCTCCACCAGCCCCAACAAGTGTATGGAGCTCGTCAATAAAAAGAATGGTGTTTTTAGCACGTCTGACTTCATTCATGACGGCCTTAATTCGTTCTTCAAACTGGCCACGGTATTTTGTGCCAGCGACCATCATCGCCAAGTCAAGAACTACAATTCTTCGTTCGGCGAGGAGTTCAGGAATATTTCCTTCAATAACCCTTTGCGCAAACCCTTCTACGATGGCAGTTTTTCCAACACCAGCCTCACCTATAAGCACGGGATTGTTTTTTGTTCGTCGACAGAGAATTTGAATGGCTCGTTCGATCTCATGCTCCCGGCCAATAACAGGATCGAGTTTCCCTTGTTTTGCTAATTCGGTAAGGTCACGTCCAAATGAATCCAACGCAGGGGTTTTGCTCTTGCCACTTTTTGTTGGAGTGTCACTGCCTCCACCACCAGCGCCAGCCATCTGGCGGCCACCCATACCCGACCGGTCGCCTCCCTCATCCATACCATGTCCAAGAAGATTTAGCACTTCTTCACGAACATCTTCAAGTTTCAACCCAAGATTCATAAGAACCTGAGCAGCAACACCTTCTTGTTCGCGGAGTAGTCCGAGCAAAATATGTTCAGTTCCAACATAGTTATGGTTCAGGTTCCGTGCCTCTTCCATTGAATATTCAATGACTTTTTTGGCACGGGGTGTCTGAGGCAACTTGCCCATCGTAACCATGTCAGGGCCACTCTGTACGAGCTTTTCAACTTCCAGACGAATCTTTCGAAGATCGACGTCAAGGTTTTTTAAAACGTTGGCGGCAACGCCACTACCTTCTTTAATTAAACCGAGCAGGACGTGTTCGGTTCCAATATATTCGTGATTAAACCGCTGGGCTTCCTGATTCGCCAGTTGCATCACCTTACGGGCACGGTCTGTAAAACGCTCGTACATAAAACTTCCTCTTGTGACTGCTCAACCCGTTGTAAACCTAACGAGTGCCCTGCCATTCCGGCAGATGTAGAACCCAAATTCAATCATCTACACTACAATGCAAAGTTCACGCCAACCGAAGATAAAATGATTTACCCGACCGCATCCCTTAGCATTTCTCACAAGGGTATTGTAGGGATAGCTCGCGTTACTGTCTCCTGCACCTCCACGTTTCGCGGGGGTTTCGGACTGAAATAGCTCATGGGCTGTCAAAATTTAACCAATGAGTGGCATCTGGTTGCCCGCCAAAGCATCCTTGTCTCTTGAGATTACTACGTTCGTGACATTCAAACGGTTTGAGTGAGGGTCATGCTGCTTTGCGGTGGTGCGGGACCACATTTGAGCCACCGCCCGCATTTGGCTCTATTTTTTCTGAATTCTCGCGAAAATCCCGTTTAATCAGTGAGAGTTCGTGATGAATCGCGTGCTGCCACGGCTGCCCGCTATCACTCCGAGCAAGTATTTCGAGTGATTTTTTCGCCTCTTTAAACCGGCCGACTCTTCGCAGGAGTGTGCCAAAGAGTAGTTGTGCCTCGCCATCAGTTGGCGAAAGAGTGAGGATCGTCTGAAGCTTTGTTTCTGCCTTGAGCCAATCTCCGGCAAGATAGGCATCTCGTGCATCAATAAACAAATTGTCTGTGACCTCGTCTCGATAGCTGACAAGAGGTTGTGGGAAACTAGACACTGCCGAAACCGTTGACACGATCCAAATAATTGCCGTCACAGTCCAAATGCCAAAACTCATCTCAAGATCAATAAAGCTTGTCCAAATCCATGCAGTGATGATGCAGAGATTCAGACAAATTGCGAAAGCCGTGGCTAGAATAAGACCAGCCCAGCTTCCGCGAAGCCAGGCCCAGGGTAAGCCAGGCCAAATGAGCGTTAGTGAGCGGATAAATGACATGAATGACTGGCCTTTGAAATTTCCTGATCTGACAATATGACCAAAGAGAGTCTAGGGATCGGGTAGACTCAAACCAATGGCGAGTCGTAAGGGAGAAAGCTCAGAAATGGAAGAAATCGAGCCTGAGAAAGGTGGCTCAGTTGCGGGGATTTGGAGGACACTCGATGCTTCGGCGAACCGGAGTGCCGAGGCAGTTCGTGTCCTCGAGGACATTCTTCGGTTTTGTATAAATGATGAATTTCTCTCACAGGAGGCAAAAGCGATTCGGCATGAACTTGCCATTATTTTTGCGAGAGAAGATCTTCAGACGCGCATCCGGCTTCGTGATGTCTTACAAGATGTTGGGGTCGGTACCACGATAGCTAAAACTCCACCACGAACTGAGATGAAACATGTCTTTGCTGCAAATGCGGCTCGTGCAAGTCAGTCGATCAGAAGTTTGGAGGAATGTAGTCGCTTGGTTGTACCTACAGTTACAGCTGCGTTTGAACAATTACGCTACCGGATCTATACACTCGAAAAGGCGGCGATGACAATCATTCTAAGCCAGAATAGGCTGGCCGACGTAAGTTTGTGTGTGCTTCTTGATGTTGACCAGCCAGAAGCAGAATTCAAAACACTGGTGAGCCAACTCCTAGCTGCCGGTGTCAAAATGATTCAGTTGAGAGATAAAAAAGCCAACACGGCATTACTATGTGAGCGAACGAAAACAATAACTCAGCAAGTCCGACAGTACGCGGAGTCGACTGTAGGAAAAAGATGCATTGTTCTTATCAATGACCGAGCAGACGTAGCACTGGCTGCAAATGCAGACGGTGTCCACCTTGGTGAAACAGATTTGCCAGTAAATCTCGCCCGTAGAGTCTGTGGTCACGAGTTCATTATTGGCCGTACCGCTCATTCTATTGATGAAGCAAAGCAGGCAGTACTAGATGGTGCGGACTATCTTGGGGTCGGTCCGTGTTATCCAAGTAATACAAAGAAGTTTAAAGAGTTTGCAACGGACTCATTCCTTCGTGATGTTTCCGAAGAGATACGTTTGCCAGTTTTTGCAATCGGTGGTATCACATCGGACAACCTTGACCGGCTTGTCCGCTTAGGCGTGAAGCGGGTTGCCGTTGCTAGCAGTATTACGGATGCAGTAGATCCCGGTGAGGAATCTCATCGAATTTGTTCGTTGCTTTCTGCCACGAAAGGGAACTAGTCACAGGAAGTTGCTTCAGTGAGCGAGCAACAGATTGTGCAATCTGTGTCTCCATAGATGGCGAATAGCCGGTCCAAATAGCAAGAATCTTCTTGTCAGTCCCAATCAAATAGGTTGTTGGATATGCACGAAAACCAAATGCTTTGGTAAAACGGAGACGGGTATCACCAGTTGGGTCTGCCCAGGGGGAAATAGCGATTCTCGTTGATTGAAGAAAAGCCTCTGTTTCAATTCGTAATTGATCAAGATCATCACGTTTCCCGCCACCGCATGAAACAGCAATTAATTGAAAGCGTGGTTCGTCTGCAAGCCGTGAGGCAAGCCTCGCAAGTCCTGGTAATTCTTGACGGCAAGGAGGGCACCACGTTCCCCAGAAATTAAGAAGTGTGATTTTTCCAGAAAGTGTGAGTGTTTCTTCACCAGCCTGAAGTGAAACAAGTGAAAGCTTTGGTACTGATTTACCAACATGTTGCCGTGTTTCTTGATTTTGGCTGACACCACAACCAATAATTGCGAAGGAAGCAAAAACGAGAGGAATCAACTGGTGATGTAAGAATCCCATGAGGTTAGCCATTGGTCCTGAAGGTGTAGACTACGAGTCGGTATCATAAACAAAGGGTCGCACGAGTGTACGAAGTCGAACTCAAATTTTATCTGACAGACGTTGATTGCCTGCTTGAACGCCTAAATAATATGGCGGTGTGCCTTCGGGACCCTATAAAGCAGGTTGATAGATATTTTTCTCATCCGATACGGAATTTTGAAAAAACCGATGAGGCGTTGCGTCTTCGGCAAGTCGGTGATGTCGTAGAATTAACGTGGAAAGGGCCACGGGTTGATACATCAGCAAAAATTCGACAGGAAATTGAACTCGGGGTTATGCCTCAAGGACCAACGGGACAAACAACAGTTGCTGCGTGGACAGAATTGCTTGAGTCGCTCGGTTTTGGTCAGGTTTTCGAAGTTGTGAAAACGCGGCTCCCGGGACGCGTTCATTGGCACGGCAGTGACGTTGAGATAGCCATTGATACCGTTACCAATTTAGGTAGTTTTGCTGAATTTGAAATCATTGCCGGAGAGGGTGAAGTGCCACTGGCCCGGGACTGCGTCGAGTCTTTGGCACGCGAACTTGGTTTAGAAAATCCTGAGTCAGCAAGCTACCTCGAACTTCTTCTCAGAGAACAGGAGGCTCCTCGTTAATTTTGAGTAGCTTCTGGCGGGGCATACAATTTTTCAGCAATGAACCGTTCCGCTCTCACGAACAATCGCATTGTTTTCATCAAGTAAGATCACAGCAGGCTTTGCGTCATCAGCTTCCACTGGAGAGTAGTGGCCGTAGGACATGATGGTTAGCCGATCACCAATTTTGCCAAGGTGTGCTGTTGCTCCATTGAGTTCTATGGCTCCGCTGCCAGCGTCACCATAGATACAGTAGGTCTCGAACCGCTCACCATTTTCAAGGTTGCCAACTAATATTTTTTCATAGGCCCTGAGCCCAACTCGCTCTGCCAAATCGGGGTCAACAGTGAGGCTTCCTTCGTAATCAACTGATGCGCCAGTGACAGCAGCTCGATGAATTTTGGACTTGAGTAAGCAAATGGTCATGGTTTTTCTGGTCCAGGCGAAAGTGGGCGAGAGAAAACGATACACACAGGTTTTGGAACTTTTATGACGCGGTTTGTGAAAGATAGCTTGCCGGTGATAGGGTCAATCGTGAAGGCTGAGACGGTTCCAGAATTTTGCCCCGCCGCATACAGTCGGTTGCCACCAGGAGCAATCACAAAATGACGGGGTGTCTGGCAATGAGTCGGTTCGACACTTTTTAGTACGAGCGTGCCGCTTTTCTCATTGATTCCAAATAGCGAAATCGAATCATGCCCGCGATTTGACACGTAAAGAAATTTTCCCGATGGATGAATGGCAATCTCAGCAGTTGAAAACCTGTTGCGATCTCGCACCGAATCAGGAAGCGTACTAACCGACTGCACTTTTTCAAGACTGCTCGTTATAGCATCAAAACTGAAAGCAGTAACTGTCATGTCGAGTTCGTTGTTGGCGTAGCCAAAGGGTAGTCGGGGATGAATCGCGAAGTGCCTTGGTCCGCCACCTGGCTGCGTGGATGCCGATGTATGAGGCGTCAGTGAAGCAGCCGAAACGTCAAGTTTATGGACGAATACTCGATCAGCTCCAAGGTCACAACTAATGGCGAACTTGCTATCAGATGTTGCATAAATAGAGTGTCCATGTGGAGTTTCTTGACGAGTTTTATTCGGGCCGTTACCGGTGTGCTGGATAAATCCACCAGGTGAGCCTTTTTTGTGAGTTACGAGTGGGAGAATGCTTCCATCATCAGCAAGTCCCAGGCAAATAGTGCTCCCGCTTCCATAGTTTGCGGCGAGGATAACTTTTCCCTGTGCATCAAGTGAAAGATGACACGGGCCTTTTCCATTTGATGGTTGCTCGCTTTGCTTAGTAAGGTGACCATTCTCCATATCAATAGTAAAACTAATGATACCACCCGTTGGTTGACCATTGAGGTCGGCAATCTCTGAGACAGCGTAGACTACGTCAAGCGTTGGGTGAATGGCGAGGAATGAGGGATTCTTTATTTTGCACGCTAATTCTGGCTGGCTTATGTCACCTGTGTTTTCGTCGTAACGAGAGACATAGATGCCTTGGCCCCGAGGAGCTTTTCCTGTGTAGGAGCCAAACCAGACAAAGCGTTCAGCATGAACAACATTGGTTGGCAAAAAAAATAAGAAGATTAGGAGAATATGAGGGAGGATCCGCCGCGTCCGCAAAAAAAACACCTGTTTCTGAAAGCGATCGATATATTGAGTAATGTCTATCATGGGTTTGAAAAGAAAAAGAGAGCAGTGAGTGCCGTCTGCACTAGGCTAGAAAGCACTCACTATGAAAGTCTCTAGTGTAACCATTTTTCATTCGGTTGCTCTCCTTTGAGAAGAAGATGATCTCATCTAAACAAACACTGAAAAATAATGGAAAAAACGCCTCATGTCGTTCCGAAGTTGCTGCCCATGAACCCCGGAATATTGCCTGCCTGGTGACATATCAGGTGGTTGCTCGTATAGGGTGGATCTTTAAAACAGAGACCGTGATCATGCCAGCGGTTCTCGATGCGTGCGTTGCCTCTGGAATGCTTCGTGGCTTTCTTCCTATCTTAAACCGTATTGGGACAAGCCTTTTTCCATTGGTTGTGGCTCCATTCGTTTCACGTACAAAATCTATTCGATGGCTGTTGGTTGGAACAACAATAGGTTTGTCCATTTGTTTTGCTGTCTTGTCAGTAGCATGGTCCCATCTCCTCAATGATCACCCGTTCTTCCTTGCTGTTTTTTTCCTTGTAACTTACGGTCTTTTTTCAGCAATCAATGGTTGTAATCAATTACTTGTTGCAACACTGCAAGGCCGTTTGATATCTGCTGGACGCCGAGGAAGAGTTTTGGTTTTGAGTGTGACAAGCGGCAGTGTATTCGCAATCATTGCGGCATTTGTCGCACTGGGACCGTGGCTACAAGAGCCTGATGGCTTTGTAAAGATTTTTGCAGCAACGAGTGTCTTTTTTTTTGCTGCTGCTATTGTTCCTCTTTTTTTTAAAGAACCGAAAGATGCATCTACCACCGAATCCCATAAGGCCGTAGAGATTGTCCGTCCGCATTCGTTCTGGCAGGTGCTTTCTCATGACAGTTCACTTATGCGGCTTGCAGTAGTGGCTGCATCTTTCTCAGCAGCTATGATACTTTTTCCGCATTATCAAGCATTTGCACGCGAGCAGTTTGGAAATACGAGTCGTTCCCTGCTGATGTGGATTGTTGTCCAGAACATTGCTACTGGTCTTGCGAGCCTCGTGGTTGGGCCACTGGCGGACCACCGGGGAAATCGCCTGGTCATAATTGGGCTGCTTGGCTGTTGTACAGGAACTCCACTTTTTGTAACTGCCTTAAGCATGGCTTCTCAATCCACTGCTGTACAGTGGTTTTGGCTGGCCTATATACCACTCGGTTTCAATCCAATCATGCTCCGGATCATTAGTAATTATGCACTCGAACTGGCACCAACGGTAGAACTTCAGCCTCGCTATGTAAGCCTCGTCGGAGTAGCTATGGCTCTACCTTTTGTCTTATCCCCTATCGTAGGATGGGGCATTGATGAGCTTGGTGGTGTTCCATTTTTTCTCGCTGGCGCAACCAGCATTGCCCTTGGAACGCTGGTTGCGTTTGGGCTTCCCGAGCCACGGAACAGTCATTTCAACATGCAGAAATTATGAAAAATGAAATAAAATTGATCTGTAACAAAATCGTTGTAGCTGAAATACTGTGCTCTCCGCTTCGAAAAGGCTAAACCCACGATAATTGTATGCGAGTTTTTCTTTCTGCCGGTGAACCATCAGGTGATCATCATGCGGCCCTTCTCTGCAGGTCCATAAAGGATCAATGCCCTGAAGCCGCTTGTGTCGGTCTCGGTGGACCGAAGATGCAAAATGCAGGCTGTGACCTCATTGCTGATATGACTCAATTAGCCGTAATGTGGTTTTTTCGTGTGCTAGCCAAAATTCATTTTTTTGTGGATTTAGCACGTCGGGCCGAGAGAAGTTTTCTGGATGAACGTCCTGACGTGTGTGTGCTCGTTGACTTTCCGGGATTCCATTGGTGGCTCGCTTGGCGTGCCAAGCGACACGGTATCCCTGTTGTTTTTTACTGTCCGCCTCAAATTTGGGCATGGGCAAGTTGGCGAATTCATAAAATGCGTCGCCTGATTGATTACGTTCTGTCGGCTCTACCTTTTGAGCACGATTGGTTTGTATCGCATGGAGTATCCAGCACGTATGTGGGCCATCCGTTTTTTGATGTCCGTCATGTTCCTGAAAAAAATTATCGAACGACAAAAGAAAAGCCTTTGGTACTCCTGTTGCCTGGTTCACGTGGACAGGAAATTGAAGCAAATCTAAAAAGCCTTCTGCTTGCAGCAAGGAAAGTAGAGCAGGAGATTCCTCACGCAACGTTTGTTGTTGCTGCACTTCATCAGCGTCATGCAAAGTACATCAATGAGCTGATGAGAAGCTACCCTGTAGGAACTTATCCAGATCAGCTGGTTATTGAAGCAGGCAAAACAAGTGAAATAATTCCTCAGGCAACTGTCGCTGTCTGTGTGAGTGGTTCAGTATCACTTGAGTTACTAGCTGCTCGAGTGCCATCAGTTATGGTTTTTTCACTCTCTGGTCTAGCTTATGTTGTGCAGAGTTGGGTGAGGCATTGCAGGTCTTTTACGCTTGTAAATCTTTTGGCTATGTCAGATCCGATAGGGCCACTTAACCCAGTGTTCTGGCCGCCCCGTCAGCCACCATCTCCTGACCCAAAAATGCTTTACCCAGAGTATCTAACGGTTGCCGATTCTTCTTCTGCACTTGCTAACCACGTTGTGGAGTGGCTCACAGACTCAAAGTCATACGAGGGGACAGTGGCTGCACTGGAAAAGCTTGCAAGCAAAGTGGCTCAGCCGGGCTCTGCATCTCGAGCAGCAAAAGTGATACTCGATATTGCTGCAAATGGTTTGTATCCATCGAATGATGACAGTTTAATTTCTGCTCAGCATGCTGAACAGGCGGCATGAAAAATGCTACTCGTAGAGCCACAGTCGACACCCGCTGACTTTAACTTTCACATTGGTCGCATTCCGGTGCGGGTGACTGGTTGGTTTTGGCCAGTGGCAGGGCTGCTTGGCTGGGGCTTAGCCCAGTCGCTTGCTGGTGACGACACCCGAACACTCTTAATCTATTTAGGTGTATGGATTCTTGTTGTTTTTTGCTCCATTCTCGTACATGAACTTGGGCATGCTCTTGCATTTGCGGCATCCGGCCAGTCGTCACGCATTGTGTTGTATCACTTCGGTGGCTTGGCGGTACCAATTGGAATACCAGCTCCGGCCCTTAGAAGTCCTTCACGTCGGCTGATCGTTTCTGCAGCGGGGCCAGTTGCGCAACTAGGTCTTGCTGCTGTTGTCATAGCTATAGTGATGATGCTTGGGTATCAAGTGCCGGACCCAGGGTTTTTGAGATTACTACCAATTGTTGGGAATTCTTTGGAGGAAGTTTCATTGTCGGCTCAGCCCATTCCTTCCATACTTGGTTGGCTCATGGTCTACCACTTATTATTTGTTAATATTGCGTGGGCAATTCTTAATTTATTGCCTGTTCAACCACTCGATGGTGGTCAGATTGTCCTAGAAGGCTTGAATGCCCTCGGTGTTTCTGCTGCTGATCAGATCGCAAGCTTCTTTGGCCTTCTTATTGCCGGAGTAGTTGCCGTCTGGGCATATCAACACCAAGAAACGTATCTCATGTTTCTATTTGGTGTTCTCTGTGTAGGGTGTTACCAACGGCTTGTAAGTAGTGGTCTACGGGGTTGAGGGAAGCGTTGACTGTGCACAGAGATTCCGAATCAATAGCTCACGATGAAGAGAGAAAATTAGTTGTCGCCTTAGGGGCAAGTAATCTTTCTCGAGGCTTGTCACGACTTCTAAACGCCTCTCGCTGTTGCTCGTCGTCTGCCGTTGATCTTGTAGTTGCTGCTGGCCATGGGCGTTCGTATGGCGCGAATAGTCGCATATGGAATCGTAGGCTTCCATCGATTCTTGAGAGTGGCCTCTGGAGATCATTAGATCGAATTCTTCGTAGAGAAGTTTCCAAAAACAGGCAAAGATTAGCGGTGATCACAGATATAGGAAACGACTTGCTTTATGGCTTTTCGACGGAACAGTTAGCACTATGGATTGAAGAAGTCATTGATCGACTTCACCAGCAACAATTCGATATCGTTATTACAAAGTTGCCAGTTGAGAGCATCCAGTCTGTCGGTCCATTTCGCTTTCAATTTTTAAAGACATTTTTTGTTCCTGGTTGTCGACAATCGCTGGAAGAAATAAAAGAACAGTCAAGTCAAGTGAATGAAGACATTGTACGTATTGCCAAAAAGTATCAGGTGTCAGTTGTTGACCAGCCAGGTTCTTGGTATGGACTAGATGCTATTCATGTACGGCGTTCTTGTCTTGAAGACTTCTGGCGCCATGTTGTTGAATGCTGGCCGGTACATGCACGTGATGCACACAAGCATCCAGCAACGTCCCGATGGAGTACATGGCAGGAATGGTCTCGTCTTGGTGCCGCGTCTGCTGAGGTGCGATCACTCGCTGGTGTTATGCTGTTTACACCCCAGCCAGCTTTCCAGTTGGCTGATACAACACGCGTTTTTCTGTACTAAAAGTAAGAGCATGTTTTGGATCACCAGATACGATATTGCATAGGTAAAAATGCAACCATTTTCCTGCTCAGCAGAGTCGTTTGAGTTAATTTCCATTATCAAACTCATCAGGAACAGCATGGATTGTGAAATAGGCTTTCTCAAAAAAGGCTTCGCCGGACTGATCACGGGTCTCAAATTCAAGTAGAAATTGATCGCAGGGACGAATGTCTGGAACATCCAGATAAATTGTTTGTGGGTCAATCAACGAAGCACCTGCAATGCGGACTTCATCATGTCCTTCTTGGCCCGGGTGAAGTACTGAAAACTGATCAGATCCATATTTCCTGGACCACAAATAGTTCCACATCTCAGCATGCCATTTTTTCACATTGTCGGTACTTTCTGGATCTATATGAAAGTTGAAATGCAACTGAATCCCGTCGTCCACCACAGCCACTGAGTCGAGAATCCGGCAGGGCTTGCCGGTATAACGAAGCCGTTGGAAACAGCCATCTTTTCCACCAGCTGGACCCTGCCAGCCCGACAGACCTGTGCCATAAAGCTGGCCATCAGCAGGATTCACACGCAGCCGCATGACACCGGCGTCCCATTGCTGTGGTAATGCGATAATCGCAGCTTGTGTTTTGTCGTCAACATCCTGAAGTGATAAGTAGTACAGCCAGCCCTTTCCAAAAGACGAATGGATGAGCCTTCCAGAAAGTGGTCCAAATCGGGTGTCGTCGACCCAAACCTGACCACCGCATGAGCTATCGAGTTCTTGGGGCATCCAAATGAATGGCTGATCAAATGCTTCTGGTAATTCACCATCATATTTTTCTCGCAACCAACTATCCTGTTCAGAATTGATTGGCATGTTTCCGTAAAAACCATTAGGTTGAATGGCAGATATTTTTCCAGCAGGCATCCATGGTCCTTGGTTGTCTGAAACAGTGAAACGGCCATCGGCTAATCGACCCATTCCATTAGGTGTGCGGATACCCCAGGCAACAACTTCAGCCTCTCCGCCCTGTGGTGGCACCTTCATGATGGCTCCCGGCCGATGATGATTTGTGTGCTGCCCCGCTTTGGCTAAATAGAAGTTTCCCTCGTCATCAGTTTGTAGATTAAAGTTGTAGCCATGGAAAACACATGAGACATCATCATCATTCCAGAATGATTCAATAAAGTCAGCTTCACCATCGCCGTTATAGTCATGAAGCCGTTTGATTCCGTCACGGCATGTGACATATATTTTCTCATCTACAACCTTGACTCCGAAAGGCTCAAAGAGCCCTGCTGCAAATCGATTCCATTGAACGTTGCTCAACGAGTTATCGATACCGGAAACGATATAGACATCACCGCCGTGTGTTGTGATAACGGCACGTCCATCCGGAAAGAAATCAAGAGCACTTGTCCGCATCCATGTGTTCCACGGATTACTAAACGGAATAGGGATAGTGTCGAGTGCATAGCCATTGATGTCGGCACCTTGTCGGCCACGGAGATGAATGGTCTCTGGCCATCGTCGAGCATTTCCAGAGAGCTTTGTTGTAAGGCTTATCACCTGTTGATTGCCCGTGTTTGAAAGTTCGCGGAGCAATTTTCTGCATGTATTTTTTGACGAAAGCACAGCAATTTGAATATTCCTGCTTTTCTTACCGGCAGGGATGTGTAGCACAAGTCGTCCATCTTTTTGCACCTCCCAAGCTAGACCATCAGTGTCGCCACACACGCGTGAAACTACTCGGTTAGATGTCTTGGATGGTTGATCATGCTTTGTTGGTTCCTCTGAATCCCATTCAAAGAAGAGCTGCTTTGAATGAGCGTGCTTTCCGACTGCAAGGTCGGCAAGTTCGTTACCAGAGAAGCTTCCTTGATAAATCCGGACCCACCCAATATCACCTTCGAAATCACCACCAAAATCAGTTGCAGTTGAACCAATTTTAAAGACGTGTCCATTCACGTAGGGGCGATGGAAAGCTCCTCTCGTTGCAAGAAGCTTTCCATCAACAAAAAGCTGTGTTTTGTCGTTGCCGACAACGACTGCCGCGATATGCCATTTGCCATTACGAATATCAGCTTTTCCACGAAGGGCACCAACCCAGCCGATATCAAAAACCAACTCATCATCACGAAGGAATAATGTTTTTCCATTTGGCACCCACTTGCCAGTTGGAGGTGCAGAGGAGACTAATGTTCCTGTTTTGGTCGTTCGGAATTGAATGAGAATAGTCCTCTCCGTCGTACCCAAATCAAGTTCCCGTGCTCGTTTTGATTCAACAAAAGATTTTATTTTTGGTGAAATCTCTGTGATGATCGCTGAGCGGCCTTTTGCTGGTCCTCGTAAGCCTTTTTTTGATGAACCATCGAGTTCATAGATTCCGGAATCACTACCAATCTTGTGAAACTTGGCAACCGATAATTCGAGTGGTTGCGTTCCAGGGCTAATGTGGAGCGTATGCTCAATGCAGGGACCGCAATCAGATGGTTTGTTTTGTAATGATTCAAGGATGGATCGTCCTTCGATCGCATAACGCAGGA
This sequence comes from uncultured Pirellulales bacterium, assembly GCA_965662325.1. Taxonomy (GTDB): domain Bacteria; phylum Planctomycetota; class Planctomycetia; order Pirellulales; family UBA1268; genus UBA1268. The sequence continues at coordinate 27,919 of CBFIHW010000002.1, read as the reverse complement.
TTACATCATTGTTGTACAGTGAGTACCCGTCGTACCGCATGAATTGCTCGTCGAGTGGTCCACGAGGCGGTTTCATGTCATCAGGCGCATCAAAAGAACCGGCATGTGCCCATCGCCATCCATCGAGACCCGGCAACAAGGTACCTTCTATCTGGGGCATTTGTTCACCACGCTGACGGTGGTGGTGTGTACCTGTTAGATCTAGGAAGCCATTTTCCCAGATCCCAACTAGCTTCATGCGGTGTAGGTCATAGCTTGCGGTAGTTGTGTCGTCTAGCTTGATAGTGAGTGCATTATTTACATGTGTTCCAATTTGAGAGCCAAGAGCAGGACCAAAGTCACGAGGATTGAAATCAGCACGTTCACCAAGGCTCGTGCCTTTTGGCAAACCTGCCAAGTAGGAAGAATCAACGACTTCGAACTGTGGATTGCTCGGTTTCATCAGTGCTTCACGAATGTAGTGAACAACCTGATATCGCTCTTTTGGTGAAAGGTATTGCACTGAGGCCATGAGCCCACTTCCCTTGGTAAGCGTCATGAACATGCTGTAGGGATCAGAGCCATTTTTCAGAGGTTGATCACCAAATGCCCGTGCAAGAGCAAAAGTAGGTTTATTCCCATCTTCGCCATGACAGTTTTTGCAATGACCGAGATAGATTCGTTTTCCTGCTTTCAGGTCCCGTGCTTCAAGGCTTTGAAGAATGCCTGCGTGATCAAGTCCGATTGAGTCATCTTGAATAATCAGGTCTTCAGGCGTTGGTCTCAGTTCATCAGCACGATGTGGGCCGCCATGAACAACTTCAAAGACATATCGCATGATGTCATAAAACTCACCTTTATTTCGCAGACTTTCAACTAGGCCCTGTGGCATAATCGATAGTGGAGTTTTCTCAATCTCATCAACCTGACTTTGGGGAATAACCGTAGGATGTAATAGGTCTGTCAATTCGCGGAGAACAATCTCTTTAGTATTTTGTGATGTGAGTATTCCCGTTTTTATCTGACCGTTGGTTACTAGAACTGAAACAGTTTCATATCCCTTACGAATCACTCGAGATGGATGAAGAACAGATTCAATGAGATACATGTCCTCTGTTAAAGGATCGATATCGGTAAGTTTCGGGCCCAGTGGAGAGGGGGACTTTCCATCAGAGTGACACTTGGCACAACCGGCAGTTGATGTGTGGAATAAAATTCCACCACGAATGGGATCCCCCTTCATTTTTACTTGAGTAGCGAGGGCCTCGCTGGTCTGATTCAGAAAGTGTTTCGTTAGGCTTTGCGAGCAAACAATTGGTGCCTTGAACACGAAAATCAGGAGAATCACAAATACCGAAAAAATTTGTCTTTGAAAGAAATGGTTCATTGTGGGTGTATGCAAAGAGGTTGTCGGCGTTCCTGGCTTGAGATGCAAAAATAGCGTTTGTCATCTTCAATGTACGCAACGTGGGGAATCACTATGGCGTGCTTGAGTCTACGTGCGCTGGGCGATAGGACTACCAATTTTATGGGATTGGTATGCTTCTGGCCAACGAATATGAACAGCGTTATTACAAAAATGAACGAGTAAAATGCCGAAATAAGAGAAAGAAAGAATCCAACATTCATGGGGTTCATACAGGGATGTACCATTGGTTTGCGTGAAGGTCCTGATTTGCACGGATTTTCATTGTAGAAATGGAACAAAGTATCGAGACCCTTCGTATATAAGGTTTCGGACCTATGGTTTGATGTCGTTGTAGAAAGTTTTGAGATATGCCATCTATTCAACTGAAAACGGAGATACCAGGTCCTCGTTCACGAGAACTTAACAAGTTGAGGCACGAGCACGTCTCACCAGGACCGTTCCACACAACTCCTGTTATCGCGGCCCATGCTAAAGGGTCTGTAGTTACAGATGTTGATGGGAACTCATTCTTAGATTTTTCGAGTGGTATTGGTGTTACGAATCTTGGCCATCGTGATGAGGCAGTGATGCGAGCTGTTGCTGAGCAGGCTAACAAGTTTGTTCACACGAGCATCAACGTAGTTGCTTACGAAGGCTACATCCGACTCGCTGAGCGGCTGAATGCGCTCTTGCCAAAAGCTGCTCCATGTAAGACATTTCTGGCAAACTCCGGTGCCGAAGCAGTTGAGAATGCAATTAAGTTTGCGCGGGTAAAAACCGGCCGGCAGGCGGTCATTGCTTTTGAACACGGGTATCATGGGCGCACGTATATGGCGATGGCACTTACAGCGAAGGCCCATCCTTATAAAAGTGGATTTGCACCATTTCCGTCCGAAGTGTATCGCGCTCCATATCCCGATTTTTATCGATGGCCTGGAGTGCAAGGAGATCCAGGAAGTTGTCCACAGGTGTCTGAATGTCCACTTGAGCGATGTTTCTGCCGAGAGATATTCAATTCGTTTGCCGAAATTGCACGGGGCCAAATCGGTGAACAAAATGTTGCTGCAGTCATTATTGAGCCTGTTGCTGGAGAGGGTGGATTTGTACCCGCCCCCGCACCATTTCTTGCAATGCTTCGTCAGTGGTGTGATGAACACGGTGTCGTACTGATTTTTGATGAAGTTCAGACTGGTTTTGGACGGACTGGTAGTCTACTCGCGTGTCATCAGTTAGATGTAACTCCTGACCTTGTTGTGATGGCGAAGGGATTAGCAAATGGTCTTCCGCTCTCGGCTGTGACAGGCCGGGCGGATGTCATCGATGCTGTCGGGCTCGGTGGTGTTGGAGGGACGTACTGCGGAAATCCACTGGCGTGTGCCGCGTCACATGCGGTGCTGGACAGGTTTGAAGATGCAACAGTTCTTGCACATGCTTGCCATATAGGGGAGTTGTTGCGTCACAGGCTCGAAGCGTTTTTCAAACGTTTTCAATGTATTGGTCAAACACGAGGCCTGGGGCCGATGCGTGCCATTGAGCTTGTTTCTGATCGAGTAACAAAACAGCCCAATAAAGCGGCTGCTCAAGCAGTGGTTCAATACGCTTATGAACATGGCCTTATTCTCATGGCATGTGGTACACACGGAAACGTGCTACGTTTTCTTGTGCCGTTAACCATAAATGATGAGGAATTGGAAGAAGGACTTGCTGTTGTTGAAGGTGCTTTAGCAAATCTCGAATAAAATTTCATGGACCAGTACTCCTCGTTTAATTCAGTAAAGCAATATACGAGTGGTTATGAAAAGGGGTTCGTAGTTCATCATGTGTTCATGGCGGCAGATATGTATTATCGATGCGTTCTAGTTGGCACCTCTTGAAAACGTTTTGCGGGTTTCATTCGTCTGCATGAAGTTGATAGACTGTGCGCCTGTCAGGGAAAATGAATTCCAGCATGGGAGGGCATTTTGTTGAAATTGATATGGATACTCTCCGTACTTCTTTTTTTGACATGGGATGCAATCGTTTCAGCGGAAACGACGCAGGGTTCAAGGCCAAATGTTCTGTTTATTGCTGTCGATGACCTTGCCTGTACGCTCGGATGTTACGGTGATGAAATTGCAGAAACCCCAAACATTGATCGGCTTGCGGCACGGGGTGTATGTTTTCATCGAGCGTATAATCAGTTGCCGCTTTGTAATCCTACCCGGGCTTCTCTGCTGACTGGTCTTCGGCCAGATCAAATAAAAGTCTATGATCTCGATCGACACTTCCGAGAAGAAATTCCGGATGTCGTGACACTGCCTCAGGCATTTCAACAAGCGGGATATTACGTTGCTCGAGTTGGCAAGATTTTTCACTACAATGTTCCAGCTTCTATAGGCACTAACGGCCTCGATGATACACCGTCGTGGATGCGTGTGATCAATCCTAAGGGACGAGACACCGCTGAAGAGGACCTGGTTTTTAATGCTGAGCCGAACAAGAAAATTTCTGCAGCACTCAGTTGGCTTATGGCAGAAGGGAGCGATGAAGAGCAAACAGACGGCATGGTTGCTACAGAAGCTATACGGCTGATGGCTTCAAATAAGTCCAGCCCATTTTTTTTGGCGGTTGGATTTTTTCGTCCACATACACCGTACATAGCTCCAAAGAAATATTTTGATCTTTATTCAGACAAAAAGCTGAGGCTGCCATATGCTCCACAGGACGATCGTGACGATATACCAGTTGCAGCATTTGCTCATAATTGTTCTGGGCCACACTACGGGCTTGAGGAAGATGTTTTGATACAGGCGACACAAGCTTATTACGCTTGCGTTTCATTTGTCGATGCGCAGATTGGTCGTCTACTTAACGCACTCGATCAGTTCAAACTAACTGAAAATACAATTATTGTTTTATGGAGTGACCACGGATATCATCTTGGAGATCACCTTGGGGTCTGGCAGAAGCGTACGCTTTTTGAGCAGGCCGCACGTGCGCCGTTGATTATTCGTGCCCCAGGTAAAGCTGGGAATGGGCAGATTTGTCGGCGAGTGGTTGAGTTTATTGATGTGTATCCGTCGCTTGCTGCTCTTGCAAACATACAGTCACCAAGTGGGTTGCCCGGCCGGGACTTGAGTCCACTTTTAGCTGATCCTTTGATGCCATGGGGTGGCTATGCAGTGACACAAGTTTTACGTCCTGCTGATGCACGTCTGCCGCAACCTGTTATGGGGTGCAGTATCCGTGATCATCGTTGGCGATACACAGAGTGGGCTGAGGGGAAAGCAGGTGTAGAACTCTACGATCATCATGCCGATCCAATGGAATTCCATAATTTAGTGGCTGATCAAGATTCAAAAAAATATGACGTAATAGAACGCCTCCGTACGGAATTGTATAAGCGCGCATCGGGAAAAATCCCATCAACCCCATTTCAATCTAAAAGATTATGATGGCAGTCTTAGGAAGAGAAGAATGAGTGTCTTTTATCAAGTCAAAAAGACACAGACAGTGAGCCTAAAAAGTGTTCAGGTAACAAAGGGGTGGCTATGAGAGTTCTGTTTATTTTTCTTGTGTTTGTGGGCAGCCAAATGGTGCGAGCTGCAGAGACACCCAATATTTTGCTGATTGTTACTGATGAGCATAATTTTCGAACGCTTGGTTGTTACCGAGATCACTTATCAAAAGAGCAAGCAGAGATGTGGGGGCCAGGAGTTGTTGTTACAACACCGAATATTGATCGGCTTGCAAGTGAGGGAGTTATTTGTACTCGAGCGTACGCCACAGCGCCAGTCTGTTCTCCATGTCGGGCAGCAATGATTACGGGGCTCTATCCACAAAATACAGGTGTACCGACAAATAATTATAAGCTTCGAACAGATGTTCCAACGCTTGCGTCAATACTCAAAAAATCCGGATACGAAACAGGGTTTATCGGAAAATGGCATCTTGGAGGTGCAGGGAAGCCCGAATGGTCTCCAGAAATTGATGGCGGTTTTGTTGACAAACAATTTATGTTCAACCGTGGTCATTGGAAAAAGTTTGAATTGACCAATACAGGTGCTGAGGTAGCTTCCCGAGATAAACAAGGTGAGCCCTCCTATAATCTTGATAATGCTGATGAGAAAACATTTTCGACGGACTTTCTTACAGATCGCTGTATTGATTTTATTACTGCAAAAGAAAATAAGCCGTTTCTTGCCGTGGTAAGTTATCCCGATCCCCATGGCCCTAATACCGTACGTGCTCCATATGACACAATGTTTGATCACCTACGATTTCTTCCGCCCCGGACGTATGGCCTTGAGGACGTTCCTGGGCCAAAGTGGCTAGGTAACGAAAAAGGACATACAACGTTTCGTTCCGACCAGATGAGGAAATATTTTGGCATGGTGAAATGCCTTGATGATAATATCGGCCGTTTATTTCAAGCTTTAGAAGCAACTGGTAAGATTGATTCAACAATTATCATGATGACATCTGACCATGGTGACCTTTGTTATGAGCATGATCGGCTTAATAAAGGGAATCCGTATGAAGGTTCCGCCAGAGTGCCTCTGCTCGTCAGGCTTCCAAAAATCCTTCCTGCTGGTTTTGTCTATGAACAACCGGTTGGTACCGTCGATATCACACCAACGCTTCTTTGCTTGGCTGGAAATAATTACTCTGCAGGTAATTTTCAGGGAAGAGATCTGTCACGGGCACTACGTCACGAAGCTACGAATAAGACTACAAACTACACCTTTCTCCGGAATGCAGGAACAAAGGCTAGTTGGATCTGTGTAGTCGATTCACGCTATAAGTTGGTGCTTTCTGTAAATGATCGACCCTGGCTCTTTGATTGCCAACAAGATCCGGATGAATTACATAATTTTTTTGGACGCCCTGGAAGTGAAGAAGTGACACGATCGCTGGCCAAAGCCTTAAAGACCTATTCGATTGAAAGTGGTGATGCGTTTGCAGAACAATCAGCAATTGCAAAGTCACTGAATCTTTGTTTGCAGGTTGGGTTGTAAGTGGTTTAGCAGAGTATGGCATGAGTGGTACAAGTTCGCCCAGCGTAGCTTGGGCAGTTTTATGGAAAGTGCAAGTAATGAATATTATTTTTCGCACAACGAAAAGAGCCTTGCATTCAGGCACTTTATTGGTTGCCTGTACTTTTGCTGTAATACTTTGGAGTGATAGAACGAGTTATGGTGATGATCAGCCAAATATTGTGATGATCAGTATCGATGACCTGAATGACTGGACGGGGTTCTTGGGTGGTCATCCAGACGTGTCGACTCCAAATATGGATGAACTCGCTGAACAGGGAAGAAACTTCAGTAACGCGCATTGTGCGGTACCGGTTTGTTCTTCATCACGTGTCAGTGTTATGTCGGGTCTAGCTCCAACGACGCATGGTAGTTATGAGATTGGCCCAAGGTATGACGAATTGCCCGCGCTGAATCACGTTCCAACAATGCAGCGGTATTTCAAAGATCACGGGTACTATACGTTAGCCGGTGGGAAAGTGCTTCATCACGGATTCACCGGGAGGCTTTCTGAGGCAATCGATCAATCACTTGGACGAGAAAAGGGCCGACGTCCCAAGAATATAATGAATAGGCCTGTTCGTTGGAGTGGAGCATGGGATTGGGGGCAGTACCCCGATGAAGACGCGCAGATGGCTGATTATCAATTGGCACAGAAAGCAGCAAACTTTCTGCAGAGTGATATCAACGCCCCGTTCTTTCTTTCGGTTGGTTTCTTTCGGCCACATGTACCTCTTTTTGTTCCGCCATATTGGTTTGAGCAATATGATATCGAGGCGATTGCCCTGCCGGATATTCCAAGTTGGGATCTTGATGATGTACCAAAAAACTTCTTGAATATTAATAGTTATGCAGTTGCCCCAACACATGCTGAGGTGCTGAAGTACGGCAAGCAGCGGGAGTTAACTCAAGCGTATCTCGCTTCTATTAGTTTCGTTGATTCGTGTGTTGGTTATGTAGTTAACGCACTTAGAGCAAGTCCACACGCTAAGAATACGTATGTTGTTCTGTGGAGTGATCATGGTTTTCACCTTGGTGAAAAAAACCATTGGGCAAAACGTACCTTATGGGAAGAGTCGACACGGGTGCCACTTCTTATTTCCGGCCCGGGCATCTCACCTGATATACCGTGCGAACAGTCAGTTAGTCTGATCGACATTTATCCAACGCTCATTGACTTATGTAGTCTTCCAGAAAACCAAAAGCTCGAAGGAGTTTCTCTGGTTCCCCAACTTGAGGATTCCAGAACGGTAAGAGATAGGCCGGCGATCACATCTTCATATTTTGGGAATCATGCTGTTCGTAGTCAATTTTGGCGACTTATTGTATATGAGGATGGTGCACAAGAACTGTACGATCATCGAAGTGACCCCGATGAATTTCATAATCTTGCTGATGATCCACGGTACAAGGTAATCAAAAAGCAATTACGTAAGTGGCTGCCAAAGTCAGAAGAACCCGAATTTAGAAAAAAATCAGAACGAGAGAAACGTCAAAAGGAATAGCAGGTTTTCATGCCTTGCTTGCTTGCCCAAGACCTAAGCATATGGAAAAAGCTCGGGATCAAGCTGCTTGAGAAGGGTCCTTAGCTGAGGTAGAACTTTGCGGGTTGCAATAACGCCTTGGTGCGCAATCGCTGATGCATTCTGGAAATCAGTCAGCTGAAAGGCCGAGACATCTGGTTCGATGGTAAGGTCGGCGTCTTCAGCACCCATCTTTCGAATATTTCTATCTTGAGCAGCTCGTACTCTTCCTAAAGTCTGAAACATATTTGGTATGTTCATTTCTGCAGTAGGTGTTGCAGGCGTATTTCCTACAAAGGAATGTCCGATCTTTGCAGCGACATCAACAGCAACAATGAAAGTAGCTCCCTGATTTACCAGTACATCAGCTGGAACATTATTGAGTATTCCCCCATCGACAAGTGCCATGCCATCCCGACAGATAGGTTGTGAAACACCGGGAAGATTAATGCTTTCGAGAATTGCGTTGGCGGCATCTCCATGAGAGCGATGCACTTGTTCTGCAGTCACAAGGTCAGCTGTCACTGAAGTGAACGGAATGATCAGCTGCTCAAGAGTCCAGTTGGAAAGATGTGAACGAAGCATCTCGTCCCAGCCACCGCCGCGAAATTTTCCGATCATATACCAGGCGTCACCGTAAGGAACAAAACCATACTTTTTACTTGGTTTCAAATCTTGGGCAAATGTTTCAATCAACCATGCGCTATCGTATCCAGCAGCATAGGGGATGCCGGTAAGCGCACCGGCACTCGTCCCAGAAAGAAAATCGACTGGAATGCCCTCTTCATCGAGAACACTAAGAACACCGAGGTGTGCCATGCCTCGTGCTGCACCACCACCAAGTGCAAAGCCAATGCTAGAACCGCGAAGATGGCGAACGATTCTTTCAATGCCACTTTTTCGTGTCGTGTGTCGCGACTGTCCAAATCCATCCCAATGAACTTTGAAGTCACCTCTGCAGATTGAATGAAGATTAGTTAATGGGTCAGCCACCTGCTGTGTATTTCGAAGAATCCGAACAAGCGATATTTTATTTCGGACAGTAGGGTAGCATTCACTAAGTTCGAAAAGGAGGCCCTCTGTTTCTTTGGAAATATCTGAATCAAAACAACAATAGATAGCATCAGCGTCCTGAAGAACCTCAGCTAGATATTCAGTGTTTGTGTTGAGATTAGTGTCGAGGACGCATCGCTCAACACTGATCCATGCAGATGCTTCTGAGCGGATTTCATTTGGATTACGTAGCTGTTTATGTTTGTCACGAAGATTAATCGTGCGATCTGCAGCAGTTAGTGTCGTTTCGTTGTCGGAGATGACAGTTACATCTTCACCGAGTGATTGAAGGCGTCGAATGAGCGTGCTTGAGAGGCTGCGATATTCTTCATTTGCATGAAGGATGGCAATGACACGAGGACGATGACCAATTCGTTTTGGTGTAAATGCTTGATGGATCCTCATGCCAAGCGCACCTAAAAGATTTCGGTGCCACCGTGGGACCTGGTGGAGTAAATCAAGAGCATCCTGGCGTTTGATAATTAGCCCAATTACATTCTGAGTGATGTCGGCATTGACTGGTAATGGGTCATCACGGAAGAGTGCAAGCAATCCAAATTGATTACTGCGACCGATCATCTGCACGGTATGAGGTAGCCCGTCTGCCCCTGGAATCCAGATGCGAGCTGCTCCACTAATAATAAGCAGCAGATCGTCGAATGGATCCTCCGTAGAGTGAAGGCGAGAGTCAGCATCAAAAGTGACAACTGACGCACGTGAAGCAATAATCCCAAATTCTTCTTCTGTTAATCCGTTTGTTGAACGGTGAAGCTTGAGAAGTGTCAAAATATTTGGAAGGGGAGGCATTCGTATGACCTGTTGTGAGAATGTCCTCAATGAGGTTGAAGTTCATTGAGGAGATATCTTTTAATATCGGTCACCCAGCGAAAGAAGTTCAATGAGTCAAAAGAATCATCTTTTCTTTGGACTTTTCTTCCTCGAAATCGTTTTTGGCTCCGACTCATGCTTTGGAAGAAATGCTGCTAAACGACGTTTTGTCGCTATCATCGATTGATCATTTGCAAGATTCGTGAATTCGTATGGGTCAGTAGTGTGGTCATAGAGTTCCTCGCTATCGTCCGCGTAATGGATATAGCGAAACCGGCCATCACGTATAGCGTGATTTTGGTAACCATGCGTAGTGAGTGCAACACCATCCCAATGAGTGTCAGGTTTTTCAAGAAGAGTAGCGATGCTGGTGCCTTCGAGGTGAGGAGGTGGTGGTACATCAAGAAGATCACAAAGCGTCGGATAGATGCTCAGAAAATCGACAGGTCGGCGACAGATTTCTCCGGCTTTTGTGACTCCTGGAACAACCCAGATCAAAGGTGAGCGAGTGGCCTCCTCCCAGAGACTAAACTTTCTCCAGTGTTCTTTTTCTCCTAGATGCCAACCGTGATCACCCCATAGAACAATAATAGTATTGTCTCGTTCTGGGCTTGCGTCGTAGGCATCGAGAAGACGGCCTATATTCATATCTACGTATGCAATGGTCGCGAGGTAGGACTGAATGGCATCTTTCCATCGTCCAGATTTCAGAAACTTTGCGTGATCTTTTTCAGGGCCAGCCATTTTGATGCCCGGGGTTGGAATGTCATCGAGATCACCCTCTTTATGTGGAGGAAGTTGAATAGTATCGCGAGGATACCGTTCGTAGTATTTTCTCGGAACTGCCCAGGGAAGATGTGGCTTGATCAAACCGCAGGCTACAAAGAAGGGCTTCTCTCGCTCTTGCGTCATTTGCTTGATGCAAAAGTCCACTGTGTGCCAGTCCGGTAGGTCCTCGTCCTGTAAATCAAGTTCCAGAGGTTCGTGATAACCCTCATATTTTCTTGGAATTCGTCCTGCATTTTCGCCCCGTCTTGTAGATGGATAGGTGTCCCATTCGGAGGCGTAAACAGTTTTGAGGCCACCGGCACTTGAGTGGTAGGTTTTGCCCATTGCTGCTGTGTAGTATCCATGAGTTTTTAAATGTGCATTGAGATTTAGACCCTCAGCAATATGGTCTTTCCAAGGATCTGCGTTCAGGTAACAGCCAGAAGAATGCGGTCTGATTCCTGACCAAAGTGCTGCCCTTGATGGACCACACGCGGGAGCAGCGCAATGCGCGTTGGTAAACGATACACCCATAGCAGCTAACCGATCGATATTCGGTGTTTTACACTGGGTGTTTCTGCCTGTATAACCAACCCAATGATTGAGGTCATCGACGGCGATGAAAAGTATGTTTGGCTGTTTAGCCGGAAGATTTTTGAAGCCAGTGCATGCTAGCACGATACAAAATGACAGAATGGTCTGTAGACGTATCGAGTTCAATTGCATGCCCCTAAAATTTTCTAACAAGTGTAACTTTGAATGCCATAAACCGCAGTAAGAAAAAAGAGTGGTCAGGCATCGAGCGATGGTAGTAAGCGAGGTAGCCATTGCAAGGGCTTCTTTTAACAAGGGCATGTTGCGGTTGATTTATTCATCGTTTTGAGGTGCCTCAGCCTGCTTCTTAAGTTGATCAATCATCTTCTGGACATCAACTTGAGCCTGGCAAAAAGTATCATCAGTATTCAATGATTCTTCATCTTTCATGGTTCTATCTCGCTTGGGTTTTCACCAGATTGGGTTATTCAACAGTAGTAGTAAGCCACACATTTGAAAGCCTAGCCAAAATTAAATTCCGCAATCGAATGCTATCGCAGATAAAAATGAGGCGATAGCCGTAAAGAGTATATACCACAGTCCAGCACCAGTAAGATTTAGTACGTGGTGTTGTTTTTGCTGCATTCTGTTTTTGGGGTCTGCCCAATACCAAAAAGCAATTTTAAGCATAGTAACTAGTACGATCAGGCAAACGCATGGAGCAACAAACAACATGCTCCATTCGACACTCCAGTAGCGGTATAAAAGAATTCTTTGCCACCCAAAGAGAATGACCCCACCAAGGAGACCACCCAAAGCGATATGAGACATGTAGGGTTTTTTAGGTAGCCAGTAGTATGAAAAAGCACCAACTGTGAAGAAAGTAATGCCGCCGAATCCTTGAAGAGTGGCGTTGATCAAATGACCGCAGATCATCTGGGAGATTAGTAATACAGTGCAGAGAGTTTGAACAAGAAGGACGAGTGTGATTGTAGACGGTAGTGTCAACCATTGCCTTCTCGTGGCAGTTTTCATATTCCGGAAATAAGAAAATAAAATTCCTGCGATTACTGAGAGCCACTGCAGTTGCGTAAAAAAAAGAATATGCAGTAGGAGTGGGCTTCTCATAGCGGAGGCCTAGAGAGTTGGCAGAGAGGGCATCGGCGGTGCCGACGCATGCCGGTGAGCAAGTCCACTCACAAGGTTCTCGCAAATTGATTCAAGGTAAGGTCGTGCCTGTGGATCATCGAAATTTGCAACTGTTTTTCCCGCATCGCCATGCTCGCGAATCGGTATCTGTATGGGAACCTCACCAAGCAATGGGATGTCAAGTTCTTTTGCGGTGCGTTTTGCACCACCACTTCCAAAAATATCGTAACGTTTATTATTATCCGGGCACAAAAAGAAACTCATGTTTTCTACCATGCCAAGCAATGGAATGTTGACCTTCTGAAACATTGCGATTGCCTTGGTTGCGTCAAGAAGTGCAACATCTTGTGGGGTGCAAACGACAACGGCACCTGAAAGCGGAAGGACCTGTGAAAGCGTCAACGCGATATCGCCAGTCCCTGGTGGCATGTCAATGATCAGGTAATCGAGTGGTCCCCAGTTTGTATCACGGAGCATTTGCTGTATCGCGCCGTGAAGCATAGGGCCTCGCCAAACGACGGCTTCACCAGGCGGCACAAGAAACCCCATAGACATGACCGGTACGGTTTCGGCGTTCAGTCCCGTTGGCAACGTTTGATGAGGTTGCCCCGGGTTTAGTTGTGGTGGAACAATTCGTCCCTCTTCTATCGCTGGTCGACCTTCTAGTCCGACAAGGTGAGGTACACTTGGTCCATAGACATCTGCATCAAGAATGCCTACTTTGCTCCCAGTTCGTGCCAGGCCGATTGCAAGTGATACGGCAATTGTGCTTTTGCCAACGCCTCCCTTTCCTGATCCAACTGCAATAACACTCTTCGCCTCAAGGCCGACCTGACCAATTTTAGTGGGTGGCCTTTCATGCAGCGTGACAGTTATTTGTACATCAGAGATATCCGGGAATGCCGTTCTGAGGCGCTCCTCAATACGTCCGCGCGTTTGCCGCCAAAGAATTGCAGAATGTGTTGTAAGTGCAACATCAAGAGCAATCTTCTTTTCAGTTACGACTACCTCACCGAGCTGTCCCATATCGGAAAGCAGTCTTCCCGATTCAGGATCGGTCAGATCAGCAAGTGTCTCTCGAATATTTTCTGGTGTTAGTGCATTGTTCATCGATTACCCTTTTGTATTTCACCGGCAATCATGCCATCCCCAACAGGAATCTGTGTTATCTGTGGACGCATGGTTTCTGTCGCGATATTTCCAGAAATTGTGTTGCCTGCACGTAAGGCGGACGTAAAAAGTCCACGTGGGCGAATAGAGATCGAAAGAAGCACGATGAGACAGACAACCATAGCCAATCCCGAAGAAAGGCCACCGTCTGCCTGCACTCCTTTGTCAGTCGATTTGAAGTACATAGCAGTAATCAGGCGAAGATAATATGCGGCTGCAATAGCAGCATTGAGCACCAAGACAATACTTAATCCAATAAACCATGCTCTTCGGTCACCGAAGGCAGCATCACCACTGTCTATGCTAAGTGACGAGGTGACAAGCGAGAGCTTTCCCCAAAAACCAGGTAGTGGTGGAATTCCGGCGAGACTTAAGAGAAAAGTTGCCAAGCAAAATGCAGCGACAGGATTCGTTGTCGATAATCCGTTGAGATCATCAACAGTTTCAATCTCTTCAAGGCTTGGTCTTTTGTTGCTTGAAGTTGACCATTCAGGCCAACGATGCCCGAGGTAGACGAGCCCACCGAACAACCCGACCGTGGCAAGGACATATGTTGCCAAATAGAAAAGTGTTGAACCAAGTCCGTCCAGTGTCAAAGCACTTGCTGTTATGGATTCTCCACCAAGTGGGCCTTGTTCAGATGTTGCTGCTGCAGTCACTGCTGCCAGACCGACCAATAGATATCCTGCATGAGCAATAGAAGAGCACGCTAAAAGTCTCCGTAGGTTGTTCTGGAGCAAAGCCATGCAGTTCCCGACGGTCATGGTTACGGCTGCAATAATAGCAATGAGATGCCATGTCTGGAGAAGTAGTGTCTCGGCAAGCGGGCCAACAGTTTGTTCGCTGCCCAGTGGAGGAATAGCTAACGCAACTATGCGAGCAAGAATGACAATGCCGGCTATTTTCGGTAGTGTCGAGAGTACAGCGGCATTGCTTGTGCTCGTGCCTTCATAAACATCAGGAGCGTAAAAGTGCATTGGAACGGCCGCCATTCGAAAAGCTGCTCCAGCAAGTGCTGTTCCAAGCATCACGGGAAGAAGTACTGCGGCCATACTGGCTGTGATGGTACCAACAACAACGGATCCCTCAATTGTGGGCGGAGCAATACTGCCAAGTGACTGGATTTGATTTCCAATAGCGAGTAATGATGTCGATCCGCCCAGGCCGTAGAGACAGGCTACTGAGTATAAAAACAACGCAGACGCGACAAGTGAAAGAAAAAAATACTTCAAGCTGGCTTCTTGCCCCGCAGCATCTGTTCGTTTGAGCGACAACAAGATGTATGTCGGAATTGAAACAAGTTCAAGTCCTATAAAAAGTAGAACCAGGTCATTCGCCAGGCCGACGAGAGAAAGTCCTGCTAAAAGAATTAAAAAAGTACCTGCTTCTTCACCTGTACCACGTCGTCTGTGTTGACTGCTGTCGTCTTGTACCGCTGCTTTCCAAAAATCTCCAGACTGAATAAGAGCCAATACCAGACCGGTGGTGTAGGTAAGAAGACGTATATAAAATGAGAATCCATCAATTGTGATAGGGCCTGATGAGCTAGTCGCACCGCTGTCAGGCTGATTTCCCGATATCAGGATAGCTATGCCTAGGCCCGTGACGGCAACGAGCCATCCGGCTCGAAGGCCACTAAAGGCTGCAGCAAGATACGCAATGAGTGCTGCTAAAAATAAAGTTATTTCTGGTGATAGAATCAGAAAAGTTTCGAGAGACGTTGTCATCATTGCTTTACAGAAATTGGTTTTTGAAAGGTTGAGAATGTCTTGGGCTGATCCTGTTGAGAACGGCTCTCATTGTTGTGCGCAATTATGTCCTCGCTCGTATGGTCTTGAGCTTCCTGCATCTGTCGGTTGAAAGCGTTGCTGGATGCAAGTGTCATTGTGCGAACAGATTGAGAAGATGGAGCGAGGAACGTGGCTGGCGTTATACCAATCCAGAGCACAAACACAGTCAGTGGTGCAAGCGCCGCAATCTCATGCCAACGTAAGTCAAGAGATTCCTGTGTCTCGTTGTTGATGTGAGAGGGTGGTAATCGGGAATTTCCAAAGAAGACTCGCTCGACTGCCCAGAGCATGTACCAAGCTCCAAACACGACGCCAACAACGCCCATGAGTGAAAGAATCAGATAGCTCTGCTGGAGTTCTGGAGAAACGCCCGTCCACGCTCTCTGGAAAGACCCAGCAAGAATCATAAATTCCCCTACAAAACCGTTCAGTCCGGGAAGACCGATACTTGAAAATGTGAACACCATGAAAAGTGCCGTCAGCCACGGTGCTTTTTTGGCAATGCCACCAAGGCTCTGGATTGAACGTGTATGAAAGCGATCGTAAAGCATTCCAACCAATGCAAAGAGGCCGGCAGAAGATAGACCATGGTTGATGAGTTGAAGATTTGCCCCTTCAATCGCAACTGGTTCCAAGGCAAAAAGACCCATGACGACATACCCCATATGACTTACCGATGAATAAGCGATGAGCCGCTTTAAATCCTGTTGGACTAAAGCAACTAAAGCTCCATAAACAATCCCAAAAGCACCAAGCGCAAAGAGCCACGGTGCAGCGACTGCAGTTGCTTCAGGAAGCATTGGCATGGAAAACCGAAGAAAGCCATAAATGCCAATTTTTAGTAAGACGCCTGCTAGATCCACGCTGCCACCGGTTGGTGCCTCGACATGAGCAAGCGGAAGCCAGGTATGGAACGGAAAGATTGGAACCTTTACCGCAAACCCAATGAGAAGAGCAAGGAAAACAATCCATTGAAGATAGCCACCATCTGCATCCATGGGCAGCGGATGCGCACTGAGGCCAGCAGTCAGTGCTTCGATATCAAATGTGACACTGCCAGTGTGGGTCGCGTTCCACAACACAATGGTCATAAGGCCAAGAAATGCAAGAACGCTTCCTGTCAGGGTGTAAATGAAAAATGTGATTGCTGCTTTTCGCCGTTCATCATGCCCCCATATACCAATGAGGAAAAAGAGTGGCACGAGAGTGAATTCGAAGAAGACATAAAACAGAATAATGTCACGAGCTACAAAAACTCCAAGCATGGCTGTTTCAAGAAGTAGAAGAAGCATGTAGAAACCCACAACTCGCTCGGTCACAGCTTCCCAGCTCACAAAAATCGCAGTCACAGAAAGAAGTGCCGATAATCCAAAAAGCCAAAGTGATAGGCCATCAAGCCCGACAGATAGACGAATGTCAAACATTCCTCCTGTTAGCCAAGGGACTGATACCAGGGCAAATACTTGATTGCTCGCAGCCTCAGTGCTCATGAGATATCGCAGAATGAGCAATCCTGCTGCAGCAAGCGTCAGAACTGCCGTGGTTGCAGCACTTTGACGAACAGCTTGAAGGCCGCGGCTTGAGACAAGCCAGACAATACCCGCACCCACGAGAGGCATGAGAATGACCAGTAACAAGTGTGTCGATGGGGAAAGCAAATTCATGAAGATATCAAAATGAAGGAGAAGATGATGATTCCTAAACGGGTGCGAAAAAGATTCAAAGTCGCCAAGCGAGAAACACAATAATTGCCAAGACACCAATGACGCCGGCTAGGGCATATCGTTGAAGTAATCCCGACTGAAGCTGACGGACAACACCGCCGAGAGCCAACGGAAGATGAGCGACAAACCGGACAGAACGGTCAATAAATGATTTGTCAAAAATTGCCACCAGAAAGGCAACGGCTTCAAGCGGTTTTATAATAACAGCAGCATAGAGTTGATCAATAAACATTCGATGCTCTAAGAATGGCCGTACTGGCCCTAGCCAACGTTCGAGCTGCGGCCCATCGCTGCGACGTCCAAGATGACCAACAGCTGCAATAACAATACCAAGAGCTGCAGCGAGCGTGCCCTGAATCGCCAGGTCCCAGTGGAAAACAGACGCGGTGGCAGTTTTCACGATCGAAGGTGTTGTAAATGAAGGAGTTGCAGCGAGAAAATGAGCAAGACCGTCGGTCGTAAACAGGATGAATCCAATGAATGTGGCTGGAATTGCCAAAATCAAAAGTGGCGTTGTCATGACTGACGATGATTCATGTGCATGGTCACCTGCTTCATCGGGTATTCGTAGCGGACCAGTAAATGTCATGAAGACAGCCCGAAAGGTATAGAAAGCGGTAAGGCCGGCTGTGACCAGCGCCATCCAAAAAAGAGCTTTCCAGACAGCAGGTTGATTGAGTGCATCAAGTCCAACTAAGTCAGAAGTCTGATGACGGGTTGAGTGATTGTCATAGGTGGAAACCCCACGGTATCCAACATCGTGCATCGTGCCACTACGAGACAGTGTTGAATGTAGTTCGGGAATCATTGCATGGTGTTCATTGTCGGCGCTATGGTGAACATCTGGCCAACCCTTTGAATGCAGGGATGCAAGTATTTCATCTTTACTAAAGAAACCAGACAAGGGTGCAATGCCTGCGAGTGCAAGACTCCCAACGAGAAACGTGGAGGCTGTTATCGGCATAAGTTTTCGAAGTCCGCCAAAGCGACGCATGTCAATCACTCCACCCATCGAGTGCATGACAGACCCGGCACCAAGAAATAAAAGGGCCTTAAAAAATGCATGAGTAAGAAGGTGGAAAATTGCCGCAGTAAATCCGAGTAGTGTTCCTGTACCAAGACAGGCAAACATGTAACCGAGTTGGCTGATCGTCGAGTAAGCAAGTACCCTCTTGAGATCGTTCTGGACAGTACCAATAAGTGCAGCAACAAGTGCAGTTGTGGTTCCAATAATTGAGACGGTCACCAATGCGCCGGGGCATGCCATAAAAAGCGGTGCAGAACGAGCAACAAGATAAACCCCTGCAGTTACCATTGTTGCTGCATGAATGAGGGCACTCGCAGGAGTAGGGCCCTCCATGGCGTCTGGCAACCATACGTGAAGCGGCAGTTGAGCACTCTTTCCGCAGGCTGCAAGTAACAGAAGAAGACAAATTGCCGTGCCTACGATACCTCCAACATAACCACTTACATCGGCAAGGCGAGTCTGTCCGAGAATGCCAGGCAGAATCGTTCCGTCAGGAGAAAGAGTGTCATGAAAATCGAGGGTTCCATAGGTGAGCCAGAGCAGAAAGACACCTACGGCAAGACCAAAGTCACCTATCCGGTTTACAAGAAACGCTTTTTTCGCTGCCTTTGCTGCTTCCGGTTTTTGAAACCAGAAGCCAATGAGTAGGTAGCTGCACGCGCCCACTGCCTCCCAGAAAACATAGACCAAGAGGAAGTTACTCGCTGCTACGAGCATTGACATTGAGAAAACGAACATGGCCACGAGCGCGAAGAATCGCGGGTACCCGGGATCGTCATGCATATACCCTATCGAGTAGATGGCGACCAGAAGTCCAACACTCGTAATAATTACAAGCATTGTTGCTGTCAGCGGATCAAGTCGCATGGCAATCGAAATTGAAAATGGGCGAGCGCTGTAAGCATCTTCGCCAATAGCCGTCCCCGGAACTGCAGCATGTGAGTCATGAGCCGGGGCATATGCATCATCAATGGTTGCCCATTGCCAGAGCGTGGTCACCATATCAACGGGACGAGGTGTTTCTGCACTTCCTCGACTACGGGCAGTAACTACAAGAAGAGACAATGCAACAACTGCTGCTGAGGCTATACCAACAACAGCTGGCAGATGCGCCCGGGGACCTAGTCTTCGTCCACCAACAACGGTGGCAAGAGCTGCGAGGAGGGGCAGTAATGGAACAAGTACAAGAAGAAAAGACGGAGTCATATCGACAAATTTGTAGGGGAAGAGCAGATATCAGACATGGTCACGTTGCATCCCGGCTTGCTCATCAGTGTCTGGTGATCGGCCGGCGGGAGTGAGACGTGGGAAACTGAGCGTTGAAGTATCAAGTGATGGAATCTCGCGATCGACGTTACGGTCAAGTGTGGCTTCGCGGAGCGCCTGCCATGCCGCAGAATCAAGACGGCCAGTTCGAGTAAATGCCTGCAGGACAAAGACAAGAGCAATGGCCGCTTCACATGCTGCTACCGAGAGCACAAAGATGACCAGAACATGACCACCGAAGTCACCGTGATAGCGACTCCAAGCAACAAGGCTAACTGAAATGCCCTGAAGCATTAACTCAGCAGAAAGAAACATGACAATCAGGTTTCGCCTTGAAAGGATACCGACAAGGCCGAGGCTAAAGAGAATTGCTCCAACAACCAATCCATTCTGGAGGAGTGCAAGCGCGGTACCAAACAATATGAGTGTTGTCATGAGTGGCTCCCTTCTTGCAAAGAGGAAGTTTCTACTTGGCTACCTTCGAGGCCATTTGAAACAATAGCAATAGCTCCAATGAGTGCGACGAGCAAAAGAATGCCGACGGCTTCAACAGCGACAAGGTGATGGCCAAAAAGTTCACCGCCAAGCCGAGCCACCTGATCAGACGCCAAAAGATCCACACTCTCAGTTGGTATTTGCTCTGAAGAGGTGGCGCCGAGGGCTGCTGCCTTGGATGGAGGGCGACAGCAGAGAGGTTCTTCGGCTGATAGCCGACCAATTGAAAGTGATAAAAGACCGAGAAGTACAGCGCCTGCCACAGCAGAAAGCAAAGGCTCATTAGTGATTCGATCTGATGTCGTGAGGCCAGATGGCTGAGCCAGCATCAAAACAAAAAGGAACATGACCAAAATGGCACCGGCGTAGACAACAATTGTTGCAACACCAAGGAACTGGGCACCCAAAACAAGCAGCACACCCGAGACACCAGCCAAGCAAAGAGCAAACCAAATTGCTGCGTAGACAGGAGAACGGCAGGTTATTGTTGCAGCTGCGCTTATGACAGCGACTAAAGAAACCGTCAGGAATACAGCTTCTTCTCCAAGATTCCCCAGTCGTTGCCCCGTGACAATAAAGAGCCCAAGTGTAATCAGTCCAAGAACCCAACCTACTCGTCGTGAGTTCTTGCCATACCGACCGGATTTAGGAAGAAGTAGGTACAGGCTTGCAGCAAGGCATGTTACGGCCGCAGCAAGCAGAATACCTGGAGAAAGAAACTCAAAGGTTCCCGTTCCAGCAAATAACCTAACGAAAGGGGTCACAGTGTTCCCCCCAAGTCAGCTGACTTCATTGGCTCAGCATCCTTTGTCATGTCATAGACACTCAGTAGCTTCTCCTTATCAAAAATCATCTCTTCTCGACTTTTTCCTGTGAGGTCAAGGAGGCTTGTGAGCTCAATAGCGTCAACAGGACACGCCTCTTCGCACATGCCACAAAAAATACAACGAAGTTCATCAATCTGGAAACTTTCTGGATATTTCTCTCTATCTTCCCAAGGACTTTCAGTGGCGACGATATCAATACAGTGAGCAGGGCATGCTGTGGCACACAGGAAACAAGCAACGCACTTCACGCGATCATTCTCATCGCGGTTGAGCCGGTGCACGCCTCGGTAGATGAGTGGGTTTCCGATAGTAGGACGTTGTTCAGGGAAATTGACAGTGTTCTTTTTGCTCACAAGGTGACGACTTGTAGTTGCAAGACCTTGAACAAACAGCGGGACATAAAGTCGCTCGGCAAGACCGAGTGGCTTGTCATCAATCCATGTTATTCCGGGATCAGATGGTTTCATGTTAGGCCTCTACTAATTCGGAAGGCTGTTTTTTCATAGGCTCATCTTCTTCAAGATGTCGCTCATGATCAAAAGGGTCACGTGTGCGAATTGGTCGATTATCGGTACGAGAAGGCGTGAGCAGGCCAGCACAAATCAAGCCTCCAAAAAAGATAATCCATGGCACTCCGACGGTAATGCCGGTTGTCAGGCTATTTCCAAGAGCCGACTGGAGGGCGGGCCGAAATTCCTCAATCGTCGCAACAACGACGAGATTTAGGAGCCCGAGAGGCAACATGACTTTCCATGCGAGATTCATCAATTGATCAAATCGAAATCGGGGCCAGCTCCAGCGGACCACCATAAAAAAGAGAATCACAGCAAAGATTTTGGTTGAAAGTATGCCAAATCTCAAAAGAGCACCAAGCCATGTGACTTCTTGAGTACTTCCGGTGATTCCCCAGAAGTGCCATCCGCCCAAAAACATGATCACGATAAGAAAAGCAGCCGTGACCATATGCAGGAATTCAGAGACAAGAAAAAGGAGGAGTTTTACTCCGGCGTACTCAGTGTGATAGCCACCGACTAATTCTTGCTCAGCTTCCGGAAGGTCAAAAGGCAGGCGAGCAGCTTCAGCAAAACTCGCTATGAGGAAAACAACAAATCCGAGGGGTTGAGCAAAGGCGAACCACAGACCAGTTTCTGCCTGTTTATTCATAATGATGTCAAGCTGTAACGAGCCAGCCGCGAGAACAACGCCGAGCAAACCGAGCCCAAGCGGAATTTCATACGCAACCAGTTGGGCACTACTTCGGAGCCCACCAAGAAAACCATATTTGTTATTACTGGCCCAGCCTCCGAGAAGTACACCGTAGACGGCAATACTTGAGAGTGCAAAAACCCAGAGAACACCAACATCAAGGCCTGGAGCGACAAGAAAAGGAACTGGATCCGGAAGACCAGGAATATTGAGCGGTGGTAGCACA
Source organism: uncultured Pirellulales bacterium (assembly GCA_965662325.1). Taxonomy (GTDB): domain Bacteria; phylum Planctomycetota; class Planctomycetia; order Pirellulales; family UBA1268; genus UBA1268. The sequence continues at coordinate 5,931 of CBFIHW010000002.1, read as the reverse complement.
CTTCCGAAAGGGATAGCGGCAAAAATAGCCAGTGATGCTGTTAACAGTGCCAAAGGTGCTGCATTGTAGAGCACCTTATCGACATGCCTCGGAGTGAAATCCTCCTTGAAAATGATTTTAAGGCCGTCTGCCAGCGGCTGTCCTAATCCAAACAGACGAATTTTCGTCAGCGGAACACCAACACGATTCGGCCCACGTCGATCTTGAACCCAAGCTGCAATCCATCGCTCAACAAGAACTAAATAAGCAGCAGCTGTCATAAGGCCGCCGACGAGCAGACCAATCTTAACGAGTGCAGCAAGTGTTTCAGGTGATGGAAGCAGTCCGGTCATTACATGTTTGATTCGAAAGGAGTAGTACGATGCATTCTATTGGTTCTTGGCTTAGGTGACGGCTACCTGCTGTAACCTCAAGTCGAGACCAATGGCCGGCACATCACCTGTTAAGGCAGCGAAGTTAGCAGAACTTTCAGCAATTAGTTTTCGAATGCTCTCAGGATCATACAGGCCTTGTCTCCCGAGGAGATTCCAAAAGAATCGACCCTCTGGCCAGACACCAGCCGGAGGACGAATTGCTTGTTCAAAAGTCTGCGCCCAATGGCCGTAGTTGACCCATGTGCCACTTCGCTCGGCAAATCCGACTGCCGGCAAGCACCACGTAGCGCGGTTAGAAAGTGGAGATTCAAACAGGTCTTGAACAACAAGGCAGTTGAGCCCTTCAAAAGTTGCAGCCGTCGCTTCATCGCACCACGAGGTCTCAGGTGATGGATAGCCAGCTGTAACCCACGCCGATTGAATTGTTTTTTCTTGCACTTGATCAAGAAAGTCATTCCACCCTGGAACGGTACCGTTTTCAGAAACAGCCCCGAACATACTGAGAACCATTTCAATACCAATTCGGTTTGGGGCCTTCTCACCACGAATCGTAAATCCACCGGGAAAAGATTCATCATTACCAGTCGATGGCACGTAACCAACTGCGAGATAAGCATCCGAATCAATTGTCTTGGCAACTGAGCACAGCATCCACGCTTCTTCAATGGTAAGCATTGGTGAAACAGCAACACCCAGTCGCCCTGCGTCATTTAGATTTTTCGGTAGTTGACTCAAAACATCGGCCCATTCGATCGTACGGGAGCCTTCACTATCACGGTGGCTCGCTTCAACAATTCGTGCTTCGTTGTGCAGATGATGCCATCCATAACGTCCCTCGTCGCACATCCACCACTTGTTTACATGCAGATTTTCACGTGGTTTGAGCCGGTAGACGGTGTCCTGGTTGTGTTCGGTCACTATTGAACATCCTGCTGAACAACCACCACACACATTATTCGTTTTTTTCAAAAACCAGACTCTCTGCTGATATAAAAAGTCTTTATCACCTAAAGCACCAACTGGGCATAGGTCGACAACATTTCCCGCCAGCTTATTCTCAAGAGGAAAGCCAGGAAACGTATCAATTTCTTCTTTCGCGCCACGGGCAGAAACCATAAGTTCTGCAGTGCCGGAGACCTCTCGCGTAAACCGAACGCATCGCGTGCACATGATGCAACGATCAACAAAAAGCGTAACGGTTGGCCCAACATCTCGGCGGCGGCTACTAAACGCGTGAATGTCAGCTCGCCGTTCGCTCTGTCCGTGCTCAAAGTGATAGTCCTGAAGCAGGCATTCACCAGCCTTGTCGCAGATTGGGCAGTCTATGGGATGATCAATGAGAAGTGCTTCCTCCACACGGGCACGACTTTCATGAACAGCGTCACTGTTGGTTACAATGACAGTCCCATCTTTGACAGGCGTTTGGCAGCCTGGCACGAGTTTAGGAATCATTGAGACTTCACCGGTTTCAGCATTTCGTGTCCCAGCCTGAATGAGACACATGCGGCAGCTTGCTACAACAGAAAGTCCTGGGTGCCAGCAATAATGCGGAATCTCGACACCCGCGCGGCGAGCAGCTTCAATGCAGTTGAGCCGTTCGTCGGCTCCGATCTCGATTTCCTGACCGTCAACAATGACTGTGGGCATGATGGAGAGTAGTAAGCAGTAAAAATGAGTTAGTGAGTTGTAACGATTGGCAAGGCAGGAACAGGATCAGTTTCCATATAGCCAGTTGGATTTGTCTGTTTGATGTAGTCTTCAAATTCATCACGAAATTTTGCGATGGAGTTCTTAATAGGCCAAGCGGCTCCGTCAGCAAGACCACAAATTGTTGATCCAGGCATCATGCCCATGGTGTCACCAATTTCTACAAGAAGATCGAGATCCCGCAATCTACCCTTTCCGGCTCGAATACGCTCGAGCATTCGGAGCGACCAACTTGTACCTTCGCGGCATGGTGTGCACTGGCCGCAGGACTCATGTGCAAAAAAGCGACATGAATTATGCAAAAAATCAACCATGCTGACAGTCTCATCGACGACGACCACGGCAGCCGTCCCAAGACCGAGGCAGCCAACGGTTCCCGGTCCAGCAAAATCCAGCGGGGTGTCCAGCTCATCTTCTGTCATCAGTCCCATGGAGATGCCCCCTGGTATGACAGCTTTTGCTCGCCGCCCTTTCCAGACACCACCACCGAAACCATCAATTAATTCTCGTGCTGTAATACCAAGAGGTGCTTCGTAACACCCTGGTTTTTCCACGTGACCTGATAAACAGTAGAGCTTTGGTCCATAGCTTCCTGGATCTCTTGGGTTATTTGGGTCAGCAGGAATTCCAATCGAGCGGAACCAATCAACCCCTCGCCGTGCGATTTGTGCCACGCATGCCATTGTCTCAATGTTATTCACAACCGTTGGCTTGCGGAACACACCTTCAATTGCTGGGAAAGGTGGTTTGATTCGAGGCCACGCGCGCTTGCCTTCAAGACTTTCAATAAGGCCGGTTTCTTCGCCACAGATATATGCGGCGGCGCCACGATGGAGATAGATGTCGAGATTGAACCCACTGCCTTTTATATTTTCTCCAAGAAGTCCAGCAGCGTAGGCTTCATCAATCGCTTTTTGAAGTACGTCCCAGCTTTTCGGATACTCATAACGAAGATAGATATAGGCAGTACTCGCTCGTGTGGCATAAGCCGATATGATCGTACCTTCAAGAACCTGGTGAGGGTCGTCCTCCATGAGGATTCTGTTGTTGAACGTGCCGGGTTCACTTTCGTCTGCATTGACACACAAATAAATTGGCCCGGGATGATCTTTTGGAAGAAACGTCCATTTCAAGCCGGTCATAAACCCTGCACCACCTCGCCCTCTGAGGCCAGATGATTTCACCATTTCCACAACCTCAGGTGGCTGTTTTTCGGAAAGTAACTTTTCAAGCGGGGCGTATCCACCACGGCTTCGATAGCTTTCGATTGTATGGCCATCATCAATACCAGCAGCTTCAAGGAGCACTGGCTTAAAAGCATCAGAAGTACTCATCCGTTTTGTCTCCCAACCGATTTCAAAAATGCATCTGCTTTTTCTGGTGTTAAATCTTTATGCAAATCATTTCCGGCAAGCATGCACGGTGCGAAGTCACACGCGCCGAGGCATTCTGCAGGTTCAATTGTGATGTTCCCGTCGGCCGTTGTTTCGCCAGGCTTAATACCAGCTTTTTCGCAGAGGTGGTCAAGCACCTGCTCGCCACCCCGAAGTGCACATGAGATTGAGCGACAAACAAATGCCCGAACTCGTCCATGCGGCTTGTCTTGGTAAAAGAACTGGTAGAAAGTCAGAGTGTCTTGAACTTCTGCCGGCGCGAGATCAAGCAGTTGAGCTATTTCAACCACAGCATCAAGCGGAACATGCCGTAGTTCGTCATGGACAACATGCAGCGCCGGTAAAGTTAAGGCTTGTTTTGTTGGGTAACGAGAAGCCAAAGCTTCTATGCGTGCAATCATGTCGTCAGTAAGGACCTTGCGATTTGCAATCATCGGTCGAGCTCCGCTGCGATAATATTAAGGCTCCCGAGTACCGCCACAACATCTGAAAGTGTGTGGCCACGGATAAGGTGTGGAAACATGGCAAAATTCAAGACTGAAGGTGGTCTGCATCGAGCTCGGTATGCTTGATCCTCACCATCACCAACAAGATAAAATCCGAGTTCGCCATTTGGTGCTTCGATAGCGGCATACGACTCTTCACACGGAACTTCAAAGCCTCTGTTGCTCATGCTTAACTCAAAGTGTGAGATAGTTCCTTCTATTGTTGAGTACACCTGCTTTTTTGTTGGAAGCGCCATGCGTTCATCGATACCCACATCCACAGGTCCGCTTGGTAGGTTTTCAATTGCCTGCTCGACGATCTTGAGGCTTTCTCGCATCTCTTGCATCCGAACGAGGTATCGTGCATAGCAGTCACCAGCTGAAGCACAGCTAACTTGAAAGTCGAAATCAGAGTACGCCAAGTAGGGCTCGTCTCGTCGAAGGTCTCTTGTTACACCACTCGCCCTCGCAACAGGCCCCGTCGCACCCCGATTAATAGCTTCCTCCTTTGTGAGCAGGCCGACACCTTTGGTTCGATCGACAAAAATACGGTTGCGGTTCAGTAATCGCTCCATGTCGTGCAGTGTTTTGGGAAATGTTTTGAGAAACGCTCGAGTTTTTTCGATGACAAGCGGAGTAAAGTCCTGCGACACACCTCCGACACGTGTGTAGCTGTTTGTGAAACGAGCCCCACAAAGTGTCTCGAAGATGTCGTAGATCACTTCACGTTGATAGAAGGCGTAGAGGAAGAAAGTGAAAGCACCGGTATCAAGACCAACTGCGCCGTTAGACAGCAGATGATCACTGATCCGTGCCAGTTCTGCGACGATGGTACGAATATAAGTGCAGCGTGGCGTGAGATCGATTCCAAGAAGTGTCTCAACCGAATGGTGCCACGCTACATTGTTGGCCATCGGTGAGATGTAATTCATCCGGTCGGTCACAGTGACGTATTGATTGAAGGTGAGATGCTCACCTATTTTTTCAAAGCCAGAATGGAGGTAGCCCATCTCAGGCATTGCATCGACGACTCGTTCTCCCTCAAGCTTGAGAACCAACCGCAACGTCGTATGTGTCGCAGGATGCTGCGGACCGAAGTTCAGCGTCCAAAGGTAGTCTTCATTCCGAGCCTCTGGTGAATTTTCAATTTCGGTTGGGGCGATAGCCATATAGATCGTTATTATTAAAAGGGTCAGCTATGGTCGCGGGTGATAACTGGGAAGTTATGACGTTCCCCACGGCCTTGCAGTGGATAGTCTTTACGTAGAGGATGCGCGGTAAATTCTTCTGGCATGACAAGCCTTCGCAAGTCGGGGTGGCCGGTGAAGTGAATACCAAAAAGGTCCCATACCTCACGCTCCAGCCAGTTTGCGCCTTCCCATAAAGGAACAACGCTTGCGACCGTCGGCTCTGGGTCATCCACAAAAACTCGAACAGTAAGTCGCTGGTTGCTAGACGTAGAGGCTAATAGGTAGACAAGGCCATATCGGTGCTTCGCGCCGCGGTACTCGAGGTAGTCGACACAACTGACATCTACCAGTAAATCGAAGCCACGGGTTTTGAGAAGGGACAGTGCGTCGAACGACTTTTCAGCAGGGACAATAACTCGTTGTTGGCCCCGGAATATTGACGACTCAACAGGACCAAATGCCTCATTGAGAGCGGCCACATGAGGATTTTCGATTGCGTCAGGTTCTTTTGTTTCAGCTGAATCAGTCATCACGATCAAAGGAGACTATGAGAAAATGAAATTAGTTTGTATTGGTGACAGAGTTTGAAAGCTCTCGTTGCAAATTTGGATTACGGGACGCATCGAGTGAAAGAATCTCAGGGCATTCAACTAGAGCCCGCTTTCGATCCTGACGTTGATGGGTGTTGAACTCACGGCCCGTCCGTGTGCCTTCTTGTTGAATTTTGTCTTGTAAATCAATAATTGCTTGGATGAGTTGTTCTGGGCGTGGAGGGCAACCA
>CBFIHW010000001.1:0-72315 GCA_965662325.1 uncultured Pirellulales bacterium | reverse complement strand
TTGTAAAAGTCTCCGTGGGAGTTTGCGAGTTATTTCGAGAAGCGCGACAGCCACTACAAGCTGCTATCACCGGATGAAATCTGTCATTCGATGAGTCGCGAGAATGACCTCAAGCATCTAACAATAGTTTATCCCGGTCCTGATTCGCGGCAAAGGGCGGTGCACTGATACAGTCAGAAGTTGACTACATGGCCGTACTTTCTAGCGTTTACGCAGGAAAATTGAATAAGAACTAGACATGACCCAGAGACTCAACCGCTGCTTTCAGCCTCTCTGCTGCCACCTCAATCTCCTCTGATGAGGTCATTCGTGAGACCCCAAAACGGATACTCTGACGAGCTTCTTCCTCAGATAACCCCAAGGCACGTAAGACATGGCTTGGTCTTGGCTGTTCACTCGAGCACGCGCTGCCAGAACTCGCCGCCACTCCGGTTCGGGAAAGTTCTGCAAGAAGAGTCGCCCCATCAATTCCCGGAACACGAATATTCAAGTTATTGGGGAGTCGTAAGCCTGACTCAATCGCCGGACCGTTCAATTGTATCCCTGGTACATATTCCAACAGAAGCTTCCAAAGCTTTGTACGTAAACCAGCCATATGACTTGTTGCTACAGCCACCCTTTCACCTGCAAGTTGACAGGCACGCCCCATTCCAACTATGCCGGGTACGTTAAGCGTTCCACTTCGAAGACCACGTTCCTGGCCACCTCCAAAAACCTGCGGGTCAATTCGTACATTTCGTTGTTGACGCCGAACATACAAAGCACCAACACCTTTTGGACCATGACACTTGTGAGCTGAGAAACTGGCTAGGTCGGCACCAAGTGCAGTGACATTCAAACAGCAGTTCCCAATTGCCTGCGCACAATCCACATGGAGCAAAGCCCCATGAGCGTGCACCATGTCAGCAATATCTGAAATCGGGTACAGGAAGCCAATTTCATTATTAGCAAACATGATTGAAACAAGAGCTGGTCCCGAGCAAACCATCTCATTAAGATGATCAAGATCAAGAGCTCCTGGAGCCTGACTATCTTTTGTTGCCACTGGCAACCGGCAGATAGACAAGCCTTGCCTCTCTAGCTGGTCGGCTACATCGAGAACAGCTGCGTGCTCTGTTTCAGGGACAATGCACTGTTTCATAGGCTGACGACTTACTGCGCCAGTCATAGCCAAGTTGATACTTTCAGTAGCTCCGCTCGTAAAAACAATCTCTTGAGGTGTCGCGCCAACCACCTGTGCCACACGTTGCCTTGCTACCTCTACAGCATCACGTGCCTCCACCCCCATCGCATGCGTGCCACTGCCCGCATTTCCATAGCTATCTGTAAACCACCGAAGCATTGATTCAACCACGTCGGGATCGACTCGGGTGGTTGCATGGTTATCAAGATAGATAGGGCCATTGTCGGGCATCACTGAATATTCCTCACCAAATCTATATCAACGCACCCGGGGTGTTTGGTTCTAAAATTTAAGCAAGAGCGCCTGCTTCAACCGCATCCAGAGCAATCTGGGACCACGTTTCAAACTGCTTCCGCTCAGCGAGCAACTTCTCAGATGATTGAAATCCACATTCGAGCAGGTCTGCCTCACGAGATTCCACCTCAGGAAATTGTAAATCAAGTATATGAATAATCCCGAGATGCACACTCCCGACAGGAGTAGCATCGTCGTTGATAAGCCCCACGCACCGGCTTGTAAAATCTCCGCTGATAGCAACTTCTTCCTTAAGTTCCCGCAACATACCCGCCTCATATGACGCATTGTCGCCATGCTCCCCATCAGTACTGGCAATATGACCGCCAACACCAATAGACCGCTTGGCTCGGAGTCGTGCTTCACCCTGCCCACCACCACGCGTGTAGGAGAAAAACTGTGTCACTCCATTTGGATCAGGCCATGCGAGCAGGCAGTATGGGATAAGTTGCTTAAATGATGGATCCTCTTCTGCTTTCTCGCGTGGCATCCACAGTGTTTGATTGGGATCAAGAAGAATTGGAAGATATTTTTCAACGTCTCGACAAAATCCCTGAAACAACCCAGCCTGCTCCAATACGGGTCGAGGCACCACCAAAACATCTTCCTGAGGTAGAGAGGACACGAGCGTAACTCCTTTTTATGATTCAACTTGGGAACTATTTTATCCGTATTTCTCTTTGCATCATACAACGACCGGCTGAAAGTTTTACGGAGACCTCTGAGGAAAACCCTGACTGACATTTTTGCACTACAAAATCAGCATTGCATCGCCGTAACTCAGAAATCGATAGCCAGTCCGAACTGCTTCTTGATACGCGTGCCTGATGAGATCATGGCCCGCAAACGCGCTCACAAGTACCATCAAGGTCGTTCTCGGCATATGAAAGTTCGTGAGCATGACGTCCACTGCACAAAAAGAATACCCAGGACGAATATATAAGTCTGTTGCACCAACAAATGACTCGGCTGCTCCAGCCTTGGCAGCCGTTTCGAGAGACCGAACGGCTGTCGTGCCGACGGCCACGACTCTTCCGCCAAGCCGCTGAGTTTGACGAATCGCTGCTACCGTTTCATCAGGAACCGCGCACCACTCAGAGTGCATTGAGTGATCATCAATTTTTTCCGTGCCGATGGGCCGAAATGTATCGATCCCAACATGCAAAGTAACTTCTGCACGCTTGACACCCCTGCTCTGCAGCTCTCGCAATAGCGCAGGCGTGAAGTGCAGGCCCGCCGTTGGTGCTGCAGCTGATCCCGGTCGTTCCGCAAAGACTGTCTGGTATCTCTCAACATCTTCACTCCGGGCTATTCCCTCCCGAATATATCCAGGAAGGGGAACCCGGCCAACTCGTGACAGAAAATCAAGCATTGGCTCGTCTGAACACGGATCAACTAACCAGGTCCCTCCCGCATCACGCGCAACAAGCTCAAGAACAGACTGATCCTCACCATCTTTGCCCATTATGATGATACGTTCACCAACGCGCAAGGTCCCCCGTGTCTTGGACAAAAGACGCACGAGCCGACGTCCATCGTCCCCAACAACCTCAGCTAAAAAGAGCCCCTCCCAACGACCATCTGTTTCAGCCCGCCGTCCATGTAGGCGAGCCGGTACAACTCGCGAATCATTTACTATCATAAGATCGTTCGGTGCGAGGATCTTAGGCAAATCACGAATATTCATATGTCGGATAGATTGCGTCGCTCGATCCAAAACAAGCAGCCGAGCAGCAGCACGATCTGCCAGTGGTTCCTGGGCAATAGATGACTCGGGAAGGTCGTAGTCATAAAAATCGGCTGTATTTAAATCTGCTGAACCTGTCATGCTTATTAAGGTACTCAATAAACGAACTGCTCGAAATGGTTAAACTGGCGGCGTGCACAAGTCAAACTCTATCCATCGACCCTCTTCAACGAGCCTCCATACCAGCGTTCTGGTTCAGGAGTCGCTGTCCTTCCTGAATCTCTCAACGGGCATGACAGTTGTTGATGGAACACTCGGAGGTGGAGGGCATACACGACTGCTTGCAGAAATTGTCGGACCAACCGGAAAGGTCATTGCCATTGACCGGGATCCTGCTGCAATTGAACGTGGTGCAAAAGAACTCACAAATCTCCCAATTCGATTCGCCCAGGCAAACTTTTGCAATCTACCAGAAGTTCTCGATGCAGTAGAGGTCCAAAGTATTGATGGCATGCTTCTAGATGTTGGCATTTCAAGTGATCAGCTGGCCGACCGTGAAAGAGGGTTTTCGTTTGACTCTGACGGACCACTTGATCTGCGATTTGATCCAACAGAAGGGGAGCCTGCATGGAGGCTTATTAACCGACTCCGACCAGAGACGCTTGCAGACCTTATTTATGAATTTGGAGAAGAGCGACACAGCCGCCGAATCGCAAGACGTATTGCGCACGCCCGGGAGCGTGAGCCAATAGAATCAGCCAAAGAGTTTGCCAAACTTGTAGCGTCCGCCATACCTCGTCAAGCAACGCAACAAAAAAGAATACATCCAGCGACTCGTACTTTTCAGGCACTTCGAATTGCAGTGAACGAAGAACTTAAATCTCTTCAGATTGCACTTGAACGAATACCTACTCGTTTAAAACCCGGGGGCAGGCTGGTTGTTATCGCATTCCATTCACTCGAAGACCGGCTCGTAAAGACAGCTTTCCGTAGTCCACAAATCTGGAACTGTCTTACGAAATCACCAGTTGAAGCTACGGCAGGTGAAGTTGCTACGAATCGTCGGTCTCGTTCAGCACGACTCCGAGCTGCGGAACGAATCTGATAAACACTCTGTAAACAGAATGTCACGCAGCTTTCCCATTTTGCCACAAAGAAAGCTGTTATCGATGTTTTTCGGTACCAGCACTCCGTTTGCAAACAATTTTTTCTTTCCCTGCCGCTCTAGCAACATCAGCATTCTTTCAGCAGAATCACTGCCCATAAGAAAAAACCAAGAGTTGCGAAGCACGCAGCCACTGAACGTATTTTATTCGTGCGGACTTTGAATGGGACGTGAATCCAAATTCCTTCTGTCATTACTCGGTCTTTTAGCAGGAATTTTTGTAACTGCACTTGCTCTACGGCTGTTTATACCTCGCCCCCCAGAGGGCGCTGGTCCAGATATTCATACCCTCACTTTCAATCCCTTTGCAGAAACAGTTCCTCCTCCTGACCTTACCCCGAGCCCGGAAAAGAAACCGCTACAGCACGTAGATACCTTCGGTGATGCGTCACAAACACAGACACGTTTTCCGAATATTGAGGCAAGCTTTGAACCCTCGTTTGAACAAGCCGATCAAGAAGTCTTTTCTCTTCCGGCTATGAGAATTGATGATCCTCCCGCGCTTGAAACAGTCGACGAAACTCCTGCCAACGACCCTCTGGAGTCAGGTGTAAAAAGATTTCCAGACATTGAAAAAAAGAACGCTCCATGGCAGAAACCAAAAACAGTACAAACACTGCCTGAAGCACCGTCAGTGAAAACTGTAGATAACGTCAATTCACAGTTACCTCTACAGTCCCCACCCATCGCCAATTCACCACCTCAAACATCTATCACAAAACCAACGAAAAAGATTTCACCGGGCATGCTTTATGACGTGCAAGAGGGTGACTCCTGGTGGCAATTAGCAGAGACTGCCTACGGTGATGGCCGTTATTACCGAAGCCTTTTCGCATGGAACAAGACTCTTCAGCCGCGAGTATCGCTATCACCGGGTACAACACTTGAGATACCCCAGACAAATCAGCTTCAGCTAGCATGGCCGAAACTGATTCCTGCCGAATAAAATCGCTCTGGCCTCGTCTTCTTTTCACCGCTACCGTCCGACGTCTCGTCATCGTCATAAATGATGACACCGTCTCCCAAGTGGTGAATACATGCAGTTTGGAAAACGTGAAAGAAGAACTTTTCTCCTCGGGTCAATAACAGCCTTTATCCTCCCTGCAAATATTCTATTTGCGGCAGGCTACAGAACAGCAAACTTTGTTGTTGAAGCCCCCACCCCACAATTAGCACAGAAGATTGGCGATGCTGCCGAACAGTATCGCCACGATCTTGCCATAGAGTGGATTGGGCAACCCCTCCCTCGATGGAGTCAGCCGTGTCCAATCACCGCAGAAGTCGCCCCAACACTTGGGGCAGGTGGTGCGACGAGCTTCGTATTCGATCGAGGCGAAGTCTTCAACTGGACCATGACGATCCAAGGCAGTGAAGAACGGATTCTTGATTCTGTGCTGCCACATGAGGTTACTCATACAATTTTCGCAAGTCACTTCCGCCAACCACTACCACGGTGGGCCGATGAGGGCGCCTGCACAACTGTAGAACATCCAGTAGAAAGAGCCCGGCAACACAGACTACTCATCGAGTTTCTACGAACAGGCAGAGGGATTTCCTTTCCCGAAATGTTTGCCATGAAAGAATATCCAGCGGACGTACTTCCGCTTTACTCACAGGGCTACTCGCTTGCTCGTTACCTGATAGAGCGAGGCGGGAGAAAACGATACATTCAATTTGTCGGTGACGGTTTAGCAAGTAGCGATTGGCCCCTGGCGTTGAGTCAGTACTATGGAATTAATGATATTGCCAAACTGCAAACCGTTTGGCTGGAATGGGTAAAGCGAGGCTGTCCCGCTCCACCGGCGTCTGTTGCTGCTGCGATTCCTCAGGTACAAGACCTCGCACGGACCGCTCGCGGACAAAGCCCTGACGGATCAAACATGAACAAATCCACGAGAGATAGGATTTCTGCTACGGCAGCACGGCAATCGATTTATGCTCAGCGTGCTCAACGCACTCAACGAGAAATAAATCGAAACTAGCCACCAATCACTAGGACTGTCATGTGATAAAAAACGGGCGCTGCAAAGCAGATCGAATCAATCCGATCAAGCACGCCGCCATGACCAACCACCAGCGTTCCATAATCTTTCACGCCGCGGTCTCGCTTGATGGCTGACATCGTCATACCGCCAGCGAATCCCATGACTGCGATGACAAGCCCCACGATTGCTGCCTGCCATGGCTGAAACGGTGGTGCCGCCCACCACAGTACTGCTGCAAGAAGCGCCGTACTCGTGGCACTGCCAAGGAGGCCTTCCCATGTCCGATTGGAACTGACTGCAGCAGCAACTAATCTCTGACCCAACATTCTACTCCATACATACTGCATACAGTCTGCGAACTGAACGAGTAGAATCAAAAAAAATAGCAGCCGAAAGTTCGCATCACGACTACCTAATTCAACTGCACGCTCTGGCACTCCGTCGACTTGGAGTTCGAGAAGAGCTGGTGCAAATGACAAGCAGTACACGCATACGACAAGACCCGCCTGAATTTTTGCCGTTCGCTCAAGGAATCGCTTGTAGTCACCAGCTACCGCTGCCCTGGCCAGAACAAATAACGTTGCGTAAACCGGTAGAAACACACTGTAAATGTCATACCTGTTCAGTCCGACGAGCACGTAGTGGAGGGGCGTGAAGAGGAAAAACACCCAGAACAGCGCTCTGTGATCACCTTTGCGAGTCGGGGTGAGCGTGATGAACTCTCGCAACGCCCAAAAAGAAACGAATCCAAACAGGGTCACGGTAGCAGTAGATCCGAGCCAGAAAGCTGCGGCCAAAACCGTGCATAAAACCCACCACCCGCGAATTCGCATATTAAATGTCCGCACCGCGGCAGCATCGATACCCCGATCTGGATGCCGTTTCAGAAATTGCCCTACTCCTGTCACTACGGATAGCAAAAGAAGCACACCCGCAACTAATGCAATGGTACGAATATCGTTCACTTAAGAAGTACCCTTTCTGGCATTGTCACCGTGCATCAGTACTGCCACTTTTTATTCCTTCAGAGCTAAGACTGCCCTGCGCGCTCGTGCTAAAAAGTCTAACTTGGCTTCGTCTCGCTCCAACCAGAGCGGAGGACCAAAGCTTATGCAAGAAAGTAAAGGCACTGGTAAAAATTCTCCACGCGGCAATACTCTATTAAGATTGTCAATGTGAACAGGAATCAATTCGATTTCGGGACGTTTTTTTGCAAGATAATAAAGTCCGCTTTTGAAATCCCCAATCTCGCCGGTTGTGCTTCGGCTACCCTCTGGGAAGACAATAAGAGATCTCGTACTCCCGGCCTGACGCAACATAAGATCAACTGGACTCTGATGAACCTTAATATCAGTTCGGTCAATCAGAATTGCATTGAACACTTCTTCAGCCAGCCACCTCCTCAAAGCACCGCGAGACCAATAATCTTTAGCCGCTACAGGACGAGTTATTTCCCGAACCAATCGTGGCAGCGACGCCCAGATCAATAGCGCATCGAGATGGCTCGTGTGATTTGCAAAGTATACCCTCTGGCATGTATCCGGCTGACTGGCAATCCAGCGAATACTTGCCCCCGCCAGCAGGCGTGCCAGACCAGCTAAACCGAGACCGGTTAACTTACATAATGTCGACCGGCTACCTAGTTGGTCGAGCGATGGTGTTGGCATATCAGCAGGGGCAAGCATAAAGGAGTAGATGGAGTCGGGGGATAAGACAATGAAAAAAGAGCTAGGGAAGCGGAACGAATGGATTATGTTTTTTCTCGTGACCAATTGTTGTTGGCTCACCATGACCAGGCAAAACAATTGCAGAGTCCGGCAGTTTGTAAAGCTTGTTTAGAATTCCTGTTGCAAGTGATGAGAAATCACCGTCGGAAAAATCTGTTCGACCAACACCCTCACGAAACAATACATCACCGGCAAGTACGAGGATTGGATCAGTCGCAAACCAGAAAACGATATGGCCAACGGAATGACCAGGGATCTCAGCAACGGTCGCACAAAATTCACCCACCCGTAAATTCTCATCCTCACGCAAGAGGATATCTGCAGGGGGACTCTTTACATCGATGCCATATCCAGCTGAAAGATTTGCAACTGGGTCAGTAAGTTTTGCAGCATCACCATGACCTATGAAAACAGGGGCCGAGGGCCATCGCTGTTTCATGGTAGAAACGCCTGCAATATGATCTGAATGACCGTGCGTCAACACAATTGCCAATGGATCAAAATCGTGGTCGTCAACGACTTCGATGACAGCTTCGGGCTCGAAACCAGGGTCTACGATAAGACAGTCTGAAGACCCTGACTGCACGAGAACGTACGTGTTCTCGTAAAAGGGACGAGACACAATCCGGTACACCTCAAACGGCGATGCAGTAATCAATGGGTGATGAGATTGCATGTGAAAGTGGCGACCAGGGAGAGAGTACGGCGAACAGCCCGACTACTAAATGATACGCGAAATCGTGAGAGTTCGATAAAAACGTCTCAAAACAGGTGTTTTTGCCATTTCCCACACCTTGATAGATCGCTAACTTCTCCTTGTAGGTTACGAATTGTATTTTTGCGGCTTGCAAGAGTTTGGTGGATCATTCTGTTTGTACGAATCAGCCATACAAAAGCGATCTATTAAATGAAGTACATGCCCTCATTGCGATAACGTAAAAGGATTTTTAAATCATTATTTTGCCGCTCTTCAGCGGCAGGTCGGCACGAAAGTTTCTCCGGCCAACCCAGATAAGAGGAGCAAGCCATGAGCAGATCAGGGATGACTGCGATCAAAGCAACCACAACCAAACACTTTTCCCTTAGCTACAAAACCTTTTGTGGCATGTGTGCATGGACGCTTGTTTGTAGTGTTCTACTGGGTGGCCTTCAGGCTCAAGAAACTCCAGGCAGCCAAGTGGGATTGATACCAAACGGAGACACGGCACAGGGTAATATTAACGCCGGCGAAGCAGCATCCAATACCGGTCAAGGCGAGCACCCCCTAGAACCTGCTCTAGCTCTCGCAGCCAAAGGCCTTAATAACCTCCGGGCCAATATAAAAGACTACTCATGCACCGTTGTCAAAAGAGAGCGTATTGGGGGTGAACTTAAACCGCATGAATACATGTTTGCAAAAATTCGGCATGAGCCCTTTAGTGTTTATCTTTACTTCCTTGCGCCAGAAGCAGTAAAGGGACAGGAGGTCATTTACTCTGATGGCAAGAATGATGGAAACATGCTAGCCCATGCAGGCAGTGGGGTTCGTGCAATGGTTGGTACGGTTTCTCTCAAACCGCAGAGCATGCTCGCAATGCAGGGCAACCGATACCCGATTACAGAGATCGGTGTCGAGAACCTCGCAGAACGACTTGTCGAGGTCGCTCAACATGACAAGCAATTTGGTGAGTGTGATGTTAATTTTTTTCCTGAAGCCAAAGTAAACGGAAGGGTCTGCACCTGCATTCAGGTTGTTCATCCAGTGCCTCGACGAAACTTTCGCTTTCACCTCGCTCGGGTCTACATGGATGACGAATACCTTATTCCCATTCGCTATGAAGCCTACGACTGGCCTAAAGAGCAGGGAGGGCAACCGATCCTCATGGAGGAATACACCTACATGAATGTTAAAGTGAACAATGGATTCACAGACGCCGACTTTGATCCCACTAACTCGGCTTATAAATTTAACTCAGGTGGTTAAGGGGCAGGAGCCTAGGGCTCAGGCTCTACTTGTTTCGCTGATTCATAGTGTGTAATCGTTGATGACTCATGCATGCTGCCGACAACTCGCGTTGATGACGAAACACTTACGCCGTGCCCTAATCCATACTGAACAGTAGGCTGATCAAGGGCCATGGAGTTATGCTCAAGCCCCGAATATATTCGAATCAGTCGTCCAAGCCCTGTTCCTGCACTCAGAAGCAAAAGCATAAAACCGGGCCAGGCCGGTTCGCGGTAAATGATCCAGCCAACGGCGATAACGCACGCAACAGCTGGCCACCACCGATCAGCTATTGAGAGCATCCCGTCCGCAAATTTTGTAATCCCCCAACACCCCCACACTCCAAGGACTAAAACAACAAGCGTTGCAACGGCCCGTCCAGCTCTTGAAAGGGGCGGGTTGGCAAAGCGAATCGTCATAGCCTCGCGAGTTGTCTGTGGTTGTATGATCAGCTTTTTCCAACGACTACTTGTGAGAAATGCTGAACCGAATTGTCTTGCGATCGAACCAATGCCGGACATGCCGGGTGCACTACTCACCCAATCTTCTAGTGGCGGCACGCCGTCTTGCTTTCGTCGACTCAGACGCAACTCGTGCAATCGCACACCCACTTCCTTGGGTAGTGCAGGTGAAATAGTGGCGATGAGATCGTCAATTTCTGTTTGTACGTTCATCCTTATCTCACGTGATTCATACTCATTTAATACGTCTCCACGCCCGGCAAAACGGACCACCCGGTTTATGGGATGATTAATTGTCCACAAAACTCGCTCAACCGGCATTCCAACAACGCTGGGCAAAGCCAATGACACTGGCTCCCCTTGCATGGTTGTCGCCTCGAATTCTCCAACGAATATAAAGACCAGTTCGTGTGGCCAGGAACCTGTCCGTATGGGAACAGACCACACTTCAGATGGACTGTCACGACGAGGTGTTTGGGCCTGAATCTGCTGACCATCTAGCAACGTTTCATAAACCCGAAATCCTGCCGGTACTCGAATCCGCACTTCGGGGCCCGTCATTGGTAATTCAATACAACAAATACCTGAAATCCGACCACGCTCATCAACAACCACTTCGACGTCAATGAGCGGCACAGCAAGAGAAGAATCGACTATCGCCATCGGACCAACATCGGTACTAGCCAGTACCGAATCCGGACGATCCACCAGTTCGCGTTGCGGCTTTATCTCACTCTGATATGACCACATTTCATCGTTCGATGGCAGTTCAACACGCCAAACATTTCTCTGATTTTCATCAGAAAGTCGCATCGCAAGCAGACCAAGACTACTGTCATCGGCCAGACTTTCATGAACCATATTTTGTTCTGAACTTTGCTGATCACCAAGAATCGTAATATTGCTTCGCCGGCCAACACCTCTCCAGATCAATGAATAGGGAAATTTAATGGCGGAAAACGACCGCACGAGAGGCAAAACCCCTTTCCCTGGAAGATGAGCATTACTGGTTGCCTGAACTCGTAAAGTAAAAATGCCCGGACGGGGCTGCTGAAGAAGCACCCCATAAACCCCTTGCTTTTCTTTCTGCAAAAAGATGTCGAGCGGCCGTTCGTTCTGAAGGCTGGTGGTTACACTTTTTTTCTCAAATACTTGACAGGACTCAAGCCGATAACCCGCGGGAATACTGACGCGATCCTTGATCCAAGCTGTCTGACTTGAATCAATTGTGGCTTCATAAACTAGGTGATTCTTATCTACACCGTCTACGATTTCCATTTGCTGTGTCCCACGTAGAGGTGTTTGCTCGCGATTCACCTCTACGTATGCCGCCTGTCTCTGCAAGACAAAGGGCTGACGACTTGCATCGAACCCATCTTTAGAAAAATCTGTGAAACTACTTTCAGGCAACGAATCATCAACACTTTCGATAAGTTCGGTAACCCATTGCAACGTCCCGTCCCCAACTTCATTCACCTGTGGAGGAGCTACTGCCTCAGGAAACTGTACGTTGCATGAAAGACCTGAGCTACCAGCCAATATTGACTCACGAGTGTCGCGTTCAACTCCGCGGACCCACGCATACGGCAACTCATATTTTCCAATATGATTTATCAATGGCATACGAAATGACACCTGAAACGCTATCTTCTCTCTGTTGGGCTCGGTACGATCGACTCTGTAGATGCCTTGCCCTAATGAGTGAATCTCAAATTCACCTCTCATACCAAATGCATTTTCATTGTCTTGGCCTTGATTGAGAACAAGGCGAGGGTCTGCCTGAATCCAGAATGACGGCAGTATTGCATCACCACCAGTAATCCTAAATTCCGCCATCAGAATGATGCCGTTTGGTGTCCATGAGATCTCATTTCTACTTTCCGCTTCATGAACGACTGTTGTTAAAGTTTCTTTACTATCCAAAGTGTTAATAACTCGCAGACGGTCGGCAGGCGGAACCCTGAACCTCTGCAGCCGTGAATCAAGAGACACAACCTCTTGCGCTGGCTGAAAAATCCCCTGCCCAATCGACCATTCGCACTGAATTTTTCTACGCACGTCACGTGAATTAGCCATTTCGTCCTGAGGCATCACAGCGACCACGGTCTGGGGAGACCTCGGGAGGCAGATCTCATGAACCTCTATATCACCCGTTCGTGTTCTTACAGGCTCCAATGGAATAATAAGGCTATGCCTTCCTCCAGCTGGAAGTGATAGCTGTGCCTGATGACGGTCCGCAGACAACGACACACTTAACGACCCGCCATCAAGAAGAAACGGCTCATCACTAAAACGGCTTCCTGCAGCTGACTGATCAAGCAAAAGCACGTCAGCTGAATCAGTTTGCACCAAGAGCTTGAGATGCCAAATTTCATCATTGTTCTGGGTAGCCGAACTAGGAGCCGATGGCAACTCAATTCGTGAGTTCAAAATACGCACTTTAGACGACTGGGCTGCATTCGTTCCTACTAACACTTTGTACAGTGGCTCCGGAACCAGAGCCGTTGTTTCTCCATCAACTGGGGTTAGAAACACCTGCATAGGTATCTCACTCCCATAGGAACAAACTCCTGAGGACATACATACAAGAAACACAAAAGATATTTGCTTCTTCGCACGCCCATATATCCAGACACGAAAACCAGCAGCAGCAAGAATTCCCCACAAGCTTGCACGAGCTATCAGATCAAAGGGTGGGGGCACCCACAACGCAGCTACTGAAGCAACCACAACACTGGCAACTAATAACCATGCACTCCTCCAGAAAAAAGACAATGACAACAACGTTGCGGCTGCAGCAACACTAAGAGCTGACACAGCCAACAACCATCGGTTAACCAGGAGAAAGAATCTCGGCCTGTATCGTCCACTTGTTGGAACAAACCATCGCGAGTTGAACGTAGACAAAGCAGCATTGGGACTCGTATTTGCAAACCATGACTCTCGTTGAGACAGTCCAGAAAGCCTTTCGATCCAGTCAGTATCCTGCTGAAAAATTTCTGTGTATCCGGACGGCACTCCAACCAACCGTATATTCTTTGGGAGAGCAAGTTGCATTTCCCGAGTAAGTGTGGGGGCATCAACCGCTGGTACAACTGAGGACAGCTTCCAAATTCCTCGCAGAAATTCGGCCGCAACAGCTGTATGCACGGTTACAAAAACTCGCTGACGACCACTTGGCAGATAGACAGGAAACTCTCTTACGTTTGATGACTGTAACGGTATAGATTCACCCTGAACCTCTAGCCCAATTAGGCGATGGCCTTCTGGCAAACTCACAGTAACACTTTGCCTGCCATCATTTTCAATTATAAACGTTGTCTCATACTCCGCATTTGCAGATGTATAACATCGCACCCGCGAACTCTCTTTCCAAACCCAAGCGCGGGCAAAAGACTGAACGCTATCAGGAACTGGTAGTATTTCTACGGAAGGGCCCGTTTGGGCCAATGCCGATGCATCGTATAGCAACTCCACTACTGACTGAATTGGCAACGGTAACTGATCTGCCAAAGGTGGCAGTTGAACAAGTCGATGATTGAGTACTGAGGGGCGGCTTGCGCGGGTAGACTGAATACTAATTCGACCCTGTGGCGCAACTGCTGATTCAACCCACACCAGAGGAAGGGCAGTCTGTTCTATAAATTCTTGTTTTCCAGTTGCTCGGAGAGTTACTGCCCCTGTTACCGGAGGATTCAATTCGACCAACCAGGACTCTTTCACAGACCTTTTTAGGCTGTTCGACTCTGCACCAACATTTGACTCGGTGGTATTGAGACGACGAGCAATAGTGGTTGTCTCACTATCAGAAAGAACTGACCAATCAAGATTTCCGACCGGTTCTGAAAAGTGCACCGTGACGGCATCGAGTTCGCCCTGAAATGCCTGACACAAAAAACTATAGGTTTCACTAAGTTGATCTCCACGAACTGTGAACTGCGAACGGGCAAGAACCTCAAGAGGGGGTCTTCTACGAAGAAACCGGAACACCTTCGGAGAAGCAAGCCGACCTACAGGCACACGTTGCCGCCAAACACCTTGTTCAGTAAGTAGTGTTAATCGTGGTTCGAATAATGCCTCATTTTCTGGCCCCTTAATCTTTACTAATGTGGTCTCTGGGCTCGTCCGCAAGTCAATCCAAGCCTGACCAGAAATTTCACCGACAAGTTGAACCATCTCGGCGTCTGTAGAGCGAATCTGTCCACCCGCAGGCACACCACGACGATGTCCCGTTATTTTAATCCGAAGGCTCTCTCCCTTATGAATAGCCCTTGGCAAATCGAGCATGAGCTGATCTTCGTTCTTGCCTCGCACTACTTTCCACTCATATGGCACCCCCAGCACTTTACCGACATCACGCTGTACACGATCAGGAATGACTTGTTCTGTTGCCGCGCCACCCTCGGCCAACACATCTCCAGCGATAAGTGGCTCAACTGAATCGATAAACCATTCCTTGCTAATACGTCCGACAATACTGTGCACGCTGCCACGACGGACATGAATATCACAGGCAGCACGTCCGATCAGTGACGCAGAAGAAACATCTACTGTCGTTACTCGAGCAACATCAAAATCCGGCTGCCTTTTCACAACTGAAACGCCACACGAACCACCTGCATCTTGTTGCTCAAACACAAACCCCGGCTCGCTAAATTGACTCGCTAAGCCGTCCAGTGAACCGGTTTTGAAACTGTCTACCTTCGGCCATTCCACTGCTTTTTCGGGCGCAATTGCAAGACAATTTTCCGCCACCACATCAGATAATTGAAGGGAATTTTCTACATCTATGAAAAACCCACCACCAACCCAAAGCTCTGGATCAATCGCCACACCAGGAAGTTGCAAACTCGACTTCTTCTGGTGAATGCTTGAGATGACACTTCGAAGCAGAATGCGTGCATTAGTTCCAACAAAGGTTGCCGGCAATTGGAGACTAATCGTATCGTTCGATTCATGACGAACCTCCATTTTATAAGATCTGCTCATTTGATTTGGCCCGTCACCACAAGCCTGAGCGCTAATCATTGTGACTTGTTTACCAATCTTGAGTCGTAAAGATCTTTCCGACCAAACTGTTTCGGGAAGAAGAACTGTCCCAATCTCTACAGTTCTTTCTCCAACAAAGACACTAGACCAAACCGAACAACGACTTGTACGTCGAGGAGAAAGTGTCACATTAAGCAACCGTCTCGGTCCAAATTCATATCGCCAACGATAATATTCCTCAGAGGCCAATTCATTATCATCAGTTCTATCTGTGATCGGCACGTTACCTACAATCATCGGCACAAGAGTTCCTGGAAGATCGAGAACGAGTGTTGTCGACAG
The DNA here is from genome assembly GCA_965662325.1 of uncultured Pirellulales bacterium. Lineage (GTDB taxonomy): Bacteria > Planctomycetota > Planctomycetia > Pirellulales > UBA1268 > UBA1268. The sequence continues at coordinate 56,498 of CBFIHW010000001.1, read as the reverse complement.
GGAGGGGACACGTGGGAATAAAAAGCTGGATTGGCCCACACCCAGGGAAAGTCCTCGATTGAGTGAGCGATCTGTACGTACAGGCAGCACCCGAAGATTTGCAATGAACGTACCTGCACCAGGTACCTGAAAATCTATCGAGCCATTCGGCTTTCCGAACAAATCAACTTGCACCCCATCCGGCTTCAATAATCTATCTAGCGGCTGTAATTCCACACTTTCCTGTAACCAATCAATTGGTTGTGAGGCCGCACCTTCTTCATCTAGCCAACGGCTATTTTGAAAGCGTGTCTCTCCTGGAAAAACCTCAATTTCTCGACCTAGATTCGGCAACCGTACAGAAACATCTCCAAGAAGCGCTCCCGATTCATCGAGTTTCATTTCATAGAGGACGTATTCGGCAATCGGGCGTGGTCCATCAAAAGCACGGTTCGTATCAGGTGGCAACAGCCGCTGCACAACCTTATCAAATTCATCGACAGCCATCGGGATGTAGCGTTCCTTATCACGAATGACATCGGAAAGACGGCCGGGAGGCACGTACACGCGAGAGAAGGACATACTGCCAGGTTCAACTTGGACAACAGCACCTGCTTTGGCTTCATCGACATCTGCTCCATATAAAAAATTGTCTTGTCTCACACCGTATCTGCAAAGAACCAGAATAAGTGCTACGAGAAGTAGTCGCCGAAAAGGTTTGTGAAAACAAAATTTTTTGTACATATGCACCACTACTCCGTTTCAGCTCTTGACTGAGACGACGCAGCAGGAACAACCGTCTGCGCAGTAGATGGCTTCATATTGATAACGAGTGACTCTTGAAGGGATACTTTCTTCGAACCCAAATGCTCCATCTCCCATGACTCCGGCTCATACGTACCTTGTGTACGACTCTTGAGCAGAAGACGCCACCAACTAGTGACGCCCGCGGGTACAGCAAGTGCAAGACCCGGCAAGCCAGCTTTCAGGACGCAAAGTGTAACTGTTGGCCCTATTGCCATGCCGCCAATGAACATGACAGACGCTACGACCAAAACCACTTTTATCAATCTGGGAAGGAAAGTTAACACCACACCGACGGCAAGTGGAATTCCACTTGCAATGAGCACAAGTAACCACCGCGGGAAAAGAAAAACACCCACATCAGCCGGACTCCCCATATCACAGAACACCCGCCTGTGTTCAATAAAATCTCTTGGTACAGAAAGCCAACCCGACCCTAGTCTTCCCTGCATATTCGACTGTGGATTTGCAGCCGCAGTTACCCATGATGCCAAGTCTTGTACTGAAACCGCCGGCTTTTGATTCAAACCTCGACTACTCCAGTCCCAGACTTGTTGGCTTGTCCACCCTCGGGGGCCCCACAGAAGTTCGGACCCATCAGGTACTAAGATTTCCCAGACAACACGGCTATACAGCGAGGATGATGGCATCACAGAACTCTGGAAGTTGACCCAACCGAGCCCTTTGATCGCCCCGTTCAATAAACTCTCTTTTCGTGGTTGACGCACTTCTACTTCAACAAGATGAGTTCCTCTCGTTTGACCTAAGTCGAGATTGACTCGTCCTGTAGCCTCGTCCGCGGTACTCCACGGTGAATTATTAACCCTGGCTCTCGCTATTCGATTACCCAGCACATCACCATTTTCATCTTCCGTTAAAACTGGCAGGGTAAGTGTCAAAGCATCAGAGGAACTTGTCACAGCAAGCGCCCATTGATCAGTCCTCATTGGGCCCCGAAGTGTCGTCCGCACCCAGGTCGCCTCTACAACAGTTTCACCAAGCGAAGTCCTCTGACTCTGGCTTACTGCTATATCGATTGCTGCTTGCCCCTGCGACGCGTTCCATGTTCTACCGAGCCCAATTGTTTGAAGATTCCCTTCTCGATTCCATCGGTCGTCGCGAACGTCGACATTCAATTCCTCGATAGAAGAAAGAGTCACTGATTGACGACCAACAACCGCACCCTTTGGGAGCAGGAGAGGAATGGATACCGGAACTGTTGCCTCTTCTGGTATTTCCGGTATGAGTCGACTATACCGCGTCACAAGTTCAGCAGTCCCGAATAATGGATTGGGTAATAGGACCCGAACAATACGCCAAGAACGCTCAGCGGTATCGCTTTCAGCACCTGCTCCCGGTTCATTATTGATCAATTCGTCTCCACCCAAATCATCGATTCCAGATGATCTACTAATAACTTCCGGGGTCAATAACTCGCCATTGAAGCGAGCCTCGATGCTACCCGTCTCAACCACACTTTGAGGCACCATCCACTCAATGAATTGAAGCGGGACATGAGCTACGTTTATACGGGTTGCCTGTTGGACAACCACCTGACGCAAACCGACATCCACTTGTGCTGTAATTGAGGCATCAATCTGTTGATCAAGAATACGACGTGTCGCCACAAAAGTCGCCTTATCGGCCTGAACTCGATACGACATTCTCGACAAATCAACAGATGGGCTATTCAACTGTGACAAAACTTGTCGACTCATACCTACAATTCGTTCCGTATCTGGAACGATTTCAATATCACTTTCGGAAGTAATTCCTACACTAGCAGGACCAACAAGATCAGCTTTTGGAACAGGTGTGGTCCACTGCACCTCCTCACTAGCCGGATCGAGTGGCCGGCTACATTGCAGTTCAACCACTACCTCTCCGGCTATTGGCTTAAGAAATGGAACAGTAACCACCCCCGAAGACTCTGACACAGATGCACTATCAACAACACCTGGGGGACCAACTCCCTCTATGTTCCAACCCGGTGCCAAGATATCAAGTTTCTTTGCTGCAACACCACGAACCACAGCTTGCAAACGAATCGATAGCTCCAACCTGTTTCTGGTGACGTGGAAGATATATTCCGGTTCCACTACTAATTGACTTCTCCGCGGAAGCACCTCTAACGGCAGTGCCATAGGCTGCGAGTCAAACGCAAATGCCGCGACAAACCCTTCCTGTGAAAGAGTTGCGGTTGCATCAATTTGTCTATTCCCGGATCGAGGCTCCCACTCGACAGTCCAGTCTTCATCAGTAAAGACACTCACCTGACCCCATTGCCGCCATAGTGGAATTTCGTCAATAGAAAAACCACCAACATCGATTGGACCGTCGCTCGAAGTATCGATTGCTCGCTCACAAACAAGCTTAAAAGAAGCATTCCCATCTTTCGTTGTATCAACCCGAACGACAACTTGAGGCCTTGAAGGAGAGCCACCACGGCTGAGTATTTTTGCGGCACTTCCCACTGAACGAACAACTGAACGTGATGGTAGCCGAACAGTAAAAAGACCGTCATTTTTGGCAAGATTCGTTAGAGTAAATTCGGCTTCTATCTTTGCCAATCGACCATCTACCCGAACAACACTTTCAACTTTGGACTCAGCAATCTGCCGAACAGGAGCATTTCCTATGAGAGGCTCCTCTAACTGGAGTCGTGTCGGCCCTACCGCACCACGAATCTCTACGACGCTACCTGCTGTATCGTCCTCACCGTCGATCAGTTGTATGGTAGGCGTGAGAACACCAGCATTGATTTTGACCAGAGGACCGCGTCGCTGCGTTTCTATGGTTATTTTTGAATCTGTAGCAGCTGGTAAAGTAAATCTCATTTGATCACGATCCAGCGACACGTCCACCGGAATCTGACCTTTCAGCACAATCGTATGAGGCCTTCCACCTTCGCGGCTCTTCACTGGGTCAATCTCCTGCCCTTCATTCTGCTCATTAATCCAGACAAGGAAGCCTTTGTCCAAGATGGATGGTGACTCGAAGGCACCTTGTCGACGAGATGGTTGGTTCGCTGAGATGTTGGTATTGCTATCTCCTGGTGATGGATCAACCGTGACCACAACTTCACCATTCCCAACAACTTCGGGTGGCTCCGCAAGAACAAGTTCGGGGAGTTTCAGTGGCAGCATACCCCAGCCTTGCCGAGTACTTCGGACAACACACTCCACATCAACGTCAGCATGCGTAACGTTGCTCCCGGTTGGAGCCGGCAAGAGTACTTTCATTCGCAGTTGCTCAAGGACAACTCCCGGCGTCTCTGCCTGAGCTGGCAAACCATCTCGCAACCGGACAAGGTCTACAAAGTCTCGATAGCGAAATCCTGGAACAGGAATCAAACGACCTAAGTCATCCTCCACGTAATACAGGCTCGGTTCTACTTGTCTCACTTCTCGTGCCACAGGCCCCTCCTGTTCACTAGGAGCCTCTTCTCCAAAACATGAACCTCCCAATAACAGAAGCCCTAAAAAAACACGAAGACAAACCTCAACAAATTGCTGGGCCACAGACAGGCAGGAGGACACCGGCGTGAGTAGCAAACGACTTACAACAACTCGCGAGTGAGTTGTGCACATGTCATTTCGCTCAGTGATTCGTCTGACTGTGGCCAAGGCCCTGCTACTTCCCATTTTTGTGCAGTGAAACAAATGCTCCAGACACCTATTCATATGGTAGTTTTTAACGATTGCGCAAACTTCTACCTATTATCACCCTACAACGACTTGAACCCCAAAGACCAGCGAAACCGCGTTTTTCAAGGAGTTCAAGGCCTATCAATCATGCATAAGTGACATGAACGCTATTGTCGGCGCACTCTTACCCAGTGAGGAGATCATGAAGCCCGGTGGCAACCCGTTGATTGGCGGCAGCAACAAATGCCGGACGATCCAACGAAACGGTTGCCTGAGCCGGAGGTTCATAGGAATCTTCTGGGTGACGACAAGGGACCACAACCGCCCCTGCCTCTGCAGCAATCAACAACCCAGCAGCCACATCCCAGCAAGCAATTCGACGCACCCAGAAGCCATCAAGTCTGCCTGCCGCCAAATACGCCAAATTGATTGCAGTGGAACCAGTCCTGCGTACGGAATGGACATGTGGCACAATCGAGAGGAAGTCAGCCACTGCAAGTGACTCACAATCTACGTCCGGCGGAAAACTCACTGCGACAAGAGCATCGGAAAGATGTAGTGGATCCGAAGTTCGGAGAACCGTGTTTTCAAGTCGAGCTCCACCACCACGAATGGCTGTGAAGCACTCATCTGCAACCGGATCATAAATCGCTCCAGCTAGAATTTCATCATGATAGGCCAGCGCGACTGAAACACAATAAGCTGGAAATCCATGAACGTAATTGCTTGTACCGTCGAGCGGGTCCACCATCCAACGCAGTGAAGAATTGGCCGAATCCTGAACACCCTCTTCTCCAATGAAGCCATGATCTGGAAATCTACTCAAAAGAATTTCACGGATTGTTTTCTGAGAAGCAAGATCCGCCTCAGTGACAAGATCTCTTGGCCCCTTCGTTGAAACAGCAAATCGTCCGCGCCAGTCGCGAAGCACGTCACCTCCTGCGCGTGCCGCAACCTCTGCAAACTCGCCATACTCATTCAGCCGTTCTAACGCAATTATTTCCGAGGGAATATTCATTTGCTCACTCTATGATGGACGTCTTTGAAAAAAGTTTATTTATAAAAAGCCAACCCACCAGACAACTTCATTGAGATTCAGTAAAGCCCCTACTCGTAGTGGGTTCACTCCTGCGGCTCAAACACCAGATTGCAATGACCCGCGAAACAAATACGTTGCAGCACAATCGCAAAAAACATATTGATTCCTTGGGAGCACCACATGGCAGACGTAGCCTTTTCGAGGACCTCTTGAAAAACAACAAAAGAACCACGAACCGTGTATAACAACATTCCGATGAATAACAATTCGACATATGCAGCACTATTGGCCACTCCTGCTCCATTCCCTTGCCAGCAGACACATTCTCCATCATGAAAATCGAGTCTCCATCTCAGTCTCAGTCAAAACAAAATTGGACTTCTGACACGAGCGAGTCAGAAGACAATTTGCGGGCTAATCGTGAGAAATGGACACACAAACTTGGGTCACTGACAACTCAATTGGATTTAGCAAAACCAGGCTCGGGCATATCCATAAAGTCTGGTGACTCCTCGATTTCCATACTTGGAATCTGTCTTCCCAAACAGTCTCTTACGTTCAGTGATGGTTGGCTCCGGGGGAATGACGCTACTGGTGTCTATGCAGTTAACGATGCCCGGAAATTAAAAACTAGCGGCTTATGGAGACTTCAGAGTACGTGGTGCCCATCGAATGATATAGATAATTCGATTACAGCAGAACTCATTCTCTCCAGCGAGACACTCAGAGAGAAAAGTGATGGATGTCTTGCCGTTGAATGTTCATTCCTGGCAACATCAGCGCAAACAGGAAGATGGTCGAATAACTCATTCCAGTGGGAACGAGAGACACTAGGATCGCGTGAGTACTGGAGCCAAAACACCGGCCAAACCGTACTGGTCCAATGTTTTGTATTCCAACTTGCATGCTTTGAACACACCATTGCATTGTTTACCCGCAGTGACGAAATTCATCACACGGCGTTGACATCCACACCTGCCAAAGCTTGTCATAGCCCAGCAGCACATCAACACGTGCTGAAAAGCTATTTTTTCCCGACAATAATTGAGAAAGGAGTACTCCATCGCGGCCGAATTTTGGCCGTTCTGGGACCATCTCAGGCTGAAAAAGACTGGTGCAAGGCGGCAGCCGAAGCATTTGCACACCAGCCACCTCTTTTGCAGTAGCGGAATTCAGCGGATTGCCGGTACAGTCCCTAGCGGACTGGCAGACCAGGTAAACCACGTAAAGATTAGCGACGCTAACCGGTTACGCGACTCACGCCTTTTTGTGAGCGTGTCGCGCGTCGACGACAACGCTCGCCCTACTAAGAAAGGAGGAGACCATGTTCGATCTGCTCTTTATCGGTAATCCAGCAATTGACGAAGCGATTGCTGAACCCGACGACATGCCTCAATCACTCGCAGCCAGACTCCGTGGAGCACCTCTAAAAACGCTCGAAAAGACATACCACCTTGCAATTGAATCACAGGTTCAAGGAATTGTTCTCTGTGGATCAATCGTGGACCCCACTCGTGTGAGTCCAGCACAACTCATTGCATTGCGTCGTTTGATTATCCAGGCTGCTGACCACGATTGCGAGACGCTCTGGGTGACAACAAATCCAGCTGATGGCCAGGAATTCCTACGCATGCTGGGGGAACCGAAAGGGCTCTCTTTTGCCAGCTCTCTCCGCCCCTGGACCCAAACTATTCGTTCTACAACCGTTGAACTGTGGGCTGTTTCTAATGAAGCAGATGTCGAGAGGATCGCTGCTCAGAGTTCATTTGAGCCCCTCCATCGGCAAATCATTGTTGGCTCGGATACGCGCCTGGCCAATGACGTGACATCATTTCTATCGTCAAGTCATTTGTCGCAGCCTAGCACGTTAGCTATCTGGGCAACGAAATCCCCTTCTTCACTGCCTCATCATGTTCTTCCACTTCCGAGTATTCAATCACGTCGCCAAACGGACTCACTGAACACTGGTTGCTATGGGCTTACGTTCTACAAACCACAAGCTGATGGTGACAATAATTCTCGTTTGGGAAATAAATGCACAGTTGATCAGTGGAAACAACTTCCAGTAAGTGAGGTTATCTGGCGAACCATTCATATCGAATCAGCTGATGAGGACCATGAAGCACTCTCCCAACTCCTCTGGGAAGCCTGTCAGGATTTGCTGGGTACCGTCGTGCCAGAAGGCGACGAAGTAATAGCAGGGAATCCACTTATCATATTAGACTGCCAAATAGCATGCGGCACCAGTATCACCCGACGGCTAGAGGTCAATGAAATTGCCCCGGAGACAAAAAGGATTCTCCGTGAACGTTGTGCCGCGGCATCTCCTACTATTTGGATACAAAGTATCTCTGCTGACGTTAAAGAACCACTTGCGGCCCTTGGACGCAACCGTTCTGGAGGACGTCCGGGTGCGAGCAACTCTTTCACATCTGCTCTCGCCGACTTGGTGACAGAGGCCGAAGCTGCGTCTCCCGGAACAACGGACCAACGTGAAGCTGGCTGGCTGGCACTTGAACTTCTCGAAAGTGAATAAAAGAGCAAAAAAGATGCAATCACCAAGGAAAGGTGAGTAGAACGCCAACGCGACTACCTTCAAGGAACCTTATTCATGCACATTGAGCGACTTGAGATTGAACGCTTCGGAGGACTGCAACAGGTCAGCCTAAAAGACCTTGGTCAGGGTATCGAAGTTATTCACGGCACAAATGAAATCGGCAAAACCTCATTACTCGAGTTCATCCGAGCTGTGTTCTTTGGGTTCGAGGGATTATTTAGAAGAGGTGTTCTTGATCCAAAAGTTCCTTGTTGCGGCCGACTCGTTGTTGTCACAGGAAAAGGCCCTCGAGGCAAACGAGAACGTCATCGTTTCATCATTGAACGCCGCCACGAGGGACCGGGCATCGCAGCACTCACAAGAGAAAGTTACGAAGATGACATCGTTGGGCTCGGTGGTGACGAGGGAGACAGTATCACTGTAGAGCAACTTGATGGAGCCCACACGGATGATCAACGCATCTATCTTCAGGACATCGTGGGCGATATTGACGAAGCCACATTCACAAACGTCATGGCCTTTGGGCTTGACGAACTCCATGAACTTCGCACGCTTGCACCGGAAGGGTGTGGGAGTCGGTTATATGAACTCGCAAATGGTCTTGATAGATCACAAGTGGCAAGAACTATTAGGCAGATCGAAGAAGCCCTTCAACGACTTGCACAAGGAGACAGCGAAAAGACACCGCGGCAACTTCTTATCGAAAAACGAGATGAGCTACAGAAAGCCGAAAGTGACACACAATCTAAATATTATGTTGGAGACCTGTTCATTGAGCACACCAAAGTCAGACGAGAAATAACAAACCTTGAAAAAGCTGTGACAAGAGCCGCTGCTACAGAAAGCCTTGCACGTGACGCTCTGCCAACAAGCCAGTTACGACACGCATGGCAAAGACTCTCTGACGAACTCGAGTCACTCAAAAAGGTTGCTTTGGTGCACCCTGACTTCGATGGGTGGCAACACGATACAAAAAAGCGAAAGCAGGTCTCACGTGTTGTCAAAAAGCGATTGAATGAGAGAAGGAGACTGGCCCGAGAACTCGCCAGCCATGACACCAAGACCGCCATCTGGAAAAAACGTGTTGAAATACAGAGTCTCCTAGAGGATCGTTCGCATGTAGAGCGACTTGTCGCCGACGTTACTCGAACCGAGGCTCATGCAAGGCTTGCAGCCCGCCGTTTTGGGGAACAGATCGGACTCTGCGGACTCACAAAAGTCATCTCGGTTGAGGATCCACTAACCACCGACGTCGGCATGGCTGTTGTATTACCTGAGGGGCTCTCGCTTTCATTCGGCCCGCTACGCAATAGGGCACGTAACTGTAAACGTGCGTCTCGGGCAGTCGCTTCTGCTCGCAAGCAGGTTGCCCGAGCACGGTCAGAACTCGCGAAAGCTGAGCGACAATTTGACAAAGATGGAGCAGCACTCAGCGGCTCAACTCTCACTGCTGCTGTTGAAGCAGCTACAGAACAGTCTGCGGCAATCCGTAAACGGATGAATGCGGGGGAACGAATGAATGAACTGCACCAGACGATCACACAACTTGAACAGGAAATGGGCAAACAACTTGCCAGCCAGGTAATGCCATTAAGCTGGTTGCTTGGGCTCGGCAGCATTTTTGTTGTTGGAGCCGGAATGCTGCTATCCGGCCTTCTGTTGCCATCAGTTGTAACTGGCCCTCTTGCTTACGTCATCGCGGCACTTGGTCTGGCAGGCACCGGTGTGGCCTCTGTCATGACCTGGACGCTTGACAAATCCTCCGGAGCACGGCTTGGAGAAACACGTCGCCAGCACGCACTTGCACAAAAGCAGTACAAAGATATTTCCACTCAATGCGAAACACTCGATACCATAATCTCAAAACCCTCAAGTCAGTACTCATATTCCAGTACAGAGGTGCATGATTCACAGCCAGAATTCGCTGATGCGAGACAAACCAATCTCGAGCGACAGGCCGCACGGGCAGACGCTGAAATCATTCGGCTGGAACACATGGCAAGCTACGATGGAGTCCTTCGCGGCCACAGGGATCGCATCTCCAAAGCTAGGGAGAAATTAAAGATAGCTCTCAGTCGACGAAAGAAAAGCGTTGCTCGCTGGCAGAAATCTCTTGAGCATAGAGGACTACCTAGCACCTTAAGCCCTTCTGAAGTCTGGCGTATTGGCACACACCGCCACGAACTCCTTACGCTCGACGACGACCGACGGCGACTCTCTGACGAGGCTCGTCATAAACGTGAAGAATTAGCTGCTGCTTCGAGACGAATTGAAGCAATCCTTGTTGAGTGTGAACTCGTGCCAGAAGGCACTTCACTCGATCAACTTCAGCAACTCGATGACCTTATGAACAAGCAGCGGCAACTCCACGAACGACAAAAAACATGTGCCCGCAAGCTCGAAAGGGCGAGGATTCGCCATCGGCAGGCAATTCGCCAACTCAAGGTATGCGACCGCACACTCAAAGCGAGGCTCGAACGATGGGATGCTAAAACTGAAGAAATATTTCTCTCAAAGACTGATCGGCGGCCATACTTTGACGAGCTTACGGAAAAGACTCGTATCGCAGAGCGAACGTGGCAAGACGGTAGGAGTCGATTCGAAGACCCGAGCCTACTTGACACATGGATCGAGCAATCTTCTGAAATTTCTCTCGAAGAGCGACTGTCTGATGCTGAAACCGCAACAAAAGAACTACGCGAAAACCTTCGTGTTCAGAAGGGCAGAATTGCCGAAATTGAGAAAGAAATCGAACTGGTCGAAAAAAACAATGGTCCGGAAAGTATTCAGCATCAAGTTGCTGTAGTTGATGCACAAATAGCAGCACATGATCAACGTATTTCTCTGCTCAAATGTACTTGCGAACTTTTAGAACGCACCCGTGCGGAAGTGGCGAGGCACCACCAACCCGCTGCACTTATTGAAGCGTCTCACTGGCTTGCTCGACTTACAGAGGGCCGATACGTTCAGATCACTACGGCGGCTGATGAAGCCCGGCTTGATGTCCATGACGCTGCTGGTTCGATCTGGAACCCGGAACGACTCAGCCGAGGCACTCGAGAACAGGTTTTTCTCGCTCTGCGACTCGCCCTCGTACGTGACCTGCACGAACAAGGCATTACACTTCCTGTGGTTATGGACGACGCCTTGGTTAACTTTGATGATCAACGGGCCAAAGCCGCATCACGCACTCTTGTTGAATTCATGAATGATCGCAACGGTGATCACCAAATGGTGGTTCTCACGTGCCATGCTCACGTGGCCACGCTCTTTCGGGAAGCGAAAGCAACCGTTCGTACTCTTGGTTCAAAAGAAATCTCAGCTGACGGAACAGTAGACATTACTCTACCGCCAGAGTCTTGTTGATTTGCTGAACACTTTTTTGCCAATGCAGAATAGACACATCAATGGAGTTCAGTTCTGCCGCAGCATCTAGATAAAAAAAGCGAACCAGCGACGGCAGGGGGGTGTGCTACCCTGCCCCGGAGACATCAGGAATACGCTCTCGGACCAACGACAGGTACCGTATTCGCATGCCTCCAAGAAGAACACCAAGGTAGGCGTTGCAACCAAGCGAAAGAAAAAGTGCTATCAATGAACCAACCAAGAGTGACCACGGTTTATTTTCTTTATCAGAGATGATCCTGCTGGCATCTCCATCGTCCATAGCAATTCCAGCTGGTGTTGCTTTGGGACGCGACGCTGCTTCTATAACTGTTCGTTCTACAGCTGCCGGCCAGTGATCCGCGACATAAATACATACCCTTCGAACATCCCGTTCATCAACTGGAATATCACTCGTGAAGGTGTAAGGGCTTCGGCTTGAAACCAGATCGGGTTCGACTCGTACCAAGTATTCTCCTCCCCCGCCATCACTTGGTACAAATGCTGTCTCAATTCCTGTAGCCAACATTGCGGCCACCAGTGTTAGTAATTCGATGACCATAGCTGTTCCTCATAAAAAGTTATTGATCAGAGATTTCTCAAATCAACTGAACCTGACTAAAAAATTAGAAGTTGCTTTCCGGCGAGACCGTTGCTTCCTTCTCTGGCATGTGATCTGAAAGCGTATCAAGTTCAGTCTGTAGCATAGTCAAGGCTGCTTGCAAGAATGCAACTGCAATCGGCCCAACAAAGACTCCTATGGGTCCCAACGCACCGACTCCACCCAGAATACTCAGCAGCGCAAGCAGCGGATGAAGCTTTGACTGCCCCTGCAAAACGTATGGCTTAATAATGTTGTCGACTGTTGAAACCACTAAGGCACCCCATAACGCAAGACCAACAGCCGCCCACGTACTCTTTGCAAAAAAGAGTAGATAGAGGCTAGCTGAACCCCAAACTGCTGCGGCACCAACAAACGGTATAAGAGCACCAAAAAATGTAAGTAGCGTTAACAGAAAAACAGCCTGGAGATCCGCGACATAAAAACCAAACCCCGCTAGGACGGCCTGGACTATCGCAGCCAATAAAGTCGAGCTCACTACAGCACGACTAACCTCCTCAAATTCTGTTAAAAACTGCCACTGGTATCGCTGATCGAGAGGAATTAATCGTGTCACCGCGTCAAACATTCTTGCCCCATCGGCGAGAAAGTAAAACAGTGCGACAGTCATAATAATCACTCCGATAAACAACTTTGCTGCCACGACTGGAGCACGCGTCGCAATCGGACCAAAAAAGTTTTCCGCTATTTTTTTCAACTCTGTATTGATGTCGTCAGCGGTGAGGGAAAGACCCGTCGTTTCATTCACTGTTTCAATGAGCCCGGAAAGCACCGTTGGGTCAAGCCGTATTCCATTAGGGCTTTGCGCCATTGCAATCGCATCTCCACCGGCTCTGACAACAAGGAGCGCAAGCGGAACAAGAACTATGATCAAAACAAATCCTGTCGTGAGACCAGCAGCGAGCCATTCCTGCACCCCTAACTTCTGCCGCAGAGCTCTGTACATAGGTCCAAAAATCACGACAAGCATTGCAGCCAACAGAAGTGGCAATAGAAAAATGGACATAACTCTTAGCGAGAGCAGCCCAAATATCACCACCAGCCCAAGAATTACACCAAGAGAAATCAGACGTGTCATGATGTTGCGGAACTCTGGTTATGTACGTATTTTGGCCAATTCTCTCGACCACAGACTCTCGATTGTAAACTGGTCTGCTGCAAAGTGCGAAAAATCAATTTTTGACTCGTTGCATGTGGCTATCCCGTGCAATACTAAGAATGAGCAGATATATCACTGACTGCCGGTCTCCTCGACCCACCGCACCTTAATTTGCATGACCTCAACTCACACAACTGATCTCCCTCAGGTCTCACTCGTTATCCCCATCCGTAATGAAGCGGGTAACATCGGCCCTCTAATACAAGAGATTGGTATATCACTTGAGACAGCCGGATTCTCCTGGGAAATTCTAGTTATCAATGATGGTTCAACTGATAGATCAGTTGATGAAGTAGAATCCCTCTCGCGCGACACATCGCACATTCATTTAATCCATCTCAAAGATGGCCGTGGAAAATCCGCTGCTCTCTCAAGGGGGTTCGCAAGCGTTCGCGGTGAAGCTGTTGTCATGCTTGACGGTGATGGACAGGATGACCCAAGTGAAATCCCGAAAATGCTCACACAACTGGGCATGGCCCCTGTTGGTCAAAAGGCACCCCCGGCAGAAGCCGACCTTGTGAACGGATGGAAAACACCGCGGCTGGACCCTTGGCATAAAACAATGCCATCTCGAGTTTTTAATCTGCTTGTCAGCTGGCTTACAAACGTATCGCTTCACGATCACAATTGTGGGCTGAAAGCAATGCGTCGTGAAGTAGCTCAGCGGCTACCGCTAGCGACCGGCATGCACCGGTTTATACCTGTTCTCGCTGCAGCCTCAGGACACCGTATTGTCGAACAGCCGGTCCATCACCGCCGGCGTACCCAAGGAGTCTCCAAATATGGCATTGGGCGTTTCTTCCGTGGACTGTTCGATCTCGGTTCTGTTTGGCTGAGGTTACAGACTGGTCAACTCTGCACAGCAAACCAGAAGAATTCTCTCGCTGACCCTACCGCTGGTCTTCGAAAATTCATGTATGGGCTTCTTGCTCTTATTGCATGTAGCAGCGTTCTTGGCCGGATCACTACGATTACAACAGTAGATCGATTCGCGTTGGAAAAGAGGCTTGTTCAAGAAGCCATTGAAAGACGAACGGCAGGCAGTTCAACCCCACTGACCCCTGCCAAAGAGTTTGCTCTAAGACAAGAACTGTCCAATCGCATCCGACGTGAAAAGGGACTTTTCCGCCCTTTTCTTTCAGCGAACGATCGCAGCCGATGGCTAACGATTCGAAGTCTCGCAGAACGTGGGACATTTGCGATTGAAGACCTGGCAGCAGAACCTGGATGGGACACAATTGATGCAGTTGTTCATCCAGACAAAAATGGGGAATTGCACCTGTATTCGAGCAAACCGCCACTCCTCTCGCTTCTGCTCGCAGGGCCATATTGGTTACTTGTTCAAGCAACAGGATGGACCCTCGGAGACCATCCGTTTCTTCTTGGTCGCTTCATGCTAGTTCTTTACGGACTCGTTCCTTTGGGAATTATCATTCTTGCATCATGTAGCTGTATTGAACTAATCGGCACAACCGATCGAGGAAAGATCTGGTCTGCAGCGACCATCGCCTTTGGTACCCTCCTTACAACATTCGCTGTGGCACTAACCAATCACTCCTTTGCTGCCGCGTGTACTGCACTAAGCCTTTACTGTGTTTTGGTTGTTACCAAAAAAGAAGGGCGTTCTTGGTTGCTTTTTGCAACAGCCGGCCTGACCGCTGGTCTTGCTGCGGCTTTTGATCTTCCTGCACTTGCTTGGACCACTGCCGTCGTAGGGATTCTAGCTGCATTTGACTGGCGACAGACTGCTTGTGCCACTCTTCCGGCAGTGCTTACTGTTTTGATTGCGGCACTTGGATCAAACATTCTTGCTCATGGCACGGCATGGCCACCATACGCATTTCGTGCCGCACCAAATTCTTCTGACATGTCATTAAAACCCTCTGAAACACAGACTCCTGCAAATCAATGGAATCCAGAAAATTGGTATGACTATCGATTCAAAATGCCGAACGGACGAGTGATTGAAAGCTATTGGCGATCACCGGGTGGTATCGACCGTGGTGAGGCATCGATTACTCGGTATGCGTTTCACGCAATCATTGGACACCATGGAATATTTTCACTCACCCCTGTTTGGCTCCTCGTTCTGCCCGGTCTCATCTTTATGCTAAGGAGACCTGGACATGGATGGCAGATCTTATCTCTGTCGATTATTGCTGTTTCGATCACTGTTATCCTTTTTTACTTGACCCGACAACCGTGGGACCGCAACTATGGTGGCTCAACAAGTGGGTTCCGTTGGGTATTTTGGCTGGCACCGATTTGGATCTCTTCTCTTACGCCAGCAGCTGATCGTTTGGCTGCCAGCAGGACCGGCTACTCACTCTTACTGATACTTCTTGGACTTTCGGTATTGTCCGCGGCAGCACCCACATGGAACCCATGGACGCACCCCTGGCTCTACCAGTTACTCAATTCTCCGGGATAACACCCTATCTGGGATAACCCCAAATTACTTACAGCACGAACTGCTCTCCTCGTTCAACATGCAGCCTAATAACGGAAAAAACATCAAAACCAGTATGAGGCCGGCTAACGGATGGCAATAGACGTCCGAACGACTACGATATGGGCTCGCAATGCGTGCCGAGAGGATAACCACGATGACGAATGCTCATCCAATACGTGTATTTCTAATTGACGATCATGAAATTGTCCTACAAGGAATCTCCGTAATCTTAGATGGTGGTCACATCACCGTCGTAGGAACAGCACTCTCAGGAGAGCGGGCGCTAGAAGACTGCCGCACCCTGCAGCCCGACATTGTTTTGCTCGATGTGAGACTTCAAGGTGGTGAGGATGGTATTTCACTCATCAAGCCACTACGGGACATCTGCCCAAAGTGCAACATTATTGCATTCACAGCTTTCGATAGCCCCACCGCTATAGCCCGAGCAGCCGCTGCCGGTGCGACTGATTTCATCCTTAAGACCACAAGCAGAGATGCCCTATGCGCTGCCATCGAGGGTGCAGCAGCGAACTCGACAGCTCGCCCCAACAGTCCATTAAAAAAACTGACCGCACGTTTATCAAAACGATCACTACCCCCAGAAGTCAACGCTCCATTAACACCCCGAGAGTTTCAGGTCCTAAAAATCATTTCATTGGGACTTTCAAACCAAGAAATTGCAGACTCACTTGGAATAAGTATCGAAACGGTAAAAGAACACGTGCAAAATATTCTACGAAAACTACAAGTCAAAGACCGCACTCAGGCTGCGGTTTGGGCCGTTCGGCAGGGTTTCGATAACTTGTAAATGAAACCCATTCACAAAAGCTCACTTGCAAGATCGGCAAGTGCAGACCTCTCACCTTTCTCTAATGTAATGTGCGCAAATATTGACTGCCCTACCATTCTGTTAATGAGATAGCTCAGCCCATTCGAAAGAGTGTCGAGATAGGGTTGATCAATCTGACGTATGTCACCCGTAAAAATGATTTTCGTGCCTTCCCCTGCTCGTGTGATTATTGTTTTTACTTCATGAGGCGTGAGGTTCTGAGCTTCGTCGACAATAAAAAATATCTTTTGTAAGCTGCGACCACGAATATAAGCCAAGGGTGTCACCAAGAGTTTTTCAGATTCTCGCATCTCCTGAATCCGCTGCGCAGCCGGAGAGCTTTCATGGAACTGATGACGTATAACAGTTAGGTTGTCGTACAGAGGCTGCATATACGGATCAAGCTTATCGGTGATATCGCCTGGCAAAAAACCAAGATCCCGATTAGACAAAGGCACAACAGGGCGAGCCAGCAATATCTGACGATATTGCTGGCGACATTCGAGAGCTGCGGCCAACGCCAGCAGTGTTTTACCAGTACCAGCAGTACCCGCGAGAGTTACCAACTTTACGTCATCGTCCAAAAGTGCGTTGACAGCAAATGATTGCTCGGCATTCCGAGGACTTATTCCATAACAGTTTTTTTTCTCTACCCTCACAAAGGTATTATCAGAAGCCTTGAATGACACCAATACTGACTTACTACCAGCGCGAAGAACAAAATTCTCATTCGCAATTGGATTCGACACGCTCGGCAAGTCTTCAGCCGAGACCTTACCGGACCCAGTATAAAAATCACCGATAACGTCTGCATCTACATCCTCAACAACTCGTTTTCCCATGTAGAGTTTGTCGAAGCTCTCAATCTTGTCGCTTGTATAGTCTTGCGCAAGAACCCCAAGTCCTTTCGCCTTCATCCTCAGGTTCGTGTCTTTCGAGACCAGTATAACTCGACGGTCCAGCCGCTCCTTCTGAAGGCTCGCCGCTGTATTTAATATGCGATGATCTGGAGTGTTTTGAAGAAATGCGGCGGCAATACGATCATCCTGCTCAGCACCCAATATCACTCGTACACCACCGCGACCAGGGCCAAGGGGCGCTCCTGTTGTCGACAGAAGATCGCCAGTCAATTGATCTAATTCACGCAGAAATTGCCTCGCCTGGAAATGGATATCCTCATTCCCACGTTTGAACTTATCAAGTTCTTCAAGGACTGTAATGGGTATCGCAACATCGTGTTCCTTAAAATTTCGAATGCAGTTTGAATCATGCAGAATAACATTCGTATCAAGAACAAATAATTTACGAGACTGGTCTTTCATAACCACCTACGAAGTATTTTTACCTTGACTCAACAGCAGGAACCCATCCTTACCGGAGACAGTCTAAACAGACTCGTCAGAAATCGAGAATACGAATTATTTTGAATAGATACCCTATGTCTCCATCTACCAACTCTGCTGTGAAATTCTGGCACTCGTCGGATCCCCTCAACCTCGCATCAAAAACTCACAAAGGTTACAGGGAGGGTTTCTTCCCAACTATTTACCCAACCCCACACTTTCCTTACCAAAAATACATTTCAAGACGGTACTCTTGGTCGTAGCGTGACGCCAGTAAGCCAATTCTTTAAAAGCAACGATGTAAAGAGCGTTGTTTGACAAGCAATGCGTGCGATAAGTAGCTGCTATTGTGCAAAGCAACAAAAAGAAATAGCGAGTACCCCGTCCAGGACTCGAACCTGGAACCCTCTGATTAAGAGTCAGATGCTCTAACCAATTGAGCTAACGGGGCATCTGTTCGAAAACTTACCCTTCGCCTGACGAAGTGACAAGGGGCAGCACTCTACTACGAAAAGTGAATCTTTCTCGCGTTCCTGATTGCGCATTGAGTGTATTCATCGAAGCCGTTACATTCTTCAACGTAAAACACTATTCAACGGGAGACTTCCACATGGGCCGGTACGACGGAATGAAGGGCCTTGTCCTTGGCGTAGCAAATGATCACTCAATTGCTTGGGCAATTGCTAAAGAATTACTCGCCGAAGGTGCAACGATCGGCTTCAGCCACCTCCCGGACAGGCCAGACGATGCGCGGCAACGAAACCGGCGGCGGGTTGCCTTGCTCACTGATGATGAGCCAAATGCAAAATTCCTGGTGCCGATGGATGTGTCGAGTGATGACCAAATAGCAGCTGTCATGAAAAAAACACAGGAAGAATTTGGAACTATTGATTTCCTCATTCATTCCATCGCCTATGCACCAATGGAAGACCTCAAAGGCGAAACAACGGACTGTAGCCGTGAAGGTTTTCGTATAGCAATGGAAACAAGTGCATACAGCCTTCTGGCTGTCGGCCGATTATCCAGAGAAATACTCGCCAAGGATGCTTCAATCTTGACCCTCACCTATTTTGGCGGTGAAAAAGTCGTCCCTGGATACAACATCATGGGTGTCTGCAAGGCCACACTTGACGCCTGCGTGAAGTATATGGCTTATGATCTTGGTCCTCAGGGTGTGCGGGTCAATGCAATCAGTGCAGGTCCTTTGCGGACACTTGCAGGCCGTGGAGCAGGGGTAGAAGACATGCTCGGCTTGTACCAGCACATGTCTCCAATGGGCCGGAATATCACCCATCAAGAAGTTGGGAAAGCAGGTGCCTGGCTCGTGTCACATGACTCGCTAGGAATTACCGGAGAACTTCTTCACGTGGATGCTGGTTACAACATCATGGGGTCACCAGGGCGACTCCTTGATCTTGTGCCAAAACAAGACTGACCTATTTGACGTGCCTGAAAAAACACGGATTGCTGTTGCTATCGTTATCGATCAACAACGAGTACTGGTAGGCAAACGTACGAAGACCGCATCTACAGCAAAGGGATTTCACGAGTTCCCTGGTGGCAAACTCGAGGGAAGTGAACAAGCATCGAGTGCCGCAGTACGAGAATGTCTCGAGGAAACCGGGCTTCAGATTTCCATCGAGCGACAACTTGATAGCACATTCACTGATGAAGGACATTTTGAGATAGTTTTCTTTTTAGGATCCCTCAAACCGTGCGAACATCCAGAGCCTCGTGAACCATTCAAATGGCTAGCCCGTGCCGAGCTTGATTTGTGTACATTTCCTGCCGCCAATAGATTTGTTGTGAATTGGCTACGTGACACCTTGCCCGCTATTCAGGGCGGATCATAGCCACCACTGTTCCATGGATGGCATCGGCATATACGAATCAATCCTTTTCGCACTCCTCGAAGTAGCCCGTACTTTATGACAGATTCCTGAAAATATCTGCTGCAGCTTGGCTGAAATCGACACTGCCTGCCAAGCAACGGACTTATTAGGACTTGGTACACACGGATAAGAAACACAAGAAACTTCACCACAGCCCAACTGATTGTTCTGGTGAGCGAAAAGATACACAAACGAAATGCCTGGATAATCACTTATATTCTCCAAAAATTCATTTCATGCCGGAAGCGGGTGAACATTTCATTATTCAACAGATTGCTTCATCTTATTCTGAAGTCGATTTATTAAACCAATTAGAAGTTGCTCTGTTTCGTGCGCAGCTTTCTCACCAATTTTTGGTTTTCCAGTAGCCCGAACAATCACCACAACATCAAAACTTTCAGGAAACTTTGGCCTTACCATTCGAAACGCTTCTCGCAACCTTCTTTTCCATTGATTTCTTACGACTGCATTCCCGACGCGACGAGAGACAGATATACCGAGCCTAGGGTAGCTTCGCTTCGTGGCTTGGTGTGCGCCGTACATAACAAGTGGTCCGATAGCGACAGACTGACGTTGAGCGTAGACACGACGAAAATCATCCGTACGGAGCAAGCGTAGCTTTTTTTTAAAACGAAAATCTGTTTCGTGTTTTGTTACCACTTGATTGCAGCCCGAGGATCCTTTGGTGCGCTCGCCTCAGCTGTCTTTACCGCCTCCAGCAGGGCTTTCGATACAGCCTCATCATCCGTCTCTGGTAGTACAATCTGAACTTCTGCAATGAGATCTCCCTTTGAACCATTCGCATGGCGAACCCCCATTCCGGCAGCACGCAGTTTCTTGCCAGAAGAGGTTCCAGCTGGTATCCGCAAGCTAATGACTCCCCACGGAGTTGGTAGATCGACTTTTGCACCCTCCAAAGCCTCCGAAAGAGTTATTGGCAGACTTACTGCAAGTACGTCTCCTTCTCTGCGATAGACCGAGTGTGGTTCAACTCCCACGCTGAGAAGAAGGTCTCCAGATGCGCCACCACCAACACCAGGTCTTCCCTGTCCGCGTAACCGCATTCGAGATCCATCAGGAAGCCCTTGTGGGATCGTTATACTAAGAGTCTCATGTGTACCATCTCGATCAAAACGAACCTCTGTTTTCCCACCATCAATTGCAAGCTGAAAAGGAATCCGGATATTTGCCGTAATATCCTCTCCTGGTGCACTGGGGTTGCGTCTCGGGCGACTTGAACGCCGCTTTCCACCGCCAAACAAGTCGGCAAAACCTCCACCAAACAAGCTTTCTAAATCGACTTCTCCACCAGTCTGAAAGCCGCCCTGATGACCTTGTGGCGACCACCCTCCTCCTCCACCAGCTCCAACTCCCTCAAAAGAGCTTCCGTACCGATCATACATCTCACGTTTACTCGGATCATTCAGCACATCAAACGCCGTCTGTACTTTTTTGAACTGTTCCTTTGCGGCATCATCGTCAGGATGTAAATCCGGATGATATTTTCGCGCCATTTCGCGGTACGCCTTTTGGATATCTTCCGATGTCGCAGTGCGGGAAACTCCCAGTATTTGGTAGTGATCATCCGACATACAAATTACTCACATATGCTGCTACAGACTTCGAGAAACGCTATGTACTAGCGTACCGAACTCCCTGAAAACTTCTACCTTAAGACCGACTCTTCCTCGACCTCGAACGGTTCTGCCGATGGGACGAATTACTTCGGGGGGAAACACGAGAGCTACTTGAACTCAAAGATCGCTTCTTTTCTATACTGCTCTCGTGATTGGGGAGTTGAGTTATCGTCTCACTCATAGCAGAAGCCTCCTCCATAAAGAGAAGCTGGCTACGCTGTGACGCTTGTTTTTTTGCTGGGCCATCAAGCGTGTAAGCACCATCTGATCGAAGCCTCCTTGCTCGTGTAGTATCAGCAATATATGTCGGAACAATACTCGTAAGCACACGTTCTTTAAGTGGCTCTGCAAGTACCGGAAACATAACTTCAACTCGACGAAAGAAGTTGCGAGGCATCCAATCTGCGCTTCCTAGATACACCTCTGCATCTGATCCCTCACCAAATATAAATATTCGGCTGTGCTCAAGAAAACGATCGACGATACTCCGAACCTGTATATTCTCGCTCAGGCCAGAAACACCAGGTCGCAAGCAACAAATGCCTCGTGAGAGGATCTCAATCGGCACGCCTGCTTGGCTAGCACTGTAAAGAGCTTCGATAATCTGATGGTCCGCTAAAGAATTTACCTTTGCAAAAATCCTCGATGGTCTTCCAGCTGAAGCCAGTGCGGCTTGGGAATTTATCAACTCAAGTGTACGACTGTGGAGGTCATTCGGTGCGACAATGAGTTTTTTCCACCTATGCCCTTGAGAATAGCCCGTGAGAAGATTGAAAAGTGCTGAGGCGTCTTCAGCTATATCTACATCGGCTGTAAACAAACCAAGGTCTGTGTACGAGGTTGCGGTCGCTGGATTGTAGTTGCCTGTTCCAAGATGGACATATCGCTTCAGTCCTTCACGTTCATTCCGTATCACGAGTGACACCTTGCAATGCGTCTTGAGATCAAGAAATCCAAATACAACATGCACGCCGGCTCTTTCCAATTGACGGGCCCAACTGACATTATTTGCTTCGTCAAACCGGGCTTTCAGTTCTACCAGTGCCGTCACATGCTTACCGGCTTCTGCGGCATCCATAAGAGCCCTAATAATTGGTGAATCACCGCTCGTGCGATAAAGCGTTTGCTTGATAGCCAATACCCGTGGGTCTCTAGCGGCAGATGTAACAAAATCCACAACTGGGTCAAATGATTCATAAGGATGATGAACCAGGACATCCTCACGGGCCACTGTTGAAAAAATGTCTCGCTGCTGGCGGAATGCAGCAGGCCTTCTCGGGGTATATGGTTTGTCATGAAACTTTTCAAAGCCTGGCAGTTTATAGAGTTCCCAAAGCCCTGTGAGATCAAGAGGTCCGTCAATACGGTAGACCTCGTTGTATGTCGTCGTGCTTGGCTCTGCACGCAGTCCCCTTAGATCCTCATCATCAATTATTCTTTGAGCAATTTCCTCATTTGCCTTTGCTGCAATCTCAAGCCGAACGGCTTGCCCCCGCTGCCGTTCCTTCAATCGCTCTTCAATGAGTTTGAGCATGTCATCTGACTCTTGCTCAAGAAGCTCCTGATCGCAGTCACGTGTAATTCTGAAAGTTGTCCATGACTTGACTGAAAATCCGCCAAACAGCTCAGGCAGCCTTGCTGCTACTAATTCTTCCAAGAGCACAAAGGAGATATCGTTTACATTGTCCCCTGGCAACACAATTACTCTCGGCAAAACTTGAGGAACCTGCACAACAGCAAATAACTGCTTTGGTCCCAAGCCTTCCTTATGTTCGAGCATTGTGCCAAGGTAGAGACCACGGTTATGGTATCGCGGAGACGGATGAGCGGGGTCACACGCCATCGGCGTAAGGATCGGTAATGCACGCTCGCGAAAAAATCGATCAACGTATGCCTTCTGTTCTTGTGTTAATTCCGTATTCCTCAAAAGATTAAAACCAGCTTCACGCATGGCCGGGCCGATACTTTCCCGAAGACATCGATATTGCCGTGCCACAAGTTCCTGACTCCGAGCAGCTATGGCCCGCAACTGCTCACTAGCCGTCAGACCATCAGCCGCAAAGTCCTGTGGTGCACCGTCACCAAATGCCTGCTCTCGAACACCGGCCACTCGGACCATAAAGAATTCATCAAGATTAGAGCTGAAAATGGCCAGGAATTTCATCCGTTCGAGTAGCGGATTCTCCTCATTTTCTGCTTCCTCCAGAACTCGCAGATTAAACTCGAGCCAACTTAATTCACGATTGATAAATGCTTCTGGTCCAATCGTCATTTGAGATTTTTTAGCCACCGGTACTATCCTTCTCCTGAAAGGCATTCTTGAGCCTGCTGCTCCAGTCGCCAAGCCAACAGTCCTTGCGTCACAAAAACGGGCCACGAGACTTCAGCTCCACGCTTCATTGTTTCATATTCCAAAGGGCCATGTGGCTAAAAACTCAGCGAAAATGACAGAACTACCCGCCAATTTGACACTTCTTGAAGCGGCTGTGGCAATCAGTAGGAAACTACTGCCTCGGCCGACCCGCCTGACTCCCGGCTGGTGCGCTGCCATAGCAAGCATTCTGGAGGCAACCGCACGCAAGCCTGGCAATGTCAACCCTGACAAGAACTTTGCAGACCTGTCTTATGATGACCTTTGCAATGCTGCGCGTGCCATGGTGCCCGCCTTCGACCAAGGGAAAACAATCTCACTGGGGAGCATGATCAAGGATGCTGTCACCCGCTCACGATCAAAGACTCGTTCGAATGCAAACTTAGGAATTATTATTGCAATTTCTCCTCTCGCTGCAGCGAGCTTGTCGCCTGGACATCCTTTAAGGGCAGCCGATGCGGATTCCGTAATTGAGCAATGTACTGCTCAAGACTCAGTGAATATCTACGAAGCGATCAAACTTTCGACGACCGCATCACTAAGCAAACGTGACTCATACGACATTCGTGACCCAGCTCCTGATTCAATTCAACAAGCCATGCGACATGCGGCCACAACAGAACCAACAGATAGCATCGCTGCCCTTTGGGCCTCTGGCTACCAATCATTATGGAATAGCCTTGTATCTGATTTACAATACAACGAGGTTCATGGCGAGTCGTGGGAGCAAGCAATTATTTTAACAGCACTCGCCCAACTTGCTCGCACCCCCGACTCGCTCATCATCCGTCGACACGGGAGACAGAAAGCCGACCAGATTTCATCAGAGGCGGCCATCTTACTTGAATTCGCTCGTGACAAGCGCACGGCTGCCATCGAGGCGTTCGACTGGCGTCTTCGTCACCCCTGCCGTATAAACCCGGGCACCACTGCTGACCTTATTGCCGCCGCGTTATATGTTCATCTGTGGAATTCAAATTTCCACAAACTCTTTTAAAGACCGATTCACATGACAGACTCCTATTCCGTTTCTTTAGAAAAAGCAGTGCATGTTTTTTCAGCGGGCCACTTCATTACTCTTACCGATGAAATCTGTGAGGCAGTGCATGGCCATAACTGGACTGTTTCCTGCTCGATCTCAGGAGTTCCAGATAACCACGGGATGGTAATCGATTTCATTTTCCTGAGGGACACGCTTACGGAAATTATTTCCCAGCTTGACCACTGCATGCTACTTCCAACGGATAACACCTTCCTTCAAGTCACCACGCAAACCGAAAACGGGCAAGACGAAGTTCTCGTGAAGTTTGGAGAACGTCGGTGGGTTTTCCCTGCAGACGAATGCAGACTCCTTCCTCTTGCCAATACCACTGCTGAATTGCTGGCAGAATGGATCGGGAACGAGCTAATCCAGATTCTGAAACAAAATAACTATTCACAGACAAGAAACATTCGCATTGAGGTCGACGAATGCTTTGGCCAGTCGGCAGCCTGGGAAAACCAAATGCTTATGGAATAGTTACTTCTTCAACGAGCAGGTTGCTTGCAGCTTCACGCGCAAGCGTAACAATAGAATCATTAACTCGGATATAGAGCACACCTGTAGGATTTCCCGTTTCCTCAACATGACCACTCGAACCAAGGACCAGTCCGGTTTCTGCAAGGTATCTCAAAAAGATGGGTGATTGATCAAGCACTCGAGCCACACGGAAACTGACACCTGTAGGAAAAGTCGACAGCGTATGATACTCATTCATTCGGTCTGGAACAGATTCTGTCGCACCCCGAGGAATTGGATCACCATGCGGATCCACTTCAGGCCTTCCGAGGTACTCATCGATTCTGTCAACGAGTAGATCACTGACAGCATGCTCCATA
The DNA here is from genome assembly GCA_965662325.1 of uncultured Pirellulales bacterium. Lineage (GTDB taxonomy): Bacteria > Planctomycetota > Planctomycetia > Pirellulales > UBA1268 > UBA1268. Next base: position 30,905 of record CBFIHW010000001.1, on the reverse strand, counting down.
TGCTCAGCTTCATCATGGACCTCGTCCCAGTTCATTGAAAGCGTCTGAACGAGAAACTGTTCAATAAGTCGATGGCGACGAATCATTCGTAACGCAAGCACTTGGCCAGTCCGTGATAGCGAAACACCTTCATACGGAGTATGGCGAGCAAGCCCAGCGGTATTCAGCGTTTTCAGCATGCTCGTTACAGTGCCTGGTGCTACCCCGAGAGCTGTGGCTAATTGTCCGGTAGTCACAGGCTTCTTATCCTGCTGGACAGAGATTTGATATATCGCTTTGATGTAATTTTCCACCGTAAGGCTTGGCACAACAATCTCCGGAAAAATAAGAATACTCGGTGTACACTAATGCTACGCGGAGTGCGACATTACTTGAAACCACCCAACATACCGTCTTGATAAACGCATGGTCGGGACAGGTATTCCCACACCGACCATATCGCATTCACCGTCACCAACCTCCCCTTACCATATCATCACCCGTTGCATAATACAGAGACTCCAACAAGCAGTCCTTCACATGCCGTAAATTCACTGAGTGATGGAGCATCGCTATGCCTTCGTGGGCTTCTTGCCTCACCGGAAAAATACCTAGCAGCTATCGCCGACTGTTCTGGCACACGAATTCTTGACTGTGGTGTGGAAGCGCAAGGAACAGCGGAACTTGGCGTTATTATGGCTGACGTCGCGATGGGTGGCCGAGGAAAAACCGAATTGAGTACCAAGGCTAGCTCACTATCGCTTTCAGCCGTCTGGCCGGAGTGCCCATGGCCCCTTGTTCAAGTATATTCAAATGATCCCGTATCCGCATGCCTCGCCTCGCAGTATGCAGGCTGGCAGATTGACCATGAGAACTTCAAAGCAATGGCAAGTGGACCAATTCGCGCGGCAATCGGAAAAGAAAAACTTTTTGAAGCGATTGGTCGCCGAGAACAACCGGCAGCAACGGTCGGTTTGCTCGAAACCAATCAACTACCTCCAGAAACTGTCTGTCAGGAACTCGCCTCCCTAGCCGGCCTTCCTGCTCACGCTCTCACATTACTGGTCGCCGCGACAGAGAGTCCGGCCGGAATGGTTCAGGTCATTGCTCGATCGCTGGAAACAGCACTTCACCAACTTCATGAGTGCGGTTTTGATCTAGAACGCATTGTTCGAGGCACTGGAGTCGCCCCCCTTCCGCCCGAGACGCAAGAATCACTTGCCGCAATTGGCTGTACGAACGATGCGATTCTTTACGGTGGTGTCGTACGACTTGACGTAATCGGTGATGATGAAAGCCTAGAGGCTATTGGTCCTCATGCTGTCAGTAGCCATTCAAATCTCCATGGTGAATTATTTTCTGTTTTGTTCAAACAGGCAAACCAAGACTTCTATGCACTTGATCCAGCACTCTTTGCGCCAGCGGTACTGGAGTTGAGAAACCTTGACTCCGGTCGCCACCATACATTTGGTTTAGTATCACCAGATATAGTCGAACGATCGTTCTCAGCTACCGGTTAATTCCATAATGTTTTCGTCGCTCGCCATACTAGGGTCGGCCAAGAGTTGGCATGTCGCCGAACTGCTTAGGGCGTGCTCGTCTGAAAACATCTGCGGCTTTGTAATTGATTGGGGGACAATAGGCTCTATCGCCGACAGCCGTAAGGAACGATTTCGTCCTGATTCTCTTCACAACTCAGATGCGGTCTTGGTCCGCACAATGCCTACAGGAACACTTGAGCAGGTTATCACCCGCATGGACCTCCTCACACGACTTTCCAACAGAGGCCGCGTTGTAATCAACAATCCAAAATCACTGGAGTCAGCGATTGATAAATATCTAACCACCACTCGGCTCATGGATGCTGGAATACCCGTACCCCGAACGGCGATCGTCCAGTTGCCGACAGATCTCAAAAGCTGTACTGATGAATTCGGTGGCGTTGTAGTGCTCAAACCTATTTTTGGATCGAACGGCCAAGGACTCGTCCAGTTTGATGGTGATACAAAACAGGCTCCTCCTTTTTTTTCTGAAACCGGTGTGGCAATAGCCCAGGAGTACATTGCCAATGCTGGGTGGGATGCACGTATTCTTATTGTTGGATCAGATGCATTTGCGATGAAACGAGTTGCCGCAGATGGAGAATGGCGGACAAACATCTCGTGTGGTGGACGAGCTGAGCTATTTACTCCGCCGAAAGACTGGCTCCAACTCGCTCATTCAGCTGCTTGTGCAGTTGGGGCTACCATTGCTGGCGTTGACATATTGCCTGGTAGTGATGGATCGCCATGGATACTTGAAGTGAATGCGGTCCCCGGTTGGCAGGCACTTCAAACAGTGACACGGGAAAACATATCGACTGCAATACTAAATACCGTTCGCCAGCACTTCGACTCAAAGCCTCGCATCAGTCGCAATCAATCAGTCAAACAAAAGTGACTGCGCGTCACTTGAATCGTGAGAACGTTTTAATTTCGAGGACTTCTGCGTTCCGCCAGTTTCGTAGACAAGTAACAGATCTCTGGCTCGATGTATCACAGCATCGGGAACGCCAGCAAGCCTGGCGACATGCACCCCCCAACTTTTATCTGCAGCACCTGAAGTAACCTGATGAAGAAAAATCAGCTGTCCTTCATGCTGCTCGACAAGCACTTGGGCATTCGCGACACCTGCGTATTTCTCGAGCGCTGCGAGCTGAAGGTAATGCGTTGCGAACAAAGTTCTGCAACACAGTTTTTTATAGAGGTACTCAACGACAGACTGAGCCAAAGCGAGCCCGTCAAATGTGCTTGTCCCCCGACCAACTTCGTCCAGAATAACCAGACTTTTCTCAGTAGCTCTGTTGAGAATACGTGCTGTCTGCGACATCTCAACGAGAAACGTACTCGCGCCACTGGCAAGATCATCACCAGCCCCAATTCGGGCAAACAATCTGTCAACTATTCCAATTCTCGCTGCCTTTGCCGGCACAAACGAGCCTGCCTGAGCTAGGACCGTGAGTAACGCGGCCTGCCGAATAAACGTGCTTTTTCCACCCATATTTGGTCCGGTAACCAACAAGATTGAAGGAAGAGAATTTTTTCCAGCACCTTCCACATGTCTCCCAACAAGCGATAGATCATTCGGCACCAACGTGCCTGCAGGCAGCAAGTGCTCAAGTACTGGATGCCGCCCCTGGTCAATAGCAAGTACTGAGTCATTGGAAACGTCAGCTCGGACCCATCGACGTGACCTCGCCACATCAGCAAAGGTCAGGAGTACATCAACTGTTGCTACCTGCTCCGCAACATCATCAAGACGCTCTCGATGCTGTGCTACAAAGGTTCGTAAATCCTCAAAGAGTTCCAGTTCACGACGAATACCCTCTTCCTCAGCACCAAGAACTTGTCGCTGCCGTTCATCTAGCTCTGGTGTCGTATATCGTTCAGCATTTTTTACGGTCTGCTTACGAACATATTCGGATGGCACTTTGTCTGAATAGCCTCGACCAACTTCCAGGAAAAATCCGAATACACGGTTGAACCCAACTTTCAGTTTTGGAATGCCCGTCCGCTCACTCTCAGAGGCTTGATACTTCGTAATCCACGCCTTTCCGCCCGTCGCGAGTTCGACGAACTCATCGTAGCGACTATCAAATCCCGGCCGAATAAAACCCCCGTCACGAGCAAACGTCGGGCAGCCATCACGCAGGGTTGCCATGATTTTCTTTGAGAGGTCGAGACATGGATCAAGATGATCACCAAAATTAGCAAGCAGCGTAGAACCGTTTGGTGCATCTGGTGCCACAAGTGCCCCCGCTTTACCAAGCAGTGTGATTAATTCCGGCAGAATCTTGGTGACGTGACCGATTCGCTCGATGTCTCGCGGTCCTGCCCGACCGGACATAACACGTCCTATCAATCGCTCAATATCACCGACGCCCTGAAGCGTTGCTGTTAGTTGACTAGCAATACCAGGGTGATTTACAAGAACGGCAACTGCGTCTATTCGCTCCTCAATTGCAGTCTTCTCAACCAGAGGAGCACTGAGCCAATCGACCAGAAGCCGGCTCCCCATAGCGGAACGTGTTTTGCCGAAAACACCAGCCAGCGAACCGTCTCGACGATTTCCAGACTGAGAAGAACCTTGTACAAGCTCCAGACTCCGCCGGGTCGCTTCATCAATCTCCATTCGCGACCCGGACCTCCAGGCTGCAAGAGTCTTAATGCGACCAATTGCTGCTGGTTCATTTTCCTCGAGATACGCAAGGATTCCTCCAGCCGCAGTGATTGCTAACTGTTCATCTGGCAAATTAAAACCCAGCCCATCGAACCGAAGGCTACCAATTGCCGAGGTTACCTTTGCTTCAGCCTGTTTATCCTCAAACCACCATTCCGGCCGTACAGTCAAGACTGTTTTGATTCCGGATTCAGAAAGAATTTTTTCTATATACGACCGATCTCGTTGACTACAAAGTATCTCAGATGCATCAAGCCTCAACAGATGATCTTTCAATTCTTCAAGGTTCCGAACTGCTGCCTGAAACCGACCAACGGACACATCAATCCATGCAATCCCAACAGTCACGTCACGCTCAAGCAACTCTTTGCGGGGATTCTCTTGAGACAGGAAAACCTCAGGCGCAAGCGCCACAAGATGGTTTGCTCTATCAGGCTGAAGTAACGATTCGTCCGAGGCGATACCCGGCGTAACAATCCGTGTCACTTCACGCCGCAGAAGACCTTTTGTTGTTTTTGGGTCATCTATTTGTTCACAAATTGCGACGTGCTCTCCAGCCGCAACAAGCTTCACAAGTTGTGGATCTAGCTGATGGTGTGGAAAGCCAGCCATAGGGGTTGCATTTGGTCCCTTGTCTCTGCTGGTAAGAGTGAGGTCGAGTAGTTCCGCTGCTCGTTTTGCATCTTCTCCAAAAAGTTCATAAAAGTCCCCCATCCGGAACAGTACCAGAGCGCCCGGGCAACGGGCCTTCGCCGCCTCAAATTGTTGCATCATGGGGGAAGCCATGTCAGGAATGTAGCAGCCTTTACCCAACCGCGAGAAGGACGTAAAACTAAAGAAGAGCGGAGGCCGATGAGGGGCCCCTGCGATGGAGGCCTGCGAACCTGGTCAGGGCTTAACCGCAGCAGCCATAAGCAGTCGTCTCTTTGTGCGGTGGGCCTCTCATCGGCAGTCGCTCTAATTCGCAGATCCTGCGGAATTAGGGTCTTGGAACCCTCGTCAAATGCGTTATTCCCTTTTCTTCTAAATCAGTGAGTGCAATGGCTGATCCGGCTGCCTACCAGGTTGTTGCTCGCCGGTATCGGCCACAGCGATTTGCTGATTTAATCGGCCAAGAACATGTTGCTCGTGGGCTTGCCGGAGCGATCGATTCTGGCCGCATTGGCCACGCTTACCTCTTCACCGGTGCCCGGGGCGTTGGAAAAACAAGTGCAGCTCGCATCTACGCCAAAGCTCTCGAATGCCCCAACCGAAAATCTGGTGAACCCTGCAATCTTTGTGAACGCTGCGAAGCGATTGCCGCTGGACAAGACGTTGATGTAATTGAAATTGATGCAGCTAGTAACCGCGGAATCGATGAAATTCGTCAACTGCGACAAAACGTTGCTGTAAGGCCTGCGAACGGCAAACACAAGACCTACATTATTGATGAAGTTCACATGCTTACCAGAGAGGCATTCAACGCACTCTTGAAAACCCTCGAGGAACCGCCACCTCATGTGAAATTTGTACTCTGCACCACAGAGCCAGAAAAGCTACCTATCACCATTCTGTCTCGGTGTCAGCGATTTGATTTTCAGTCAGTTGATACGGTCGCCATAGCACAACGCCTAGCGCAAATAGTCGAGAGTGAAGGCCTCATAGTCGCACCCGCTGCACTTGAACTCATTGCTCGCCGAGCAGCTGGGAGCATGCGAGACAGCCAGTCCCTACTCGAACAACTTTTTGGAATTGCAGCTGGCGACAAGAAGAACATTGAGGTTGAAGATGTTCATGCTGTTATCGGAACCGGTAAAGATGAAAAAGTTGGTGAACTTGCCCAAGCACTTATCAACCGAGACTCTCCTGCAGCACTTTCTGCACTTCATGAGTGCCTTACACAGGGAGCTGATCCTGGAGGCGTACTCGAGCAACTGCTAACTGCACTCCGAAACTGCTTAGTTGCCAGCGTAGGCTGTGGGCCCGAAACATTTACTGGGAGTACTTCATTCGGCATTGACTTTGTAGAACTTGGCAAGCAAGCGGGAACAGAAACTGTGCTTGCCATGCTTCAGATTATTGACCATTCACTTGCAAGAATGCGACTGAGCACGCACACAACCGTTCTCGCTGAAATGGCAATAATTCGTCTTGCTGCACTTGAAGATCTCGACAATCTCAGTGAAATAATTTCAGGGATGAAACCAACTGACGAAAAAAAACAGCCTCTTCGTTACGAAAAAAAAAAGCTGAAGCCAGCAACTAACCAAGAGGTCGGCAAGGCAGAGGAGCCAGCATCCGCGACCTTTTCAGGCGGCAAAGCAAAAACGCCGGTCTCTCAGACATCAGAGAAGGCAACTTTTGGGAGTGCAGACGGTGAGCCTCTCGTAATCTGGAGAAATGCAGGAGAACTAGTTGGGGGACTTGCCAGCGACTTTGCAGCCATGGCTACCTCAGCCTCACAAGAGGCAAATCACTTTACGATTGAGTTTCCGGCATCAGCAGGATCCGCTACTGCTTTTCTGAATCGGAACGAGATCACTAAAAAGTTTCAAAACGCATTGGAAACCCTCACTGGCCAATCCTGCCGATATTCAGTTGCCCTTCATGAAAAAGGAGCCACAAATCCGTCGGGATCTACTGCTGCTCAAAATGGGTCGTCCAACAAACCATCGACACCGTTCAAGAAAACAGCCTTATCTTCCGCCGGTCTTCTAAAAGAGACTGTAAAGAACCCACTTGTAAGTCATGCCCTGACTATCTTTGATGCAGCTATTCGAAAAGTTGATCCACCAAGAAAACCAGTGAATTCGCACCATACCATAGGTGAAGCAGAAGAAAACAATACGGAAGAAAACGGAGCAACATAATGGCTCAATCGAATTCGCCGATCAGTCGATTGATCGATGCTTTTGCAAACCTGCCAAGTATTGGTAAAAAGAGTGCTGAGCGACTTGCCTACCATGTTCTGAAAATGCCGAATGAGGAGGCGTTCGAATTTGCCGAAAGCATCCGAGCTGTCAAAGAAAATTTGAGACCGTGTAAAACCTGCTTTAATCTTTCAGAAAACGATGAATGTGATATCTGCAAAGATCCACGCCGCGATCAGAACGTCTTGTGTGTTGTTGAACAGGTGCGAGACCTCCTTGCAATTGAGCAGGCAGGAAGTTTTCGTGGGGTCTATCACGTTCTACAAGGACGATTGTCTCCACTCGATGGAATTGGGCCGGAGCAACTATCAATTAACACACTTGTGGCAAGACTCAAAGAAGGCGTGATTCAGGAAGTCATCATGGGCACAACCCCAAATGTTGAGGGGGATGGTACGGCACTCGCTATTGCAACTCGTCTCGCCGGGCTACCTGTAACGATCACCCGTCTCGCCCGGGGCCTGACGGTAGGAGCCTCTCTAGAACAAGCAAATCGAGACATGTTGGCTGATGCAATCGCAGCCAGACAGCCGTTCTGAGCGTTCTGATAACAATTGATTAATTCTGAAATACATCAGGAATGGTATGCTTTAAGAGTCTTCGTTGTCGACACGTTCGGCGCGTTTATGTCCATTAATATCACTAGCAAACGGTAATATCGATGTCGATGCGGATGTCTTTTGGTCAGGAAATGCGGATGGCGCAAAAGCAGGTGCTTGCGCCCCGTATGATCCAGTCCATGGAAATCCTTCAGCTCCCCCTACTGGCCCTGGAAGAGCGAATCGAACAGGAAATACAAAACAATGAAACGCTTGAATTAGTTGAGCCTGAGATCGATGGTAATGCCTCAGATAGTAACGCTCCAGTTGAGTCAGCACCAACAACAGTTTCTGAACAGCCTCTCGTCGTTGACCAGGAGCATGCGAACAAAGACGACTTTGAGCGGTCATACGATTGGTCAAACGAATATCCAGACACTGACGAAGAAAGACGACGACCTTCGGCGGGCCGAAGTGAAGAGACATCCGATCGGTATTTTGACACGATTGCGAATATGGAAGATCGCCCCGAGACCCTCTTCAACCACCTCCATGACCAGTTGGCTAATTACGAAACTTCGCCTGAAATCCAGCGAGCTACCGATAAAGTCATTTTTAATCTTGATGCAAATGGATACCTTCCAATGCCTCTTGACGAACTCGTGGATGCTCCACCAACAGACTCAACTGGACAACCTTTGATCAAAGATAAGGAAGCTTTTTTCAACGAACAGAAATCTCTTCTTGAATCAGGTCTTCGTATTGTTCAAAGCATGGACCCGCCAGGCGTCGGTGGCCGTGATCTCAAAGAGTGCCTCCTCCTGCAGGTTCCAGATGACGCGGCTTATGCTGGGCACATCCGACAACTCATTCAGGATCACCTTGAAAATCTTGCCGCAAACCGACTCCCTCTAATCGAACGCAAAACGGGACTTACGATTGAAGAAATCGAAAAACTTCGTGACATACTGCACAGTCTTGATCCGAAGCCCGGCGCAGTCTTCAGCATGCCCCTTGTTCCGCCGGTGAAACCTGATGTCTTTGTCGAACAGCAAACCGACGGCACATGGAAAGTTCGGCTTGAAGACATTGACCTGCCAAGCCTTCGTATAAGCCCAACGTATAGGCGAATTCTACAATCTTCCGATACTGACCCTCAGACCAAGGAATATATCAAGCGGAAAATCAATTCTGCTCAATGGCTTATCGAGGCCATTGAGCAAAGGCGAGGCACTCTTCTCAAAACGGCACAGGCTATTGTTGATCACCAAACTCACTTTTTCAGTGAGGGTCCGGAAGCAATTGAGCCTTTGAAAATGCAACAAATTGCTGATCGCATAGGCATGCATGTCACCACAGTGAGCCGCGCTGTCGACGACAAATGGCTTCAGACCCCACGAGGACTTTTCCCACTACGGAAATTCTTTGTTGGCGGCACGCTAAGTGCCGACGGTGATGAAGTTGCCTGGGATGCAGTTCGCAAGAAACTTCAAGAGATCGTTCTTAACGAATCCAAAGAAAAGCCGTTTAGTGACGATGAACTGGTTGAGGAACTTGCAAAGCAGGGCATCACTGTCGCACGAAGAACAGTGACAAAATATCGAAAAGCGATGAATATCCCAAGTTCACGGCAGAGACGTGACTGGAAACTGTCAAGGCAACCACAAGATAATCCAAACCACAATCCGGTTTCCGAATAAAAATAAAATATTTTCATTCCATACTTATCGAGTTATTTCCAGTTATTTTTTGATGAGCCTCGCCTTACGAGGAACTTTTAATGCGTTGTCCATTCTGTCGTTCTGACAATGACCGAGTCATAGACTCGAGAGCTGGTGATGATGGTGCGAGCATACGCCGTCGTCGAGAATGCCTCAGTTGCAAGAAACGATTCACAACATACGAGCGATTCGAAAGGCAATTTCTTGCAGTTGTGAAAAAAGACGGTGAAAAGGAGCCCTTTGACCGGGATAAAATAAAAAGAGGTCTCGCTAAAGCATGCTGGAAACGACCTGTCACGGAAGATGATATTGAAGGGGTGATCACAACACTTGAAACAGAACTCTATGGGGCTTACGAAAGTGAGCTTCCCAGTGGTGTTCTTGGTGCTCGGCTCATGGAACTTCTCCGTCTTCTTGACCAGGTGGCATACGTACGCTTCGCCAGTGTTTATCGTGAATTTAAGGACGTGCGAGATTTTGTAGACGAGCTTGAACCTATCCTTGCCGAATCCCACCTATCTCAACGGCCGGCAACGTCTACTCGTTCCGACGGCGCATCTGCTCCATCGGACCTCACATAATCCCCTCGACTCCCACCTGTTTTTGTATCGATCAGGATATCGCTAATCACCATATCTCGATCAATCGATTTTGCCATATCGTACAAGGTCATAAGAGCAGCCGTGACAGCCGTCAACGCTTCCATCTCGACGCCTGTTTTTGCTCTTGTAATGACCTTCACAGCGACTCTTACAGCCGTCCGAAGGCCGTTACCACCTTTTTCAAAGCCTATGTCAACGTCAACGGCGTCAAGCGGCAAAGGATGGCAGAGTGGTACAAATTCGGCTGTACGCTTCGCAGCCATAATTCCAGCAACACGTGCCGTGTTGATGGCATCTCCTTTAGCAAGATCGCCAGCCAGAATGTGTTCAAGCGTCTTCGGTTGCAACAAAAGAGCACCCGAAGCTTCTGCTGTCCGGACCGTTACTGTTTTGTGGCCAACATCAATCATCTTAACGGGTTGCATGTGATTATTCATCAACTGAAGCGTACCTATTTGATGCCATAAACACACGGGGGTCGGCAGCCTCTTCAGACTACCGACCCCCTGCATGGAGTCATCTTAGAACTTTTTATACCAATTCTTTTCGTGAACCGATAAGTGTTTTGAGTCTCTCAGCAAGTAAAGCCACATCAAATGGCTTCTTGAAACTCTCATTCACGTGATTTCTGTCAACTGTTATCTGCGACCCATCATCAGGCAGCAACGCAATAACAATTGTTTCAGAATACTCAGCATTCCGGCGGAGATTTTGACAAATTTGCTGAGCATCAATTCGACCGATTGCATAATCGACGACTATGCAGTCTGGATGAAAACTCTCGGCCTGTATACCTGCTTCAAATCCACTTGCGGCAACCTGTATCTTGAATGAATTTTCTGCTGGCAAGTGCCTCTTGAGATTTTCAATGAGCAGCTGATCTTGCCCGACAAGCAAGACTTTGGCCATAGCCTCGTCTTCCAAGTCGCCCAATGGCATTCCGTGCTCTTTCAGGAATTTAATAAGATATTCGCGTGGAATGCGGCGATCTTGCGATCCTGGAATGCGATATCCTTTAAGCCTGCCCGAGTCGAACCATTTACTCACGGTTCGAGGAGCAACTTTACAGATCTTCGCGACCTGGCCTGTCGTAAACACCTTCATTACTAGACTCCATTTTGTCTTCGTGTCCGAACTCATTCTTGGCCAGCCCATTACTCGGAAAGAGTACTGAGACACGGCCCCCCTGACGCGGCACATCTATCGGTTTGGCCGCGTCGCCACTTTCCGACAGGGGCGGTGAAAACAAAGAGAAGTCAAGCCGCAGCATTCCGCCTCACAAACCGAAGACTTTCATCTTCAGCTCGATGAATACCATGACTTGCAGGCCCCCCTGCTTCATGTCTGAGAAATCTGCTTCACAGTGAATCAGTTTCAGCAAACATGACCGTCCAAGAGGTTAGATCGAAAGATCATGTCGTGAGACTTGAGCCGTTCTTCCGGAAGATTTTGGTAACGCTGCCAGTCAGGCCGCTTTTGGCCGTACAGAAGATGAATTTGACTCGAATTGAACGGCCACCCGCTTCGAAACACCAGATTCCTCCATGGTGACACCGTATAACGTAGTAGCGGTTGCCATTGTCTTTTTCGAATGCGTAACCACGATAAACTGGGTCGATGACAGAAAATCTCTTAGCACCCCAACAAACCGGTCGACGTTCGCCTCATCGAGCGCAGCGTCCACCTCATCGAGTACGCAGAAGGGGCTGGGCCGAGATTGGAATATTGCGAGCAAGAGGGCAACGCAGGTCATTGTCTTCTCGCCACCAGATAATAATGAAATATTACGTGGCTCCTTTCCAGGCGGTCGTGCCATGATTTCAACTGTGGTTTCAAGGAGATCCATCTCTGGATCGAGAATAATATCTGCCTGCCCCCCTCCAAACAACCGCTCAAAAAGAACCGAAAATTCGGTCCTCACTTTTTCGATTGTCTCTCCGAGCAGACGACGGCTCTCCTCATCAATACGATCAATTAATTTTTCAACAGAATGTTTTGCATCCGTGACATCAACAAGCTGAGACTCAAGGCCAGCCAATCGTTCCGCGAGGGCTTCTGATTCCGCCAACGCCTCAAGGTTCACCGACCCCACACCGCTTAGTTTCCTTCTTATTTCTTCTATCGAGGCATCCAATTCTTCACGGTCTTCAGGAATTTCAATTGCATTTCCCTCGGAGTCTGCCTCTGCTGGACGTGGCAAGTCAGCCGCGGGGTCGATCCCATAATCATCGTGCAATCGTTCCAAGACACGCGTTCGCTGATGCATAGCCGTTTCTTTTTTTAGGTCAGCAGCATGGCTAATTGAGCTACATTGCTGAAGAGTTTCCCGAGCAGCATCAAGAACATTTGTGGCTTTCTTTTCGGCAAGACGAATCGCCATTCGCTTGTTGACTAGCGTTGAGACCCGTCGAGCTGATCGCTCTGCCAACAAGCACGCTTCTGCATACTTATCACCAGCGGCAAGCAAGTCGAGGTCAATACGAGACGCCCTTTCCTTAATGGCATTCTCTTTTACCACTGCCGCAGCCGACTCTGCTTCCTGCCGAGCTTTATCAGCCTGCTTTGCGATGATAGTTGCCTCAAGCCCAGCTACACGCTCTCTACAAATAGACAACTGGTCGCGAAACCCTTCTATACGTTCAAGCACCTGCTCGTGCGACTGGCCGAGTGACTCGAGATTCGACTCAACCTCTTCAAGCGTCTTTTCGGTTCTGGTAATCTCGGCCGTAATGTTCCCACTCTCAATCGTAGCAGAACGAACAGCATCAGCTGCCGCCACGGCTTGAGCCTCTGCTTTATGTAACGCCTGCTGCTGTTCATCAACCTGACTACGAACCACAATCATTTCTCGCTTAAACCGCTGCTGCTCGCTCCTGCTAGACGCTATCGACTCTGCTAATTCATGCTGTTTGGCAACAAGATGTTTCTGTTCTTCCCGCAAACATTCGAGCTTCTTTTGGCAAGTCTGTAATTCATTCTTGGCATCGCGCACAGATACCAGAACTGTCTTTTGATCTGTTTTCACAGCACGCAACTCGCTGTGACGAGAAACAAGCCCTGCGCCGGCTCCGCTCGCTCCTGCCTCAAATCCGCCGTCACTCGACAGCCAACTACCTGCTCGATCGAGGAAAACCAATCCGGGGGGCATACGTTCGATGACCCGCCGTACCACGGTGATCGATTCAACAATCCAGATCCGACCAAGCAGCCGTTTCTTCAATAGATCGCTTATATCAGTCCCGTCGTTCTGCGGTGCTGCCTTCTTGCGAAGCGGCTCTGGCCCATATTCATAAATTGAATCAGGTGCAGCGTGCTGCTCACCCGTACTTTTTTCTTCGAACTCATCTGAAACAAGATTATCAAGCCTGCCAACGACACCAGTCTCACCCTCACCAAAAATTTCTAATAGGTTCAACGAGGGAGGGTCAGGCAACTTATCAACCGCGAGAAAACCGACACGGCCACTTGTCGAGGCCAGCCCAAGGGCAGATGAAGAATTCTGCCAGCGTTCATACCAGTCAAGCATATCTGAGAGGCGCTCCACAACAAGCCTCTGACCAAGCACTCCAACCGCTATGTCAACAAGGCCAGCCCATTGACTGTTGACGACGATGAGATCAGCCGGCAGGCCATACAAGCCTGGTATGTCGTCGGCAAAACGATCGAGCACCTGGCGAGTGGCCTCAGAGACACCTTCATGAGACGTAATTAAATCTTCAAGTAATTTCTGACGATCACGAAGTGACTCAAGTCGGCCCTGTGTCTCAGCGAGGTTCTGCCAAGCCTGTTCGACTTTCTGCGTAGCACTTTGCTGTTCAACATCAAGCTGATCGTGCCGAGCCTGCAAATCCACACGGCGCTGGCCGAGAACATCGACCGTGCCTTCGAGTGATGCAGAACTTTCTTCCAGGCGATGTACCAAGGCCCATGACTTATCCAATTCGTTCTGATTTCGCTCCACCGCATCCAAAGCCGCTTTCGCTTCCGCTTTCCGCTGAACGACAACGGCCTCGAATTTCTGATAATCAAGAGACTGCCGCTCTTTGGCATTCCGCAATTCCGACAGTCGCCTTTGAGCTGTTTGAGCGTCTTCACGCGAACCTACAATTGCCTTCTCTTGTTGACGCAACTCGCCCTCAACGTGACGCAAATCGGCCGACGCCGAACTGTAATCCTCCTGAATGGCAGCGATTGCCTGATGCGTCACCTGGAGCTGGGCCTCAGTCGCACGAACATAGCTGACTGCCGAAGCGAGTTCTTCCTCTACCTCAATGCATCGCACTCGCAAGGCCTCACGTCTTGCCTCCATTGCAACAACATTTTCACGATCAGCCGCTAACTCTTCTTGAACCGTCGTGAGCTTCGGATCGATCTCTTTCTGCTGTTCGTCGAGACGCTTAATTTCTATTCCGGCAGCTACTTTCTCAGCTTGAGCCTCTTCAGAACGTCTTTGTGACTCTGCGATTGACAGCGACACCTCGTCGAGCAAAGCATTCACACCAACAAGGTCAGCGGATGCTGCGGCAAAACGTAGGGCCTGCAACCTTTCTGTCATCCGCTTCCATCGACGAGCCCGGCTAGCCTGTTTTTTGACCGTATCTAATCGAGATGCGACCTCACCTACAATATCTGCTAAACGCTGGCGATTTTGCTCTGTTCGATCGAGACGACGAATAGCTTCGGCCCGACGTGATCGAAATTTTGTAATCCCAGCAGCCTCTTCAAAAACGGCTCGCCGCTCCTTACCAGAAGCAACCAGCAAGGCATCTACTCGACCTTGCTCAATAACACTATATGAGTCTGTCGCTGCACCTGTACCGCTGAGAATTTCACGAATATCTCGGAGTCTGCTGATACCATCATTGACAAGGTATTCGCTTTCTCCACTCCTATAAACCCGTCGCATAATTCGGACTTCATCCGATTCGACGGGAAGTTGGCGAGTAGTATTGTCGAAGATAAGGGAAACTTCAGCAGCATTGAGTGCCTTTCTTGCTGCTGAACCAGCAAAGATGACATCCGTAGACGCTTTGCCCCTGAGATTACGAACAGATTGCTCACCAAGCACCCACTTGATTGCATCTACTACATTTGATTTTCCGGAGCCATTTGGACCAACAACAACGGTAATGCCTTCCGGAAACTCAAATCGCGTCCGGTCAGCAAAACTCTTGAATCCGAAAAGCTCCAGGGCCTTCAGTGTTATCATGCGCCGGCTTCCAGCAGGGCTGTGTCAAACAGAGAAGGCCAGTAACTTTCTGAATCGCCTCTGTTATCGTCACCCTTACTTTGATCATCCTCTTCCTTTACATCTTGTTTCCTATTTACGACTTCTCGCGGAACGCTGAGCCGCCCGTCAAACTCTGTAGGGATCGCATCAAACGCAAGCCGACTTTGCACACTTCGTTTTGCTGTTGCCTGTTGCAAAAACTGGATAACATCTGGATATCCTCCTCCACATTCCACAATCGCATGAAGGATATCTTCTACCTGCGAGTCCACTTCCTTTATCAGGTCCGGTTCATCTGGCCTAAAGCAGCTTACGACTGCACAATTTTCTTCCACCACAACTACAATTGATGGCCCTGCTTCAACTCGAAGCCCGTTACTCACAGGATGTGAATCTCCAAAGAGCACCACCTCTGCCCGTGCCGCTCTTGTAGCGTGAATCAGAGGCTCCCCTGACACATCAATAACATGAAGCCGACATGCTTCACCCAACATGTCCCCCCGAATATCAGGCAAGCTGGGATCAATCATAGAAAGTCCACGGAACGCACCATAACGGGTTTCTGCACTGCGACTATCCAGAAGGGAACGAAGTGCATCGATACCATTCGCATCATCCAAGATTGCAAGTGCCGCTAATGCTTTCGGTCGAGCACTTCTCAGTTCACGAGATGCCTCCGCAAGTTTTTCGGCCGCAAGTGACTCCCCGAGATATGCAAGCGCTTCAGCTGAGACAAAACGCACCTCCGCATCTGTTGATTTGAGCCCCTTACGAAGCGTGCCGATTGCTTCTTTCCCAATGGCTTCAAGTCGTACCGCAGCTCGTGGTGCAGTAACAGGATCTTCAAGTTGCCTTGAGAGAAGTTCCAACCTTGCATGACGATTACCACTCGGCTCGGCAACCGCCAACGACCGAACAACACTGACATAACGCCCTAAATTATTCTTATAAACTTCGGGAACCTCAAGTTCAATAAAGCGGTCTGTTTTCGGAGTTGCAACACCACGCTTCACGCCTCGAATAATTGCGTGAAATCTTTCATTTATACAATCGCCAATCCGTTTCGACAGACTGACAGACCGATGTTCCGGATGAATCGACAAACCGATCGACCGTGAAGTCAACGACACACCACCACCGGGTACTCGACCACGAAGAGTTGCAATTGAATCCACTCCCCCAGCAGAAACCGGATCGACGAGCAATGGGCCCTCTGCCACGCCGAGTGTATGACCATCACGAATACGGTTCCCTAGAACCGCCATCTCAACGAGCCGTGCCTCCATAAGCCAACCACCAGCAAGACTTGTGGTGTCGTGATTTCCAGGCACTTCAACAGTCACGTCAAATCTTTCACCCTTACGAATACCCGGATGGAGTGTTCCGCTTACCCAAGCAAGCGCAGTTGACCGAGACGCAAGCAAGCGATTTGGATCGACCACTCCTCTTGCTTGCATGTCCTCTAAGAGCATCTGCCGACGTGGGTCAGGCGGCGGATCACTGCCCGTATCAGGCAAGCCGGTAATAAGTGCAGCTCGCTCGATTCGCTGGCTATGGAGTCCCCACGGCGAAGCATAGTCGCCTACAAGTTGTGTTGCAGATTCGACCGCCACCAAAGCCTCAAGCTCTGGGCTTTGACTACGAATAGCAGGGCCAGCGCACCCGAGCACCATCACACCGAGAACGATGCAACAAATAAGTCCGCAATATATATAGCCTCGCATTCGTTGCGAAAGCATGTGCAACCAGTTCATGCAACCATCCAACAACCGAGGTGAAGCCAGCACAGAACGGAGGCTGGCAGACCCGGGGAAAGTAGGCACTTCCTGCGAGGCGGTCAAGGCAGTTTCATGGGCAGGAAACATCTTGGTTGGCTCGTCGAGACCTGCTAGCGTCTCGCCAAAGCAAAACTGGCGAACAAGCAAGTTAACAGTGCGAACGCACGTAATTCCTGACTTATTTCATATGCTGAGATAAAGAGATCTTCGGAGAAAATTCTGTGAAAACCACCTACGACCACCAGCTTTCCTCAACCGACCAGGTGCAAATTCGCTGGATGATCCGTCGAGACATGGCTGAAATCCTCTGTATTGAGGAAGAATCATTTGAGTTCCCTTGGGCGGATACTGATTTCACCCGATGCTTACGACAACGCAACTGCATTGGTATGGTTGCCGAAATAAGTGGTGGCGTTGTGGGCTACATGCTTTACGAACTCCACCGGACAAAAGTACATATTCTAAACTTTGCCGTCGCGCGCACGCACAGACGACTGGGAATCGGTACAGCAATGCTGACAAAATTAATCTCTAAACTCAGCCCTCAAAGACGCAACCGAATTGTTTTGGAAGTCCGCGAAACGAATCTTCCTGCTCAAGTTTTTTTCCGTTCACTAGGATTTCTTGCAACAAGTGTTCTGCGTGACTTCTACCAAGACACCACAGAGGATGCCTACTTAATGCATTTTCTTGCTGAAGCGAATGAGGACACCACAAACCGCAGGCTTGCGGGCTAAGAACAGCTCCCCTTCTCAAAGAACTCGCACAATTTCACCAACATGCTCTCGCAGACTACGAAGCACACTGCCCGGTGTTTGGGCTGATGCAAAAATAGTCGTAATTGGGTGGCCAGCTTGAATGACAGTCCCACAGCACGGCCTATCTGTAATCATTGGCCATCCCGGACTGCGATCCTCAATAAACGAGGCACACCTTGTGAGATGGTGATCAAAAGACGCAGAGACATAAAGCGGTTTCTCAGCAAACACAACCGCTTTCCCCCAACAGACATCTGGTCCACCTGTTGAAACAAGTGACTTCGCAGGCAATGGAAAACCGTTTGCATAAAGATGTAGCCCCGCCTGACTCTGGCCAGTACGACGTTCAGTCAACTCCATCGTGGCTGTGGGCCTCGGGTTGACCTCAAGAATAGTTGGCTTTCCAATCGATTTTCTTGTCATCTTTCGGGGCATTACAAAATCAATGCCAATGAGTCCTATAAGGCTTGCTTCTTCAGCAAGAGCACTCGCGAACTGGAACAACCGCTTATACGTTTCTTTCTGTAAGCCCGCATTTGAAAGTTCAACGGCACCACAAAAGCTAAACTGCTTGGCTCGACACCACCCACGTCCAATGAGTTGCCGGAAGATACTGAGCACTTCAATCCCTTCTGGGCTTACCAATAAGCTGGCGGACATTGGAATTCCTGCAACAAACTCTTGCCAGAGTTCACCACTGGCACAAGATTTTCCAGAGAAACCGAGCCATGGCGTAATCCCAGCACCACCAACGCTAGCTATTGGTTTTCTCAGATATGTTCCGTCCTTTGGCAAACCAGACGAATGAGAAAAAGTCGCTGGATAGCTGCAGCCGTTTTTGTGAGCTAACTGTTGAACGAAAGCCGGATCTCTAACTTTTTTTACCGTTTCTGGAACATTTCCTATAAGCGTCCTTGCGGCCGACAGCCTGCGGAGAACTTTGACATGGTTTTCCAGACCACCTGTATACACCACAGGGCATTCCGGAAATGTTGCCGCGATTGCAGGCAAGCCATTCGGATAGTCGTTTGCATGAACCTGCACCACCCGGCCACAAATCTCTCGAAGATCTTGATCTCCGAAAAGATCAATAGCATTGACCTTTATTCCAAGACGACATGCCGATGCTGCGAAAGCACGGGCACTAGCACCAATAACAAGCAAATTTGTACACACCCGGCATTGAACCCACAGATTACTACGTCCCGAAAACGTTATCTTGAAGATAGCAAACTTCGCCTCATTGCTGATAACGCCTCCATACGATACCTTTTCGCCTAGCAGGATACTTCATCCTGCGATAGACCATCAGCACTTTTGCACTCGTTTCGAGGAGATCTCGCACATGTCGATGTTTATAGGTGAATCGTTAGCCGGTGATGGCAATGAAGTTGCTCATATCGATTTATTGATTGGCACCAAGGACGGTCCTGTCGGGATAGCGTTTGCCAACGCACTTTCACGCCAGAGCGAGGGGCATTCCAACCTGCTCGCAGTGCTGACACCAAATCTTGCTGTCAAGCCTGCCACAGTGATGATTACGAAAGTAACCATCAAGGGAGCAAAACAGGCAGTTCAGATGTTTGGTCCTGCACAAGCAGCAGTCGCCAAAGCCGTTGCAGATAGTGTTGAAAGTGGAGTTATTCCCAAAGATCAAGCCGAAGATCTTGTTATCGTTTGTGGCGTATTCATTCACTGGTTGGCAGAGGATGACAAGAAGATTTATGACAATAACTACAAGGCAACACTTGACTCAATTACGAACGCCATGCACGGCAAGCCTACAGCAGATGAAATGATCGCAGGAAAAGATTCTGCGCACCCATTCCGTGGCTTCTAGTGCAAAACGAATGGCCTGCAGGCTGATACCTTTGGCCTGCAGGCCTCGATCTTCGGAACATGACTGACTAGGCTAACTTTCTTCCATGAAGAAAATTCTCTTGCAACTTGATGTTGATCCACAACCCTGCTCATTCGATGCGATTGTTGCTGTTGATGCGGGTGTCGACGTTCTTTTGCGACACGGCAACGTCTCACCAGAGAATGTTATTTCACTGGTCCATGGAGCAATGTTCACCCGCGGAGTATCCGATCTTGCTTCAACGAGCATTTTCCTTGGAGGCAAAAATATTACTCGAGTAGAAGAGATTGCTTCCCAGATTTCAAAGACTTTTCTCAATTCTGTTCGTGTTAGCGTCTTCATTGACCCAGCTGGTGCAAACACAACCGCAGCCGCAACGATTCTTGCAGCAAAGCGACATATTTCATTCCAGACCCTGACTAGGTCAAAAGCGTACCAAGCTCTTGTACTCGGTGGCACTGGCCCTGTTGGACAAAGAGTGAGCCGGCTTCTTGCGAATCAAGGAGTCCACGTTCTTCTTGCCTCACGATCTTTTGAGCATGCATCCCAACACTGCAAGCTACTCAGCAAAAAACTCCCTCTCGCTCACTTCGAGCCTGCTTCAACCAAAATGCTTGAGAAGATAATTGGCTCCGTCGATCTAATTGTTTCGGCAGGTGGGCCTGGTGTCGAGATGCTTACTGAAGCACAATTTGCACAAGCGATTTCCACCACGGTCTACATTGACCTCAATGCGGTGCCGCCAGTTGGAATAGCTGGCATCCAGGTTACCGATGCCGCGCGACGGGATGGTACAAAAATTCTTTACGGCGCCCTTGGCGTCGGAGAAATAAAAATGAAACTCCACAAGGCAGCGATTCAGCAGCTTTTCCAAACCAACGACCAATGGCTCGATGCAGAGGAATTACTCACGATTGGCGAAGATATCGACGTTTCCAGCGAACAAATAAATCAATAAGGGCTGGAAAAAATCGTGATAAAAAGACATACGTCTTTGCTCGCCAGCCTGGGATCACAGTAGCCCTTCCGCGTTCAAGTGCAGCAATAATCGCTGCGGCTGTAGTCTCTGCCGGCAAGGGACGACCCTGCGACCAGCTGGCCCGTTCGCCAGCAACAAGATTGTCCCAGAATTCTGATTCGGTCGGGCCAAGTATTGCAACATGTACATCAATACCGAGAGAAGCCAATTCTGGCCGCACTGCACTAGCGAACCCATGCAACGCGGCTTTTGCTGCTGCGTACCCGCCATGCAAGGGTAGCGGATGCACTCCGAGTATCGAACCAATCAATACAACAGCTGGCGCATGACCATTCTCTAGTAGCGGAAGCGATTTGTAGACAAGCTCTACTGGAGCAAAAAAATCAATTTCAAATACACTCCTCATCGTATTCAACGATGACTCTGAGAACGGTCCGACTGCTCCGGCTCCTGCCGCTGCGACGACCAAATCGATACTACCAAATGCTGCCTTTGCACTTCTGACAAGCTCCTCCTGAAATTCACTATTCGTAATATCCCCGGAAAGAGGAATAAGCGATCCAGGATATTCTGAGGCGAGATCGATCAACCGTGATTCACGGCGACCTGAAATGACAAGCCGTGCACCTCGCTCCGCAAGCAACTTTGCAAGTGCCCTGCCTACACCGGAAGTCGCCCCGGTCAAAATACCACATTTCCCAGAAAGATCTCTCACTTTATGACACGACACGTGATGTAGCCTCCGTTATGGGAGACTGTATTGAAGAGGACAATCGAGAGTGTAACTGCTCGTGCAACTCATTATCACAATCTCTTACCGTTGCTTCATCTGGATCGATACGCCCCAGAACTGCCGGTGGTATACGGCAGTGAATTATCATTCGCTCATCACCAAATCGCTTCGACAGAACTTCGCCATGCTTAGCAAGCCAAGCCAAAAGACGGCCGTTCCCACAATCCGTTTCTACTTCAACATTCCGAAAGCTTCGCCCCAGAGCATCACTCGTACGTACCGCAAGCTCTTCAAGGCCATCACCTGTTTGAGCAGAGACACCTACCGCATAAGGATACCTATCACACAATCGATTTCGTGTAATGCGATCGGTCACCGCATCGAGTTTATTCAAAACAAGTATCGTGTCTTTTACATCAACACATAGCTCTTCGAGTACCGAATGGACTGCTTTAATCTGATTTTCAACAAACGGACTCGAAGCGTCTGCCACATGAAGCAGCAAGTCGGCTTGCTGAGTCTCTTCAAGCGTTGCCTTAAAGCTTGCAATCAGATGATGCGGTAAATCACGAATGAAGCCAACAGTATCACTTAATAACACCGGCCCCCAACTTGGCAGTTTCCATCGTCTGGTACGAGTGTCCAGTGTGGCAAAGAGTTTGTCTTCAGCAAGGACGTCTGCGTGAGTGAGGGTGTTGAGCAGAGTGCTTTTTCCTGCATTTGTATAACCAACAAGAGACACCGTTTGCTGCTCATGCCTCGCTGCAACCTGTCTCTCACGGCGACGATGAATAACTAACAATTCCTGCTTCAGTTCATGAATCCTCTTTTCGACAAGCCGCCGGTCCACTTCAAGCTGCTTTTCACCAGGACCCCGCATCCCGATACCCATCTTCAGCCGTGAGAGGTGTGTCCACATTCGCTTAAGCCTAGGCAACGAATACTCCAACTGCGCTAACTCTACAGCCAACCTCGCTTCATACGTTCGTGCACGTGCAGCAAATATATCAAGGATGACCTCTGAGCGATCCAGCACTTTGCAATTCAACTCATGCTCAAGGTTTCTTATTTGTGCCGGTGAAAGATCATTGTCAAACATGACAACATCGGCATCGTAATGCTCAACAACAGACAAAAGTTCTTTGAGTTTCCCTCGGCCAATATATGTCCGCTGATCTGGTTCGTGTCTACGCTGGACCAATTCGGCCACAACGTCTGCACCTGCCGTGATTGCCAGGCCCGACAACTCCAACAATGGGTTTTTGGGATTCGCCGGCGCATTGATATACACACCGACAAGCACAGTTCGCTCTGACTCAACACCAGCGGTACGTTCCGGGAGACTCACTCGCGACTATCCTCCGCTCCTGCAGCAAGGTGACAACAACTTTCCCAGCGTCGAGTATCGAGAAGACCATCAGCAACAGCATCCTTCACAGCACATCCAGACTCATGTGAATGGCTACAGTCAGGATAGCGGCAGTGATTCGCGAGAGGACGTAAGTCACGGAAGGCGGATGGAACCTCAGCTGGAACAGTTTCCCAAAGCTGAAACTGACGCACACCGGGAGTGTCAACAAAACTGCCGTTATATGAATGCGGAAGTAATCTTGCAGCAGTTGTTGTATGACGCCCCTTTTCATTGTCACGACTTACATCAGAGACAGGCAATTCGAGCTCTGGCTCGAGACAGTTGAGTAATGATGACTTACCGACACCACTCTGCCCAACCACGGCGGTGACTTGCCCATCTAATTCAATTCTTAGTCGAGAAAGGCCATACCCAGTCACTGATGAACAGAGGATCACAGGGTAGCCCATGCGAGCGTACACCCCAGCAAGCGGAAGAAGTTCAGCTGGGTCAATCAGATCAATTTTATTAATACAAATCACGGGACGGATGCCAGCAGACTCCGCAGCTACGAGCATCCTGTCAATCAAGCCAGGTTTTAAGTCAGGCTGGGCAGCACTGCCGACAATAAACAATTGATCTACATTCGCAACAAGTGTGTGGCGGCGGCCACGGCTCGATCGGCTTAAGGCACTGCGGCGTGGTTCAATGAAACAGATGGCGGCCTCTTCACCTCGCCCCTGCACATGCACCCAATCACCTGCAGATACAGGATGGCGCTGATCTGTCGCGACATCATGTAAGACCTGCCGAATTGCGCACCGTGTAATCTGCCCAAACTCATCACGCACAAAGCTATCCAAGCCATGAGCGTGCAGCACTTGCCCTCGCCACGCATCATTTCCATTTCGAGAGCTATTGACCCCGTCTTCAACAGCAGGCAGTTTGACTGTCCGTTTTCGGGTAAGTTCTCCTTTGCCGGAGATCCTCTCTGACGAAGCAAGGTTCTCACTCACATCGCCGTCATTTTCGAATTGCCGAGTAACATCAGTTTGTCGTCGACGCGCATGACGGTTTTTGCGAAAAGCGACCCGAGATATCCGAGAATTCTTCATATCTCAAGCATACACAGCATGGCACTTCCATTGATACTCCTGCAGGTGACGCCACGGCTTACACTCTCCCCTGCTGCCAACGATCACCGCCTGCGGCGAGATTCCAACCCAGAGGCCTGAAGAAGGCTGCGGCTGAAA
Source organism: uncultured Pirellulales bacterium (assembly GCA_965662325.1). GTDB lineage: Bacteria > Planctomycetota > Planctomycetia > Pirellulales > UBA1268 > UBA1268. The sequence goes on along the minus strand of CBFIHW010000001.1, from coordinate 6,994 downwards.
ACATCCGTCTCAGCAAGTTTACTCTTGGCATCATCGGTTGCACCCAACTCTGCAGGATCGTAGAAGAATTCAAAAGCATATTTAGCAAATGAAAGCGTATCACCTGGCTTGACATGCTGTTCATTAACACGAACACCGTTCACTTTTGTTCCATTGCTACTATTAAGATCTCGTACAACCCAAATTCCATCTTCAACAACAAGTTCACAATGACTTCCTGAAATTGTTGGGAATCTCAGTACGATATCAGCAGACTCTCGCCGGCCAACCACTAAAGCTTTCTTTAGCAAAGGAATCGAGTCCCCTCCGCCAATAGGTTGTAATTCGCCGAACATCAACTGGATTCTCCGGCGTTATAACGCCCAGCAGGGTAATTCTTATCTCTTAGCATACTATTTGAACTATACGATGGGAAAAACTGTCCCACGTATTACCTATTTATATTTTTTGGTCATTTCACGCGGTCTCATCCCGATTAATCACTAGCACCCCAAAGTAGCAGGCACCGCTTGCTCTTCGCCGTTTGCCGTGCGACGATTTTGTAGGAATCTGAGTGGGCCGGGCAGTCGCTGGTCAGAAACAGATTTGGATTGCAAAACTAGCATTTTCATCTTTCGGGATAGAGCTGCATTTTTTGTACCAATAAGATTCTGGCGAGAGGAAAGTCCGGGCTCCGGAGGATGCGATGGTGGGTAACACCCACCAACCGTAAGGTTAGGGAAAGTGCCACAGAAAATAGACCGCCAGCAGGCTCCTGTCTGCTGGTAAGGGTGAAACGGTGAGGTAAGAGCTCACCAGCATGCCAGGTGACTGGCTTGGGTCGTTAAACCCCATCGGGAGCAAGGCCGAACAGAAAAGAGTCCGCTCTAAAACAGCGGCCTGAGGCGTTCCGCTTCGGTTTCTTTTCGGGTGGGCTGCTTGAGGTGGCAGGCAACTGCCATCGTAGAGAAATGATTGCCTCTTTTGGGAAAATGACCCCCAAAAGAACAAAACCCGGCTTACAGGCCCACTCAGATTCTTTCTTTTTAAAGTATACTCCTTGGTCCAGTAACGTTTATTCGGCGTGACCTTCGGGCACAAGGTCCCGGCAGGCATTTTCGTCCAATAATTTGAGCAATTTCGAAATACAGAGTTTGTTGATGCTCACATTCATGTCCTGGGCCTCTGCTTTGAGTGTTTCGTGAAGTGACATGGGCATTCTGACAGTGACAACACGCTGTGCTTCCCGAACTGGTGATTTTTCCTGCTGCTTCTGCCGCAGAGCATCCAACATTTCACGAATTCGTGCATATTCAGCGGAACACTCAAAACGCATAAGAGAGTCTGGAGTCTGATAGGTCCGCCGAACTATTCCATCAAGACCCATTATTTCGCGAAAAAAAATGATCCAGTCTGGTTCAGCAGCATAGAGACGCTCTGCTACCTCAAGAATTGCCTGCGAACCGTGACTTACCGTGGTATCAGCAAAGCCTCCGGATTCTTTTTGGGTAAACGCTGGCATTCATGACTCCTTCCATATGTCGACTCAGACCGAAGAGAGCCGGGCTGCACACTTCACTCCGCACAAACAGAACTCTCTCACAAACGAAATCGCATTAACTATGCACAAGTGGTCAAGCATTGACTGCAAGTTGTTTGCTATCAACGACTTAGAACGCAATTTGCCCGAGTGCCCAAAGACTAGCCAACCGTGTCTGAAATGAGGGCACCGGACTGCCTGCCTAGAAACTGCGCAGCTCGCAAGTTTCTCATTGCCTAGGTGTCCAATTACTTTGGAAGCGAACATTCCGACAGAAAACAGGGCACATCGATTTTGCCACCGCGGAAATACATATTCGGCTGCAGGAACAACAATTCCATGGTGGCCCTTCAGCCGAACTCCTTTGAAGTTTATTCATTTGGACTCAACAGCCCCCCGAGCAGCACCACAGCTATTAGAAAATCTAATAGCATGAAAATCGAGAATGGTTCGCCCGCGTTGGAAATACAGCACATAAAACTGGAGAAAAAAGATCTTGTGCTAGGCAAGCCAGCTCGTCCGCCACGACTGAATAACTTCAACGCAGGTGTCCAAGTGCGCTGAGGGTACCATTCTCGCGTGAATCAGTATTTGACGCCGATGAAATTGGTTTTTAGGGAGGGCAGTCAGCGTAATGACAGTGATCACATTTGACACAAACATTCAGACCGCTCTTCTGAATTCAACGGTCAAGAAGTGGTTTTTGGTTTTTAACATTTTGCCGTTGAGGACCTTGCTGACAAATTTCCCAAGGACTTCTTGCCTTGGATTAGCGAGTCCTACGAGAGCATATTCTCCTGCAATCCAATTCGGAAACCGCAATTCTAAACTTCTCCTGGTAATCCGACTACTCAATGAGTTGCGCTATTCACTTCTCAGACCAACTGGCGATTCAACATGCGATTCCAAAAAGTTTTTTTATGGCAATCAGCTGGGCACTTCTCAAGGACTTCATTTTTACCCACACGCAAAGTAACCCCAAGTGATATTGGAAGAACCGGCCCATACGTCCACACCAAAAGCCCCTATAAGCACATTGTAGAAAACCTGGGAAGAGAAAAAGCAGTGTTATGGGCTGTCGAACTTCCAGATGGCGAATGAGGAGTAGCAATTATCGGTTTACATTACCACGACAGCTGAGTACACGATACACGCAGCAAGGTTATCCTCAACGCATGCCTCTGGGCGTTACTCATTGCCCCCTCCGCAACGGAGTCGATTCAGCTGTGACACAAGAAGCGTTAATTACACATCTTGATGCCAAGCCTTCCTGAACAAAACAGAAAACAAACAGCCTAGCACTGGGTCATTTTCTGACGTGGCGTACCTGCTGCGACAGTAGGAATATTTTCAGAGCTACTTTCAATCAAGCTCAAACTTTCATCATTCACAATTTCTACAGCCACTCGCTTATAGGATGGTGTACGAGAAAGTGGATCGACTTCTTTTGGGACAAGGACATTACTTTCTGGATAATACATCGCCACACACCCTTGGCGAATTTCTGGGTACGCTGAGATGGTTACCCTGCGCATTTCGCCAGAATCACTTTGAACGCGACAAAGACTTCCTGCTGACAGACCACGATTGCGAATATCGTCAGGATGCATTAACACAATATCCCGCCGACTTTGATTCCGATACAGGTCTTCTTCTTCGTACACAACCGTGTTGAATTGGCCTTCACTGCGGATCGTCATTAACTGCAACCCCTCTGGCGCATCTGGCAAGTCATGAACATGAAAGGTTGCTTTTCCATTTGCGGTAGGAAATGTCGGCGTATCGAGAGTACGACCAGGGATGGAAAACTCTTCTTTGGTTTGGTCCATCTTGGAAATCCGCTCAAGGCCTGGGATCATGCGGCCAATCGCTTTACGAATTGTGCTCGTATGTGACATTTCGAGCCAGTTTACTGGCCCACTTGTTCCAAGAATTCGGCAACCTAGTTCCGAAATAATTTCGACTTCACTTCGTGGCCCGTAGTCAACACTTTGCTCATGTCTTGGTTTACCTCCGTCAGAAAGTCGCACATAACTGAACATACTTTCCTGAGTAGAGGGTTCCGGCTCCTCGTCACGGGCGAGAACAGGGAGAATAATTGTTTCTTCTTGTGCAAGTCCACTGGCATGCCCGGTATTCAACGACGTACTCATATATACCGTCATATCAGTGCGCCCGATCGCCCGTCTGGAAAAACTGGCATCCGGACTTGCGCCGTACAGATTTCCTCCTAAACAAAACGCAAACTGCATGTCCCCCCGATCGGCTGCTTCGAGGCACTCGAGCGTGTCAAAACCAGGAAATGTTGGCAGCGTCACACCGAGTTCGGACTCAAGCCGTTCGAATATTTTTTCTTTCAATTTTGGAGTCACACCCACCGTACCCATTCCCTGAATATTTGAGTGGCCTCGGATTGGCTGGAGTCCAGCGCCAGGGCGACCAATCATGCGTCGCATCAGTGCAAGCTGCGCAATAGCCTGGACGGTGGCTGAACCATGAAGATGATGCGTGACACCCATGGTCCAGGAAAAGACGGCACGCTTCGACGCTGCATACTGCGATGCGATATCGTTGATCTCCTCTTTCCCCACACCTGACTTTTTAACAATCTCATCCCATGTCAACGATTCAAGACGTTCCGCTACTGCATCCCAGCCCTGCGTGTGGTCAGCAAGGAACTCTTCATCAATAATCGGCTCAGGCGTTTCCCCATGTCCCCAGGCATGCATCTCTTTCAATCGCTTCATAATTCCGTAGATGAGCGCAAGATCACCGCCAAGACATGGCTGAACGTATGTGCTCGCTATCTTTGTTCCGAATAGCAGGCTCAGGGGATCACTGGGGACTGAAAAATTTACAAGGCCTGTTTCAATCATGGGATTCACAACAACAACCTTGCCGCCGCGTCGCCGAACCATCATCAATGACCTCATCATGCGAGGATGATTACTTGCCGGATTGCCTCCTATCAGCATGACGAAATCACTTTGCTCAAGATCGTCCAACTTAATTGTGCCTGCTCCGGTACCAATAACACTTGTCAGTCCAACACCACTTGCTTGATGACAGTAGTAACTACAGTTATTCACATGATTCGTGCCGTAGAGCCTTGCAAACAACTGCAAGAGGAAGCCCGCCTCGTTACTTGATCGCCCTGAGAAATACCAAAAACTTTTTCTTGGCTCTGTGTCACGGAGTTTCGTGACGATGCGTTCCATCGCCTCACTCCACGTTATTGGCTGATAATGCTGACTTCCTTTTTTCAATATGAGCGGCTTTACAAGCCTTCCCGAATGCTCCAACTGATACGGTGTAAATTTACTGAGCTGTGCAACGGAGTATGTTTGAAAAAAATCATCCGGAATTCCGCCTTGCATGTCCCCCACCATGGCCTGAAATGATTTCTTGCACACTTCGGGAAAGTGGCCAGACTCATTGACCATGCCACCAGCCTGCCCCCCCATGCCGAGGGCACATGTTTTGCATGTATTCTTACTCCGCATCGCTTTCCACAAAGACCACAAGCCACCTGCCTCATACGCCTTTTTGAAGGTGTAACGTATCGCTCTCCAACCACCACCAGTGCGTACTTTTGACATAAAAGTCTTCCCCTCGATCAAATTGGTCGTTGAATCAACTACTCACCCCAAACGGACCGTGACTGTTTTATCTTCTAAGTATGCATCGAGACCACGCTGTCCAAGCTCGCGGCCAAACCCGGACTGCTTAAACCCACCAAAAGGTGCAGCCGCATCAAAAACGTCGTAGCAGTTCACCCAAACTGTCCCAGCTCGTAATCGTTCGGCCAAGATATGGGCTTTCGTCACATCTCGTGTCCACACTGCAGCAGCGAGACCAAATGTCGTGGCATTGGCACGACGAACTAATTCATCGATATCTGAAAACCGAAGAACAGATAACACGGGACCAAATATTTCATCTCGAGCAATGGCCATCTCATCCTGAACCTCAGTAAAAACCGTCGGTTCAACAAAAAATCCACGATCACCAACTCGTTGTCCCCCAGTTGCACAAACAGCTCCTTCTGCTTGTCCCTTCTCAATATAGCCCATGATTTTTTCGAACTGAGCACGATCAACCTGCGGTCCCTGTTCGGTAGCCGGATCGAAAGGATTTCCGACCCGACGTTTCTTTGATAGCTCGACAACTTTTTCTACGAAAGAATCATGAATTGAATCTTCAACAAAAAGCCGTGAGCCTGCGCAACAGCACTGGCCTTGATTAAGGTGTATGCCAATATGAGCACCTTCTGCCGCGGCTTCTAAGTCAGCGTCTGCCAGCACAATGTTTGGGCTCTTACCACCAAGCTCAAGCGTCATTCTTTTCATCGTATCGGCGGCCTGACGCATGATCACCTTCGCTGTTTCACCAGAACCAGTAAAAGCAATCTTATCGACTCCGGGATGCCTAACGATTGCAGTACCGGCTGTTGGGCCAAAGCCTGGCACGACGTTAATTACTCCATCAGGAACCCCGGCTTTCTGTGCGAGACGAGCTAAACGAAGACAAGTCAATGGCGTCTGTTCAGCCGGCTTCATGACAAGGGTACAGCCTGCTGCCAGCGCTGGACCCCACTTCCATGCCACCATGAGGATTGGAAAGTTCCATGGGATGATTTGCCCAGCAACACCTACCGGTTCACGTCTTGTGTAGCACAAAAACTCACCGTTCACTGGGATTGTTGAACCGTGAATTTTATCTGCCCACCCAGCGTAGTAGCGAAGGCACTCAACCGCCAAAGGAATATCAACATATCGGGAATCTTTCAGCGGCTTCCCGTTATCGAGAGACTCAAGGGCCGCGAGTTCATCAATCTCAGCATCAATCAGGTCACAAAGTCGGTGCATGATTTTGCCTCGCTCCCGAGCATTTAGTCGAGGCCATGGCCCTTCATCAAAAGCCCGACGGGCTGCTTGAACGGCATGCTCGACGTCAGCTACATCACCTTCTGCCACCTGTGCGATCACCTCTTCGTCTGCAGGGTTCACCGTGTCAAAGGTCTTTCCGGATTGGGCTGGAATCCACTGACCGTCAATAAAGAGTTGTGTCTGCCGAATGGTTGGATTGGGCATTAAATTTGGCATCTTGAGCCTCGTTTTCTTGGAAGTCACACAGCGCCGTACCATTTCACCTGGCATGAAACGGTTGCCGGATTCATCCTAACCGCGCTATGATAGAATCAACAAAGGGATTGCTTCTTGCCACTGTGGCATGGGTCCCTAAATTGTTTGGAAAATTATGAGAAAAACGGATTTATCCTGCTCATAGTCAAAACAGCACCTCATCCACACGTAGGAGTTTTCGATGGAGTTCCTGAAAACATTTCAACGACTCACAGCCAGAACAGCGGCCATTGCCCTAGTATTCACCGCAAGTTATTGCATGGCAGACCTTGTTAGCGGCCCTCAACCAGAAGAAACTGTCGGCGCCTTCACTGTAACGAAAGCGGCTGGT